>NZ_JAMXAY010000070.1 GCF_025460835.1 Parapedobacter soli | reverse complement strand
TTATTTAATTTTTAAAACGTCCCAATTTTAATGGGACACTAGTGTCATTAAGCATAAAATTAAAAATAAATAAGATGGACAAAAAAGTGCCTAACGACGAGGGTCAGGGCCATCAATTAATGTGGAACGATCTTATACCTGCTATATTTACTAATCAGGTTATGATTTTATCTGCAAACCAAGAAGAAGTTGAAATTGGTATATGCCTTAAAAACCCCAATAATAACTCCTCTAGGATAACACACAGGCTCATTTCAACTACGCCACACTTTCATAGGATAGCAGATATGTTTAAAAATTTTAGTGATCAAATAAAAAAAGACGAGAGTCTTGGGAAGGAATAGTCTGGATAAAAAATGATTGATACAACGTATTCTTCGTCCAATACTGATTGTCCGCCAAACCTTTTGCTCGATGGCGCTCTTGGCTATTCATCTCTTAGCCCGAAGAGGATATCCATCGGCAGGTATTCAACTGATATTCGCCAGGCACCAATAATTGATGTTTTTGATACTGCTGAAATGGTTGTATTGCCTCGTTATTCACTCCCGGAAACGATTCAGATAAGAGACTCCGAGAGCATTGAGGCAGTTAAGTCATTCCGGACATTGGAAGACGACTGGAATGGGTATGGTGCTACCAAACCATCGGAAGCCGCCATTTTAAATAGCATCCGCTTAATTCGTAACATAGAGAATTCAGCCCGTTTTAAAGTGGACATTTGTTATCCGTTGGACAACGGGGGAATTCAGATCGACATTTCAGCTCCTCCTTTTGATTATGAGCTGGAAGTGTTTGACGACTCGTTTGAGTTACTCAAATTTAATCAAAGCAATTCATTAATTGACACGGTTACTTTGCCTCTTGACACCATAGATTATATTGCAGAATATTTTCAATAATGACTACGCAAGCCGAGCCTGAAATACATACCATTACCGACGAAGACACATTGCACCGCAGAGTGAAAAGAATCCCTAATTTTATCACTAATGGTAGAATTACAAGTGCTGTTTTCAAGATATCCAAACTTGATTTGGATAATGCGCTCTCCGTAAATTTGGAGCGTTTGGTTGACGATATATATACCACCTTCGATATTGACACCCATGCTTTGGTAAAGATTAAAGCTGCTGTACCTATATCTTTGGGCTGCGAATGCAAGCATACACCACTACCGGACAACTACGCTCACTCGTCTATTTATAATATAACTACGAGGCAACAGGCGAGACAACTCGCTGCCAGTGCAATTGCTTTTACGAGCCTCGACATATCGGGTGGTCCATCATCCGGCACTTAAGCCTATCAAAAACCATGTTCTTAAACCCGACCAATCTAGTCCACAAATAACCTCCGCACTATTTTTACCACCCGTTGAAGGTCATCCTCTATTAAATTCGACCCTGACGGTAAACACAGCCCCTTTTCAAATAATCTTTCGGAGGTGCCGTCGCCATAAAATGGCGCATCTTCAAATACAGGCTGCAGGTGCATTGGCTTCCATAGGGGGCGCGACTCGATATTGTCCGCTTCGAGTGCCAAACGAATATCCTCTCGCGTAACTTCCGGATGGTCAACTAGGACGGTAGTCAGCCAAAAGTTCGAATAATAATCAGCCGATGGTTCAGAAAGGAACGTGATCCCGTCCAAGTCTTTAAATGCTTCACGATAGTATTGATTAATCTCCCGGCGCCTATTCACACGGTCGGTCAGTACCTCCATTTGTCCGCGGCCAATACCCGCGCACACATTACTCATCCGGTAGTTATAACCCACGTGTGAATGTTGATAGTGCGGCGCGCTATCTCGGGCCTGGGTAGCTAGAAATCGCGTATGCCTTATCGCTTCCTCACTCTTAGACACTAAGGCTCCTCCACCAGAGGTAGTGATGATTTTATTGCCGTTAAAAGAAAGAATGCCAAAATCACCGAATGTTCCGGCAGCTCTACCTTTATACATAGACCCGAGTGCCTCAGCGGCATCTTCGATAACCGGAATATCAAATTCCTTAGCCACAGCCAAAATTTCGTCCATCTTAGCCGGCATTCCGTAGAGGTGTACTACTATAATAGCTTTAGGCTTCTTGCCCCTAGAGAAGCGATCGCGAATCGTCTCCCGTAGCACTTCTGGATCCATGTTCCATGTATCGGACTCGCTGTCTACGAATACCGGAATAGCACCTTGATATTTAATCGGGTTTGCAGATGCCGAAAATGTCATGGATTGACAGATCACCTCATCGCCGTACTGCACACCAAGCTGGATGAGTGCAAGATGGAGGGCGGCGGTGCCCGCACTCAACGCAGCCACATGTACCCCGTGGCCTAATCGGGTCGCAATGTCTTGTTCAAAGCCGTTTACGTGTGGGCCTAATGGTGCAATCCAATTCGTATCAAACGCTTCTTTTACGTATTCAAATTCTTTACTGCCCATGTGGGGAGAGGAGAGCCAGATTTTAGGGTTCATTTATTACTAATTAACTTTTAATAGGCGGTCACATTTCGCAAGCATCACTCCTGGACGATAGCTGGAGAACCGCGAAACATCCTGATTACCTTTTAACCATTCGATGTAAATTCTTGCCGTATTATTACCTGCTTCGTGCGAAAATGGATAGCCCCCACCAAAACGAGGGTTTAGCTCCAGCACATACAGCTCTCCATCATGCTCAAACACATCACAGTCTAGGTTACCGATATGCTTGAGGTGCGTACCTATCACTCTTCCAACTTCTTCAAATCGTTTATCGATAACCGAAATCGCTTTGTCTGTTTCGCCTGAGCGCATCGCCAGCTTTTGCCTTACAAATGTTCCGAAGTAATTGCCTTCAAAGTCATTCAGAACGTCCATCCCGTATTCGCTACCTGGGATCTTCTCTTGAATTAAGATAGCACGATCTGCATCTTCCTTGCTTGCTTCAGCAAGAATCGTCTTTTTCAACCGGACAGATTGTAATCGGTACGCCAACTCTAGCTCCTCTTTGTTTTCCGGGAAATCAATGCCGATTGAAGCGCTACCCCATCTTGGTTTAATGACCAACGGGAATGATAACTCTTCGGCATCTATTGCCTGGAATGCAGCTTCTAAATCAATAAATGTTTTCGGAGATCTTAGCCCGTGTTTTTCCAGGAATTTAACAGTTTCCCATTTGTCAAAGGCAATATCTATCACATCTTCTTCTGCCACGATTACCTTTGTTCCCAAAGCCTCTAAGGCCGGTTTATTTGCCGACAAGATTGGAAGCTCAAGATCGTTTAAGGAAATGACCGCATGAATTCGATTCTCTTTTATAATATTTATCAATGACGGTATGTAGGCTTGATCGTATATCGCGGGCACTTTTATAGCCACATCAGCGTCAACTAAGGCAGGAGCGGTAAGCTGCATATCCGTAGCAAACACCTTCCCTGTACCGTCCAAAGCTTCTTTGAAATAGTTCACAAGGTAATTTCGCCGCCCAGCGCAGGTAAAAAGGATATTCATCTTATTCTGCTAAAAAATTAAAAACACCGCCAGTATGCCAAAAAAGCACATCTTTCGGGTTAATATTATGGTTGTCAATATAATCGAGCATACCGTAAAAAGCCTTGGCCGTATAACAAGTATCCAATGTGAATCCGTAGTCTTTTAGCGACCGGTCGCTTATGTCTTTGATGTCCTGATTATAGCTGCCGTAACCGCCACAAAGATAATCATCCAAAACAACGGATGACTTATCTTTGCAGGCAATTTGGTAATACGTACAAAGATCACGGTAAAAGTCCCGCACGATAGTTTCTGCTTGCTTCGACTTTCTCCCAACAGATATTCCGACCACGCGGGTGTCCATGTCCAGCTTATCCAAGCCTGCCAATATACCGGACTGCGTAGAACCTGTACCAGAAGCCAAAAAAAGATGAGAGGGTTGCCAGTTGTTTTGTTTGCAGTATGTATTTAGCTCGTCGACCGCATCAATATAAGCTTTTCCTCCTTCCATTGTGTGGCCACCTCCCCAAATATAATAAGGGTTGAGGCTCCGTTTGCGATACGTGTCCATAGCGCTATCCATGGCCTGTCCAATGTGCTTTGCTTCGTCTACAAAGATGATATCAGCTCCAGACAAGCGCATGATTTTCGCATTACCGGATTGGCTATAAAACGCTTCTTTCGAACCGTGTAAAACCAGTGTGCAATCCATACCGTGCTGTGCACTGAACACGGCAACAGCCCTGCAATGATTGGATTGTATCCCCCCCGTAGTTACTAGCGCATTGGCTTTTTGATTGAAAATATCTACCGCAATGGCATCCATTTTCCGCCCCTTATTGCCACCCCCTAAAAAGGGGTAGAGGTCGTCGCGGAAAATTGCCGTTCTATTGTGAATCTGCTCGATCATCACTCACAACTCTAAGTTCTATCTTCTCATCGCCATTGACTAAAACCAAACCTTCATGTCCTGGGAAAGTGTACGCCCTAGCAAGCCGATATAACTCTTCCCATTCTCCAACATCTGAAAAACTCAACATTCTTTTTTTCTCAATGTTTTTTTTATAGTAGAGTCGGTTAACTTCTCCAGCTTCTTCGTAAACAGTTTGTGGAGTAGCTTTCAGCTCTAAGCTTTCATCCTGTACATCGTTACGTTCCAGAAACAAAGTAAATGCTTCTTTCAATGCTTCAAGAGTTTTAGAAAAAAAACCAAAAGCAGTCATTTTATTAATATCAACTTTTTTAGTTACTCGCTCGACAATATCTCCACTATCGATACCCTCAGCAATAAAGTGAAGGGTACCCCCAATTCGTGGTGCACTTTCAAGTATAGCATAATTCGCAATGTTCGCCCCTCTATATCTAGGTAATTCCCCCCCATGAAGATTTATTATTCCCGGATTAAAGCGTTCATAATACTCCTTTTTAAACAGGCGATGATATCGCACAGATACTCCAAGAATTGATGTTTTATTCGCAAGATCTCCGGCCTCATCAAATCCAAGAATTTTTATCTCGTTATTTAAACAGTAACTATATAAGCTTTTTTCACTCATTCCATGATTGTGAAAATGATCTTCTTCATACGGATCACAAACAACACCTACTAAATCAAGTTTGGAATGGGATAATATTCGCTCAACCACCCAAGTTGCAAGCGGAACGTTACCAAAAACTATAACCTTTCTCATTGCCTATGTTTGTCAAGAGTAGACATTGTCTCTCCTGGGATTAAAACTATATCTTTTCGTTGGATAACGCTTTTAACCGTCTTCCATAAAATCATTATATCCAGTCTAAACGAAAGATTTTCCACATACTGTACATCAAGCTCTAAGCGCTCATCCCAATTTATGGTGTTCCGGCCATTTACTTGAGCCCACCCCGTAATTCCGGGCCGAACACTGTGTCTGAGTTTTTCGCGTGGGGTATAATAATCTAAGTATCGTACTAATAATGGTCGTGGCCCGATTAAGCTCATATCGCCTTTAAGAACATTAATCAATTGGGGAATCTCATCCAATGAGGTTTTACGAACGAAAGCTCCCACAGGGGTCAAGCGCTGGGAATCTGGGAGCAGGTTCCCGTGTTCGTCCGTTGCGTCATTCATCGATTTAAACTTGATGATTTTAAACAAACGTTCGTTCTTACCTGGCCTCTGTTGAAAGAAAAAAGGTTT
Source organism: Parapedobacter soli (assembly GCF_025460835.1). Lineage (GTDB taxonomy): Bacteria > Bacteroidota > Bacteroidia > Sphingobacteriales > Sphingobacteriaceae > Parapedobacter > Parapedobacter soli. The sequence goes on along the minus strand of NZ_JAMXAY010000070.1, from coordinate 13,922 downwards.
GCCGCGATTTAAATAAGTTAAAACAATCAATACAAAAATAAAAAAGGGTGACAATATCATGAGTCCGATTATGGAACAACAAATGTCTAAAAACCTTTTAAAGAACAATCTATACATCTTTAGATTTTCTTAAGTTCATTTAAATATTTAACCGCTAACTTATTACGGTCAAAATTCCTTTTGGCGTAATGATAGCCATTCTCTCCTTGACTTTCTATTTTTTTTTTATCATTCATGTAGAGAAGTACTTTGTTGGCAAAGTCGTTAGGGTTTTCAGGCTGAACGTAAATACCAGCATCAGCTACCTCTACTAATTCCCTTGACACGCCATCAATAGCCATTAGAATGGGCTTTTTACAAGACATATAATCAAACGTTTTATTAGAATAAACCGTTTTAAAGGTATCATTCTTTATTAAAACAGAAGTCCCCATATCAGACGCTAAGACAAACTTTAGAACTTCTTTCTTCGGTATCGGTTCTTTAAAAATAACATTATTCAAATTCAACCTTTTTGCTTCTGCTATTAACTGATTTTTCTTCATTCCATCCCCGATTAGTACGAAAAGCGCGTTAGTTTCCTTTAATATATCAGCTGTCTCCAATATCTGATGTAGGCCGTTTGCAACCCCATGAGCCCCGACATAAATTATAACAAACTTCTCTTTCCATCCTAGTTCCTCCTTGAATTCACTCGCATCAAAATCGGCTAACAATTTGTCTGACATATCAAAGTCTGCCGCGTTAGGTATTTCGATTATTTTTGACGCTGGAACCCCTTTTTTTTCAATCAACGTTGAACGAAATGCTGGAGTAAGAACATTAATTAACTTCGCTCGACGATAAATAAAACGTTCAAACCAGTATGCAAATTTAATTATCGTCTTATTTGACAATATTCCGGTGTCAATTGCAGATTCAGGCCAAAGATCCCTTATCTCAAACACAAATGGAATACGCTTAGCCTTTGAAAGAATATAAGCAATGATTCCTACAAAAAGTGGGGGGCTCGTTACCAGAATGACATCGTACTTACCCTTTACCCTAAAAAGACCAGCAAACGTTCCAGAAAACACAAACGAAAAATACGCCCACAATCGGCCCAGAAAGCTTTTGTTGTATGACTCAGAAACATAGCATCTCAAGACTTCAACTCCCTCTTGATGTTTTCTAACCACAAACTTTCCCTTATATTCCGATCGCTTTACCGCCGATGGCCCATCCAGATTGCCTGATATCACAGTTACATGGTGACCTTCTGCTTTCCAGACACGGACCATCTCATTAAAACGAGCGCCACCAGTAATCTCGGACTCTTTGAAGTATTGATGGATTAAAAGTATATTTAAAATTTTCATATTAGAACTTGACGCTAGTACATGACGCTGGTTTATCAAACGGTCAGATTGTATCTACCTTTAGCTTACTTTTGAAATGACCACGTACTAAAGGTGCAACATCATTATCAAACTGGTCGTCCCAATTTAGCTTTTCAATTATCGAATTAGTTTCCAGCCGTGTCTTGAAATCATTTAAACTCGTCAGCAGCTCATTGATGCTCTGACTTAAGTATTGAACCTCGCTACCATCGTCAGATAATACCACTGCGCCTCCTGTTTTGTTTATAATATTACTCATTGTAGGATTATGGCCGACTACACAAGGTATGTGGCGAGTGATTAATTGATAAAGTCGATTTGGTTCACAATACAAATTATTTGGATTCTGGCAATTATAAAGCACTACTGAGAAATAAGCATTATCAATATAATTAATCATTTTCTGTTGAGGTATAAATGCATTATAACAATATTTAACATCTATATATTTATTTAATATCAAACGGAACTCGGAATCTATTCTACCTAAAATCACGAGATTAAAACGACTACTTAGTACAGTATCATAAGTTTTTAAAAAAGTGTCAAAGTTTCTACCTGCAGTAGCGGCACCAAGCCAGATAATATAAGGGAGGTCTGGCCTTAAACTCTTGAGTTCTGTCGGAAGAGGTGTCTTGTTTTTATTTATGTAATCTAAGTCCGGGAAATTATTGAGAATGGTATACGCTTTCTCTTGAACATTTAGCTTATCAATAATATAATCTCTTCGTTCTTGATTAGTATAAATGACAACATCAACGTTTTTTAATAAGTACTTTAAAAAGGAACGAAACAATGAGTGTCTAAACATAACGTTATGGGGCAATTCATGCAAGTCCCATATTATTTGTTTATTCCTAAAAAAAATAGTCGCTATGAAAAGATTTAAATATTGCTGTACATCATGAAAAACAAATACGTCGGTATTCTTCTGCTTTCTCAGAAAAAAAAAGGTTTTTATCGCGTATTCAGGTACTTTAAAAAAATAACCTTTCCGTTGTTTAAATAGCCTTCGGCTTTGTAGTGCAATTTTATTAACCGCGCTATTATAAGGGCCTTCTTCGTAACTATCACTATTATTATCTTGCAGGATAAGTATATCCGAGTGATATCCCTTAACCTTTAGGGATTTTATCCACTTTTGTAATCGTCCATCAGATTTTAGCGCGGTTGTTTTGATTAAATGACAAACTCTCATGTATGATATTAATGATGTTGAGATTTAGACTCGAGTAAACACATAACTGCAAAGAATTGTAGGTTCTGATAACTCTGCTCCACATTTGATTGATTCTTCTTATAATACTCGTAAAGTTTAGACTTAACGTCATCGTTATAAAAAGCCAATTTTGCCCAACCATCTGATATATTTCTGTAACTATAGTCACCGCTTCCATCAACATCTCTACTTATCAAATTCTCTTGATTTATAACATTTTTGAGAAAAACTTGAGAAAAAAAATTGACGTCGGTTTTTGACCACCCCTTTTTTAACTTGACGGCACTGTATATATACTGAAGAACGTGGTTCCCATGGGCCACATCTTGCGTCCTTTTTTTGTCATAACCTCGGCTCCTTCGATCTATATGTGCGGCAAGAAAGGGAGTATCCCAGGTTGAATCCCAATAAAGCTTGTCATTCGTTAACCCGATATTTCTCCGTAGATGGAAGTTGTAAGATGAGTAAAACCTCCTTAATTCGTTTTGTTTTGCTTCATCTTCTACCATGTCCTCGAGGAAGATAGCTATTGTAGCCCAATGAGAGCCAATATGCAGCCTAACACCATAAAAATTAGTGAGGTCACCATGTGTTGCTACACTGTGAGTTATCCACTTATCCCAAACATTAAGAACGACGAACTCTACTTGTTTAGAAAAATTAGACTTTATATCTTCCGACTCCAGTTTTGAAAACCTGTCTTGAACTATATATAAATACTGTACAATATATCGAAAGAGATGACCTTCAAATAGCATCCATTCGTTGCCATTTGCGCCACTGTATGCTTCTTGATTAGAAGAGACATACCATGACTTAGCACCTTTCTTAATTTTTGAGTCTGTGCTTGCCGTGATTAGATTTTCCAGTATTTGATGATTATATTTTAGGTATTTCTCATCGTCACTTGCTAAGTACATATTATTTAACGCGTCTACTAGAGGCCCTAAGTACATGAAATTAAATGAATTTCCAGACTTACTTATTGTGAGTATCTGATTCAGTGTGTTTTTTTTCTTCCCGTCAGGATGGAATCCTTCCTCGCCAGATAGTTCTCTCTCAAAACTCTCAAGCCAAAGACTCTGACCTTGCTGTGGATAAACAGCTTGCAACATCAACGTAACTAGCAGAAGACTACAGATTGTGGATTTTAACGTCATAGTAAATTATTTTTTAAAACTTAACATAGTTGTTTGTTCTCTCATGGAGCAACCAAGGAAGTACCCTGCTAAGCTCCAAAAAAGCATGCCAGAGTATGGTTCTCTGAAAAAAAAGAATCCGAGGGAGAATATAAGCATTGCCGTCATGATTGAAAACAAAAACAAGAATCTAGATTTCGATATTTCCTTAGTCTCCCACACTGTGCGGTAATAATAATATACGAGCAAATAGTGAAGCAGAACTCCCACCACACCATATGCAATAAATAAAAACGCTGGTTCTACTTCTAAATAATCAATATCATTCAAAACAGGCTTGCCTATACCAAACAAAAAGTTGTTACTATCTTGACTAAACAAGTGGAAGAAAAATGCGATTTGTCTCCCCCTTCCTTCTTCGGTCATGTCGCGTTCAGCATATGTGAATCTCGATTCAATATAGGAGATCCTGTCTGGTATAATTTGTATAGCAATTAAATACAGGACAGTTATCCCGATCACTACTGACGTAATTGTTCTTAACGTTTTAACAAAATTACGCTCCAAGATAATTTTGAGTAAGAATACTAAGAGAAAAGACAGTAGGAGCGCAATCATAGACGCTCGACTGGCGCTGAAGGCGATATTTGCAATACTCAGAAGACAGCCGGACACCTTAAGAACTCTAGAATAATCACAAAGAAAATAGTAGAAGTAGAAAATAATACAGCACAGCCCGCCCCAAGTAATAATATTCCCAGCGGTACCAAACCCGCGTACATTTGCTCGCTCAAACCCCACCTGTTGCTTACCTGTTAACGCATAAAAATCAACTGATATTTTATTAACAAACCCTATTCCTAAGAACTGCGCAGTACCCCAGATTAACCCGATTAAGAACACAACACTTAAAAACTTTATAAAGTATCTTTCCGTTACGACTTGGAAGTTACCAACATATATAAAAAGAAAGAATACCCCCACCCTAGAAAATATTTGTAAATATTCGGTAGGGAAAAGAAAAGAATAATTGGATGGCCCCCACCTGTATGCCCCAAAATTATTTGAGACAGCCATAGTAAACAACAACAATATTGCTATAAACTTGAAGCGTTTTGTAATTTTAAATCGGTGGATTTTACGGGTTAGCAGAAGAAATGGGGTCACTAGTACTAGCGCGATCAAGTCGGGCTTAAACCCCACTCCTCCCACTTTAATCACTGGCAAAAGAAATGAAAAAACAATAAACAGAGACGCTGCTTTAATTAAAACCTGTCGTGTGCTTTTCATTTCCGACATCAAATTTACTGCTTTATAAGGTTCTCTACCATCCACCCTTGTGGGTCGAACTGTCCTTCGTACCAGTTCAAATCTTTATCCCAATAACCAGGACATTTACTCGATCCTTTGGTCCCAAAACAATAACTTATTTCAACTATTAAAGGATTTCGTTCTTCATCGTATACAAAGTCAAAGGCTACACTTTGAAGCTTTAGCTTCTCGCTTGTTTCAAAAGCGATTTTGAGGACCCGGGGGGGGATCGGGTCGTAAACAAAGTTGGCACTTCCAGAGGCTCGAAAGTCGTTTTTTCTATTCATACGTTTCATGCCATAAGCTTTGTCTCCAATAACTATAAGACGTATGTCATAATCATTGTTAGGGATAAATTCTTGGAAATACGCATACCCCTTTTCTGCCCCAACCATTCTTGCTTTTTCAGGAACAATAAAAACTCGCCCGATACCGGTGAGGATACGATAAAAAGGTGCTTTCCCTTCTCTGAACCTCCTTATTCTTTCTTTTATACTACCGAACTTATTATACTGTGAGAACCCTCTTCCAAAACACCGGTTAACTAGTTTTCTTGCTTGTCGTTGGTTTTTAACGAGCCTAACATTCCTTGCTCCTGAGCCTCCTTTCAGTTTGAAGACTTTAGGAAAAGTAACATCTCTAATCCATGTTAAAGCACTTTTTTTGTCATAAAAAACATATGTCGGAATAACTGGAGCTCCTATGCTTTCCAATAGATACTTTTGACCGATCTTATCGTCATAGTGCCATGTACTATGAAAGTCGGGAAAAACTTTTTTGCCCGAATGCTGTATCGAGAATAACAACTCCTTCGCAAAAAGCAAGTCTTGGTAGACAGTAAAATCGTGATGCCACATTAAGGCATCACAATCCTGCAGTTGCTGAATAATATCAGAATGATAACAATTTACTATCTTAAACGGGATTTTTTTTTCGCGACAATAGGCTATCCATTGTTCGGAAAAGCTTCCTGCTCTATGATGGATTGCTAATTTTATCGATTTCATTGCTACTTAAATGTTTTTTTAAAATCTTTTTAGATAAATCGGCATGGGCTTCACATCTTATCAAGTTTAATTTCGCTTTCGTATAGTGTTCATTCATGAGAAATCTCGAAAAACCTAGCTTATTCATTAACCCATAAATATATCTGTTCTTTATGAACGACGCTGGAGACCAATTGTTTAAAAACTGATATGTTCTTGACGACACATACTCTTCCCAACTCTTTTCTAATTTTTCCTTATTGCCAATGATTTCATTAAACTTCTGAAAGTCATTATTAAATGCTTTTTCTTCGTCATCCGGCAGCGTTTTGAGTATAAAGCTAGTTCGGTCCAATTGTACGGGTATAGCTTGAGTTTCTATAGTGCCATTATTGGAGATATTTAATGCGAGTACTATACCAAGATACCATCCATTCGTGTTTTTTTCCTTTGCAAATAGGAAATTCCCCAAACTATAATAAATGGGAACCCCATTATAGATTTCATGTCCGCTAATACAATGAGGATGATGACCTACAATCAAATCCGCACCATTGTCAACATAAAATCTATATTGCTTTTGTATTCTTGGACTAGGTAAATTGTAGTACTCGTGTCCACCATGAATAATCACAAATACGAAGTCAGAGTTCTTTTTTTCTTTTTTGATAACCCTTACATTCTCAACAATATCCATAGGATTAGCACCAGCAGTTTGTTCAGTCGAGCTAGCCCATTCATTCTCAGCAAAGTTAACTATTGAAATGCGGATACCATCTATAATAACTCGTGTAGGCCGTTGAGCCTCATGTAGTGTTCTCCCTGCGCCAACAAATTCAACCCCTTGAGTTTTGCAAAACTCAATAGTATCAACTAAACCTTTAGCACCGTAGTCTAAAATATGATTATTAGCGAGAGTAACTAAATTTATCTTAAGATCTCTAAGAACCGATTTTATTAGATATTCATTACCCTTCAGGTGGGGACCGGTTTTAATTATTTGGCTTTCTATGCCTGCATCCGTCACGGTACATTCCAAATTCAGGATATTATAGTCTGAAGTTTGGAAAAGACCTTTAACGTCATCTGCTAATAAGTTTTCAGACCCAACGCTTTCGGGTATTACTAAATCACCCGCAATAAGTATTTTCATTGTTTTTTCACTTTAAACGACTTTCGCTTTATTTCAATAAATATTGATTTAACTTCTTTAAGAGCTTTTACCCTAACAATGTAGGAAAGAGCAATATATGTAAAAAAAAACACAACAAAATCAAAAATTAGACGTAAGACGTCTAAATGGGAAACCCAGGAGACCAATAATCTATCTACACATACGCTTATGATTACAGCCAAAACTGCAATTACAAATACTGGGAGAGCATCTTTAAGTTGCTGAGATAGGCTATAATTAATCATCTTTCCACTATAATATGCATTAACAATATAATGAATGACGAGACTAATTGCTTGGGCATAAACAATACCCCATATACCATAAGGTATAATCAAAAGTAAGAAAAGAGATGCGAGTACCTTCTTAATTATTTCAAGTCTAAAATGTAGATCACTCCTGCCTTTTGCGGAAATGATATTAAGATTATATAAACTTAACGGATAAAAAACAGCACTTATACATAATACTTGAAAGTAGGGAACGGCCGGCAACCATTTTTCTGTTAAAACGAGTCGAAACAAAGGATCCGCGACAACAATCAGATAGAACATCATCGGCACGACAACATATAAAACAACTGATGTAATCCTACGAAATACTTTCTTTAGTTGAATGTCATCATCTTGTATTTGGGAAAAAAGTGGATAGGTAACTTTTTGAAGTGCTGTAGTCAAATTCCTAACAGGAAACATCTTCAATGTATTCGCTTGATTATAATATCCAAGTTGTGTGGTGGAATACACCTTTCCAATAATAAATGTATAAGAGTTCCGATAAACCTCAGTTAACAGGCTAGAAAGCGCTAATTTATAGCCAAAATTGAAGTGCTTTCTAAGGAGCTTACCATCAACTATAGGAGATGGTTTCCAGCTAATTCGAATCCAGTATTGGAGCATTAAACAACTAGTCGTCGCTAGATTTAACCAAACCAAGCTCCATACTCCAAACCCAGTGAATGCTAACGAAATACCCACAACACCCCCAATTATGGATGAAGGTATCTGCATTAACATTTGCAGTTTAAAGTTCATTTGCTTTGTGAGTCGAGTAACTTGCACGCTATAAAGCGCTTGTATAACAAAGCTTAATGCGTATACTCTAAGAATCGAGGTAATAATAGGCTGGCCAAAGAAACCAGCAATGCGTGGCGAAAGCGCAAATAAAAAGATATAAACACCTATACTTATCGATAGGTTCATAAAAAAAACTGTCGAATAGTCCCTTTGATCAGCATCTTTCGTTCTAATCAATGAAGAAGTCATACCACTGTCCATTAAAATCTGTCCGATTGACACAAAAATTTGTAATAAAGCTATGACTCCGAATGCTTCAGGCATTAACAGACGAGCGAGGACTATTTGGACTAATAAGTTTATAATCTGGACACTAAACTGTTGAGTAAACGTCCAAAAGACACCCCCCAGGGCTTTGTTTCTTAAGCTCATTTATTGCTTTACAAAAGTGTTGGTTGTTAATCTCACAAAAGAACCTTATTTGAGGTGCGAACCTATTGTACAATTTATAGTTTTCAATTAGAACCAACTAAAATAAAGGCTGTCATACAAGCTACCTGTTATTCGTGTTAAGTTTACGACTGAATTCTTGATGACCCACCCACGATCTTATCTATCACGGCTGATATCTTTTTTGCTCTTACACTCAAAGAATTACTACCTCGCTCATCATCCAACGCCTTTTTCATATTATTAATTCGGGTTGGATCATCTTTCAGTAACTTGATGTTTTCTGCAATTTCGTTTATATTCATTGGGTCAAGGAGTATGCCGGTACGAGTGTTCAGTTGTTTTTCAACGCTCGTACCCTTTGAGCTGACCACGGGTACAAGACAAGCCTTAACCTCTTCGATGACATTGCAGTGTCCTTCGCTTAATGTCGGTAGGACAAAGATATCGAACGCACTAATTATACCTGGCAGCTGTGAGTTAGGCATAGGCTCTAAGTATTTAACAAACACTTCAGATCTAGCTTTCTCTCCCTTGCCGACGGCAATGAGAGCAATATCTGGGTCGTTTAGCATTGAAATTGCATCCACGACGCGGTTGACTCCCTTTCTATGGATAAAATGACCAATAAAGCCGACGACAAATTTTTGCGGCGAAACCCCCAATTTTTTACGAGCTTCCAATTTATCAATAGGAGCAAATAGCTCGTAATCCACAGAATTGGGAATCACTTTCATTTTTCTAGGGTCGTAGCCTAATGCTTCCACTGCATCAAAATTAGTCTCTGAAACGCATACCACAAAATCCACCAGCTTTAAAAACTTTTGGATTCTGTTCTTATCAAAAACTATTCTGCTTTTATACGACGATTCTCCAGATGCTACGATTAACGGAGTGCTGCTTTCGGCAACAAACTTTTCTGTTAGTAACCCACTTGAAAAAAAATGCGTATATATTAAATCCGGTTTGGGCAGAGACTTTAAAATTTTATATACTGCTCTTTTAGCAAAGTATAGACTTAATTTCCCAAAATCAATCCCAAGTAATTTCCGGTTTCCTAGTGAAACGTAACGAGGCCTGATGACCCGAGCCCGTTCGACCCCATAATTAGTACGATTCGCTGTGAGGAAGTTTGTGATTTTATACGGTGCGATGACCGTAACTTCATAATAATCACATAACTTTTGCACTAAATTATAGACAAATGCACCTCGTGCAGGAAATCTGTCAGATGGATAGTTGCTCGAAACGACTGTTAGATTTTTCATCTGATAATAATAAATTCATCTATTTTCTAACGCCACAAAAATCTAGCACAATCTGTTCCTCGTCATAATCTAAGGATTTGAATTCATTGTGAGCGACAAGCAGAACCACTATGTCGGCTTTACCCACAGCATCCCTATAGTTGGTGAGTTTGAATACTTTGTGTTCTTCTACGTTCGGTTCGACTATGTATAAATCGGCATCGCCCGCATCTTGTAGGATGCGCTCTGTGATATGGATGGCAGGGGACTCACGTAAGTCATCGATATTCGGTTTAAAAGCTAAGCCCATAATAGCAATGGATGGCTGGCGACCATGCTTCAGTTCAAACTCTAATCGAGCAGACTTGACTTTTTCTGCGCACCAGAAGGGTTTGTAGTTATTGGTTGCACGAGCTTGAGCAATCATCCGCGATTCCATGGGAAAATCGGCTGTGATAAAGTACGGGTCAACCGCAATGCAATGGCCACCTACTCCGCACCCAGGTTGTAAAATATTGACCCTTGGGTGTTTATTCGCCAAGCGGATTAATTCCCATACATTGATACCCGCTTTGTCGCAAATCAAGGAAAGCTCATTGGCAAACGCTATTTGTGAATCACGCGACGCATTTTCGGTCAATTTGCACATTTCGGCGGTACGAGCGTTGGTCGCATGGAGTTCGCCAACGACAAACTGTCTATAAAACTCCATCGCCTTTTCCGTTGACTGTTCGTCAACACCTCCAATAACCCGGTCATTGTGTACCAGCTCATGCATCACATTACCTGGTAATACACGTTCGGGGCAATACGCCAAATAGACTTTTCCTTCCAGTTCGGGTCGTTTTGAGTAGATGAGTTCCATCATCTTCTCCGTCGTACCCACCGGTGAAGTTGACTCGATAATATACAAATCCCCTTCTTTAAGCAACGGAATGATGTTTTCGGTTGCAGCCTGAACGTACGAAATATCAGGTTGGTGGTCACCCTTGAAAGGGGTAGGAACTACTACCAAATACGTGTCTGCCACCACAGGCTTGGTATCGGCTTTCAAATAACCGGCCTCCACGCCTTGAGCTACAGCTTTATCCAATTCGGGCTCGACAATATGGATCTTGCCGGCGTTGATGGTGTCCACAACATGTTGGGAAACATCCACGCCATGAACTGGGATACCACTGTTGGCAATAAGTGCCGACGTGGGCAATCCAATGTACCCCAAGCCAACGGTAACTACTTTTGCTTGCATCGTTATATGTTATTATAAGTTTTTGATAAAGTTAACAATTCGGGCGCAGGCCTTCCCATCTCCATAAGGATTATGCAATGCACTCATGACCTGGTATCGATTGACGTCGTCTAATAAGGCCTGTGCTTCCATAGTAATCTTTTGCTTATCTGTACCGACTAAGATTACCGTACCTGCTTCAACGGCCTCCGGCCGCTCCGTGGTTTCGCGCATAACCAGTACAGGTTTACCCAAACTGGGCGCCTCTTCCTGAACACCTCCTGAATCGGTAATAATGAGGTAAGCCTGATTCATTAACCAAACGAAAGCGGGGTAGGCTAAGGGCTCAATTAGCTCGATATTATCTATATCCGACAGGATTTCATAAACAGGCTTTTTAACATTCGGGTTAAGGTGTACTGGATAGATGATCTGTACATCGGGATTGGAGACAGCAATCGCCTTTAGCGCTTCGCAAATGTTTATGAAACCCTGACCGTGGTTCTCCCTGCGGTGTCCTGTCACAAGAATCAACCGTTTCCTTGAATCGATGATATCCTTGAGTGTATTGATTTCGGAATTATCCAAGTTCTTAACGCGCTCTGAACTGTCAAACAGGGCGTCTATCACCGTGTTGCCGGTTACTAAGATGCTTCCTTCAGCGACATTCTCATTAAGTAAGTTTTGACGTGAAGCTTCGGTGGGCGCAAAATGGTAATCGCATACGCGACCGGCAATCTGTCTATTAATCTCCTCAGGAAACGGTGCTCGCTTATTATGGGTCCGAAGCCCCGCCTCCACATGACAAACCTGTGCACCAGCATAAAAAGCGGCAATGCTCGATGCCATGGTTGTCGTGGTATCTCCATGCACATACACATAATTGGGTTGGAATTCCTCGAGTACAGGTTTCAGGCCCGTAATAATGTCGGCCGTGAGACTATACAGGTTTTGGCCGGGCTTCATCAGGTTCAAGTCATATTCTGGCTGGATCTCAAAAAAATCCAGCACCTGGTCTAGCATTTCCCGATGTTGCGCCGTCACGCAAACCCGCGTATCCATATCGGAGTGCTTTTTAAATTCCTTCACGAGTGGGGCCATTTTAATAGCCTCGGGTCTAGTACCAAATACGATTAAGTTTTTCTTCATAATTATTGTTTTACAATCTTCCATCTACGAGGGTTCGATCTAAGCACGCCTTCGTGTCAAAAATCACCCCGTTATTGCGTTTTACTTGCTGGTAATTGAAATCGAGGAACTCATTGTGGGCCACCGCCACTACAATGGCATCGTAGACTACGTTGTCATCAACTTGATTCAATATATCCAACCCATATCCTTGTTTTACCTCTTTAGAATCGGCCCAAGGATCATAAATATCGACCGTTAAGCCAAACTGCACGAGTTCTTGGTAGATGTCTACCACTCGCGTATTACGGATATCGGGACAGTTTTCTTTAAAGGTGATACCCATAATCAAGGTACGGGAATCCTTAATTTTATGGTCTTTCCGGATCATCAGCTTCTTGACTTTGTTTGCTGGCTACAAAGGCTCCCGTCCGATCATTCACAAATCGTCCTGATTGATAATCCCGATACCAAGCTACGAAACGGTGCACACCTGTATCCAAATCCGTACCTGGCTTGTAACCTGTGGCGGCTTCCAGTTTTCGGGTATCAGCGAACGTCACTTTGACGTCGCCCGGCTGCATAGGATACAGGGCCAGTTGGGCTTCTTTGTCCATGCCGTACTCCATTGCCCGAATAAAATCCATCAGCGCCACGGGTTGGGAATTGCCGATGTTAAACAAGCGATAAAACGGTCGGGTTTCTTGCGCGGTAGGAGGGTTCTCACTCACCCGGATGACCCCTTCTACTATATCGTCCACATAGGTGAAGTCGCGTTGCATATCTCCGCCATTAAATACTTTAATCGACTCCCCCTTGGAAATGGCATCCGCGAACAGCATCGGCGCCATATCCGGCCGGCCCCAAGGTCCGTATACCGTAAAAAAGCGTAGGCCAGTAGTCGGCAATTGATACAAGTGGCTATACGTATGAGCCATCAGTTCGTTGCTCTTTTTAGTAGCGGCATATAGGCTCACTGGATGATCGACTGGGTCATCTTCGTTAAAGGGAGTCTTGGCGTTCATACCGTAGACCGATGAGCTAGAGGCATAGACCAAGTGCTGGATCCGATGGTGTCGACAGCACTCCAGAATATTTATAAAGCCGACCACATTCGCCTGTATATAGGCGTGGGGATTTTCTAAGGAATAACGCACGCCCGGTTGGGCGGCTAAGTGGATGACGCAATCAAAGGCATAGTCAGTGAACAGCTGCTCCACATCCGAACGGTCGGCGATGTCCTGTTGCTGGAATACGTAGTTGGCATGCAACTGGCTTTGAATCGGTGTCCCGGGTCGGATTTTGTCTTTTGTAATTCCACTAACAGCCAGCCGCGTATACTTGAGGTCGACATCGTAATAGTCATTGATGCTGTCAATGCCAACTACGTGGTGTCCTTGTCTCAATAAGGCTTCAGCCAAGTGGAAGCCAATAAAGCCCGCTGTTCCGGTGACTAATATCGTTTTTTTACTCATTCTTTTGTTCGATCACTACTTTATAAATACACTTACTCGTTGAAGTGTGGGTTTATGCCTTAGATTCACCAATCACATAGTATTGGAAGTCCAGTTCGCGGAAGTTGTTTTTCCCCAGTAACTTCCTGCCATCGAACACGAACGGGGGTTTCATCATGTGGTCCTTGATG
>NZ_JAMXAY010000007.1 GCF_025460835.1 Parapedobacter soli | reverse complement strand
ACTGACTGTTAGTGTGTTGTACAGAATTTAAGGGATGACTATATACAATAAATAGCCGACGATTAAACGAACTATTGTTGGAATTTAAATTCTAATAACCTATCTTTGCACGCTCATTTAGGATTATAGTAACTCGAAATAAAATGAAAAAAGACTTGCATCCAGCGAATTACAGATTGGTGGTTTTCAAGGATATGTCAAATGATTATGCGTTTTTGACAAAATCGTGCATCGAAGCCAAAGAAACCATTCAGTGGGAGGATGGAAATGAATATCCATTGGTGAAACTTGAAATTTCGCACACTTCTCACCCTTTTTATACCGGTAAGATGAAATTGGTCGATACTGCAGGGCGTATCGATAAATTCCGTAGCCGTTACAACAAAAAGTAACGCGGTAATATTTAAAAAAATATTAGTCCCGATATTTTATCGGGACTTTTTTATTTTAGCCGTTCTAAATGGAAACCTATGCATATCGTTTTATTTGACAAGGCGGAATGGCGGATAGGGCTGTATCCATTGGCACTGACACGCCCGGTGGCCGATTTGCGTGTCGGCATACTTACCATTGCGGAGAAGTGGGCGAAGCGGCTGCAAGCATCACATTCGTTCTTCACCGAAGACTACCTGCAGGAGAAATACCCGCTGGGCCAGCTCCATGGCGACATCCTGCTGGTGCGGGGTAACTGCTGCCCGGATGGCCGGTTGGCCGACGCGGTACACGCACTCCAAACGGGCGAGGCCCTGCTCCTCGGTGACGAATTCATCGCCCTGCGCACGGTACCGGAGGCGCTGCAGGGTGCCGGCCACCCAGTCCTGGCCGATTATTCTCCTAAGCATTACCAACACCCTGTGGTGATGGTAAACCACCCCGAAGATATCTTCTTGCAGAATGGCGAACAGATTGCGCTGGATTTCGACCTGCTTACCGCGGGCCGCCAGTCGGCCGCACTTTCCGATAGCAACCATTTCATCGGCAGCCGTTTTTTTGCCGAAGAGGGAGCCCAGGCGGAGTGCTCGACATTCAACAGTACCAGAGGGCCCATCTACCTGGGCAGAAACAGCGAAGTGTGGGAGGGAAGCCTCATCCGGGGTGCATTTGCATTGGGCGAAAACTCGCAAGTAAAAATGGGCACACGCATTTACAGCAATGTGTCGGTAGGGCCCTATTCGCGGGTGGGTGGCGAGCTCAATACCTGCGTCATCTGGGGACGTTCTGCCAAGGGGCACGATGGGTACCTCGGAAGTTCGGTGCTGGGCGAAGGTTGCAATTGGGGCGCCGATACAAATAATTCGAATTTAAAGAACAATTATAAATCCGTACGTTTATATGATTATAAGCAGGCCGGCTATCGGGATACCGGTTTGCAGTTTTGCGGAATGATTATGGCAGACCACGTGCGGTGTGCCATCAATACCGCTTTCAATACAGGCACGGTGGTGGGCGTGGGCGCAAGCGTCTATCACCCCGGTATGCCGCCTACGTTTATCCCCGATTTTTCATGGGGGAGCGCCGAAGGGTTTTCAGGATACCGGCTCGAGAAGCTCTTCGAGACGCTTGAATCGGTATATGAGCGGCGCGGTATGCACTTTGACGATGTCGAAAAAAGGTTGTTGGTGGCCGTGTTCGAGCAGACCCGGAAATACCGAGATTATCAGTAATAGATTGTTGGACTTAATTAAATAAAACTATACAGCATATGATACGAAAGAAAATTGTTGCCGGAAATTGGAAAATGAACCTTGACTATCAGCAAGGGATTAGTCTTTTTTCGGAAATTGTGAATATGGCTAACGATGAGGTAATCGGAGAGCAGGGAATAGTGGTCTGTGCGCCGTTTATCCACCTTCATGGCATCGCCCAATTGGCTGCCGGGTCTACCCGGGTCGCCGTGGGCGGCCAAAATATCTACTTCCAGGAGTCTGGTGCTTACACTGGTGAGATAGCCGCTTCGCAGCTCAAATCCACGGGCGCTACCCATGTTATCTTGGGCCACTCCGAACGGCGTGCGTACTTCCACGAGGATAATGACCAGCTTAGCAGAAAGGTCGATGCGGCATTGAAACACGGGCTGGTTCCTATTTTCTGTATCGGTGAAACCCAGGAAGAGCGCGAATCCGACCGCTATTTCGATGTGATCCGCACCCAATTGGAAAAAGGGGTGTTTCACTTGGCAGACCTTGATTTCGGTAATGTGGTGCTTGCCTATGAGCCGGTTTGGGCTATCGGAACCGGGCTCACAGCCACGCCGCAACAGGCACAGGAGGTCCATGCATTTATACGTAATGAGGTGGCAAGCCACTATAACCAGGAGGTGGCCAATGGTACAACTATTTTATACGGTGGCAGCTGCAACCCCAAGAATGCGCCCGAGCTGTTCGCGCAGCCAGATATCGATGGCGGCCTCATCGGTGGTGCGTCGTTGAAATCAAGGGATTTCATCGACATCGCCAAAGTGTTCAATCGTTAACATAAACGGGCGATGAGGTACAGCGAAGTTGTTTTTTCCTGCAGAGGCGGTGAGGATTGGCATCAGGATATCCTGATCGGCGACCTTGGTGACCTCGGTTTCGATACCTTCGAAGCCCGCGAAGGTGGTTTTGCTGCCTACATCGCATCGGAGCAGCTCGACCTCTCTGCGTTGGAGTCGCTGCTGATCCATCAGCCCTCCGGTTTTGAGGTCGACTATGAGGTCAACGAAATCCTGCCCCAAAACTGGAATAGCGTTTGGGAGCAGAATTTCGAGCCCATCGTGATAGCCGACCAGTGCTATGTAAGGGCTACATTTCATCCTGCGGCACCCCAGTACCCCTATGAGATCGTCATCGACCCGAAGATGGCCTTTGGCACCGGCCACCATCAAACCACTTCACTGATGATGCGCCAGATGTTGACTGAAACATTTGACGGGAAAACGGTGTTGGATATGGGGTGCGGTACCGGCATATTGGCCATATTGGCAGCCAAGCTGGGTGCAGAGCAGATATTGGCGATTGATAACGACCCGGTATGTGTGGACAGTGTGGAAGAGAATAAAATAAGGAATGATGCGGCCCACATCATCACCGCCTGCGGATCCGCTGAGCTGATACAGGGCAAGCGGTTCGATATTGTCCTAGCAAATATCAACCGCAACATCCTGCTGGAACAAATCGGGCAGTACGCCCAATCGTTGCGAACGGATGGGGTGTTATACATGAGCGGCTTCTACGAGGGGCATGATCTCACGATGTTGAAGGAAGCAGGGGAGAGCCTTGGACTCGCCTATGTAAGCCATGAGGCGTTGGACAGCTGGGTTGCAGCACGGTTTTTAAAAAGATAATAACGTATGCGGGTACATTTCATAGCTATTGGCGGCAGCATCATGCACAACCTCGCGATTGCGCTAGCCAAAAAGGGCTTCCTCGTTAGTGGGTCAGACGACCACATCTATGAGCCGTCGCGCACCAACCTCGAGCAAGAGGGACTACTGCCGGAGCTCGGTTGGGATCCTGCTCGCATCACCGAGGATATCGACGCTGTGGTGTTGGGGATGCACGCAAAAGAAGATAACCCCGAACTGCTGAAAGCTCAGGAGATGGGTATCCGTATAGTCTCTTATCCCGAGTTTATCTACGAGCAGGCGGCCGAGAAGACGAGGGTGGTGATTGGCGGCAGCCACGGGAAAACCACCATCACGAGCATGGTCATGCACGTGCTCAAATCGATCGGGCGCGATTTCGATTTCCTGGTAGGGGCCAAGCTCGACGATTTCGAGCACATGGTGAAGTTGACCAAAGACGCCCCATTGATGATTATCGAAGGTGATGAGTACCTCGCTTCGGCCATCGACCGGCGCCCTAAGTTCCACCTCTATAAACCGCATATCGCACTCATCAGCGGCGTAGCATGGGACCATGTCAATGTGTTCCCCACATTTGAAAACTATGTGAATCAATTCCGGCTGTTCATAAAAAGTATTGAGCCTAAAGGCACCCTGGTTTATAATAAGGAAGACAAAACGCTGCAGGAACTGGTGCTGGAAGACAAGTCTAAGATAAACAAGCACGGCTACCGTACGCCGGAGTACACCATAAACAAGGGTATCACGTACATGCATACGCATATCGGTGAAGTACCGTTGCAGGTTTTCGGCAAGCACAACCTTTCCAATATAGCAGGGGCATTCACCGTATGTGAATGGCTTGGTGTCGAGCGTGATGAGTTTTTTGCCGCTATCAGGCAGTTCAAAGGGGCTACGCGCCGGCTGGAATATGTGGCCAGCGATAACGACAGCGTAGTTTACCAGGATTTCGCACATACCCCCGCCAAACTGAGGGCCAGTATACACGCGATTAAAGAGCAGTTCCCGGATGAGGCATTGGTAGCAATCATCGAGTTGCATACCTACAGTAGCCTGGATAGTGCCTACCTCAACGAGTACCGGGATACCATGCAAGAGGCCGAGTACCCGGCGGTATTCATCAACCAAGAGGCACTGAAGCAGCGAAACGCCGAGGCCATCTCTGAGGCCACGCTGAGGCGGGCCTTTAATCAGCCCAATCTCGTTTATTTAGATGGGGTAGACCGGATGACGCAATACCTGGATGACATGTCGCCCGAAGGAAAAAACCTGTTATTTATGAGCTCGGGCAACTATGGTGGCATAAATCTTGTTCATTTTGCTGATAAGTTTTTATACAGATGAGAAATTTAACTATATTCGGCTCCCATAGAGGTATATCGTAGTATTAATTGCCATTAAGTACCACGTTTTTCTTTATATCATCTTACCAATGAACACATTAGGAAAAAAAATAAGGCTTTTGAGGCATCAGAGAGGATGGAGTCAGGAAGACGTTGCCAAACGGCTGGAAATATCTATCCCGGCATTTTCGAAAATCGAGACCGGTATTACAGATGTCAATCTTTCGCGGCTGGCGCAGATATCGCGGCTTTTTGATATGACTATCGTTCAGCTGCTGGCCACCACAGACTCGGAAGAGGAGAAGCAACACACCACCGAGGTGGAAGAGCTGCGGGAAAAACTACAGGAACGCGAAGCGGAGGTTATCAAACTCCAGAAAAAAGTCATCGATCTTTACGAGATGCTGCACAAAAGGGCATCTGTATAATGTTGTTAATCAGTTAAAAATCCCGCTTCATCCCCGTGGCTCAAGCCAATCGGTATGAAGCGGGCATCATTATACAGTTGCCTTGTTCAGCTAGTTTAACTATACGCTGTAGCAGGTAAGGGGTCTCTTCAAATACGAGGGGTTCTTAATCAATAATCATCATCGTCGAAATCATCAAACTCATCCAACGAGTCAAACTCATCCAATTCGAAATCATCCTCATCATCGAAAAGATCTTCCGAATCCTCATCATCGGGACCCGTGTTCAGCATGATCAGCATGTCGTCCTCCAACATCGCTAAATCCATGTCATCCATCATTGGCGTTTCCATAATCATGTTAAAAGATACTGTGTTATTTTATAGGATAAAAATAGGAAGTTTTTAATTCAAAGCATATTTTTTAAAAAAATAAATCTATGTGCTATTCGCTCGTTTCCCCTATCGTATTTTCTTCTTGTACGATATCCTTCATTTTCGGCAAATCGGCTGTTGAGGCAATCCCGAAATGATCCATAAACAGATCGCTTGTGGCGTACAAAATAGGTTTACCCAGCGTGTCGGCCTTCCCCGCGATTTTAATGAGTTCCTTTTCGAGCAGGCGGTGTACCGAGTAATCGCAGTTGACCCCACGGATCTGTTCGATTTCCAGCTTTGTGATGGGTTGACGGTAGGCGATGATCGCCAGGGTTTCCAATGCCGCCGGGCTGAGCTTCTTTTTTGATCGGTGGGCTTGCAGTTGGTTGATGGTGTCGTAGTACGACGGCTTGGTAAGAAACTGGTAGGCGTTGTTGATGAGTCGCAATTCGAATATGCGGTCGTCCGCCAAATAGCGGTCTTTGATTGTTTCGAGGGCCGATACGATAGCCTGCTCGGAGATTTCCGTATCGTACACCACAGAGAGGACCTGTTGGATTTCCGCGATGCCGATACCTAGTTCAGAAGCATAGATAAGTGCTTCGATTTGCCGACCCAGCTGTTCGTCTGCCGCTTTCATCTAATAATCAATGACCTGTTCTTCTATCGCCTGCGGTATTTCGCGGAATTCATATTTCTGTGTGCGGAGCTGTGGTTCAAATCCAGCCTCGCGGATGGCATCCTGTATCGATTTAGACGTAAACCGGTGAGGTGCCCCCGCAGCAGAAACCACATTCTCCTCGATCATGATCGACCCGAAGTCGTTGGCCCCGGCATGCAGGCACAGCTGCGCTACGCGCTTGCCTACGGTAAGCCATGAGGCTTGTATATTTTTGATGTTCGGTAGCATAATCCGGCTTAATGCAATCATCCGGATGTATTCCTCGCCCGTTACGTTGTTGGTGATCCCGCGTAGGCGTTTGAGTAATGTGCCATCGTCTTGGAATGGCCAGGGGATAAAGGCGGTGAAACCGTAAGCACCCTCCGGCCGTTCGGCCTGTACTTCCCGTATCCATACCAAGTGTTCGAAACGCTCTTCTATCGTTTCGATGTGGCCAAACATCATGGTTGCCGACGTGGGCAGGTTTACTTGGTGTGCTGCCCGCATGATGTCCAACCATTCCTTACCGCCGCATTTCCCTTTGGAAATGAGCCGTCTTACGCGGTCGTTCAGAATCTCTGCACCAGCACCCGGCAATGAGTCGAGGCCTGCTTCCTTAAGTGCACGCAGCACGTCGATGTGGCGCATCCCTTCCAGTTTCGAGACATGGGCCACTTCGGGAGGGCCGAGGGCGTGCAGTTTCAACTGGGGGTATAGTGTTTTCAGCTCGCGGAACAAGTTGGTATAGAATGCCAGTCCCAGCTCTGGATGGTGACCGCCCTGTAGCAGCAGTTGGTCGCCCCCGTAGCGGAAAGTCTCTTCGATTTTACGTTTGTAGGTGTCAATATCGGTGATATAGCTTTCCTCGTGGCCCGGCCGGCGGAAAAAATTGCAGAATTTGCAGTTGGCAATGCACACATTGGTGGTGTTTACATTCCGGTCTATCTGCCAGGTCACCTTGCCGTGGGGCACTTGGATCTTTCGCAGTGCGTTAGCTACGTAGGTCAAATCCGCAACAGGTGCATGGTGATACAGGTAGACACCTTCGTCGATAGAGAGAAACTCAAAATCCAGGGCCCGGCTAAGCAATTTGTCGACGTTCATGATAGCAAAGATACGCAGTTTTTGACAATCGCAGAACGCTATGCGACTTATTCCGCCGGAATTAGTTTGAGGAGCATTCCGGGGCCTTCGGTGAGCACGTAAATATAGCCGTCGGCGCTTTGTGCAATATGCCTTACGCGGCCGATGCCCTGCAGCAATTTTTCCTCATGGGCATAGTTGCCGTTTCTCAGCTCTATGCGCGCTACATGGGTCAGTGCCAGCGCACCGGCAAACAGATTGCCCTGCCATCCGGCAAACTTATCGCCTGTATAGAAAAGCAGTCCGCAGGTAGCTAAAGAAGGGGTCCAATAATGGATTGGCTGCTCCATGCCTTCTTTTTCGGTGAGTACCGAGATGATGGCTCCACTATAATCGATGCCGTATGTAATCACCGGCCAGCCGTAGTTTTTCCCCTTTTCGATGATGTTCAGCTCGTCGCCCCCCCGCGGGCCGTGCTCGGTGGCATAGATCACGTTGTGAGTGCTATCATAGGCCATGCCCTGCACATTGCGGTGGCCATAAGACCAAATGCTGGGCTTTGCAAGTGGCGTATCTACAAAGGGGTTGTCGGCCGGTATGCGCCCGTCGTCGTGCAGCCGGTGTATTTTGCCCATGTCATTTGCCAGGTTCTGTGCATGTTCTTTAGCGCCGCGTTCGCCTGTGCTGAAGTAGAGGTAGCCGTCGTTGTCAAAAATAATGCGGCTACCGAAATGTACGCCAGCGGTGGACAGGGGAGTCGTTTCGTACAAGGTTTTCAGATCGGTGATGTCATTGCCGGACAGGCGGAACCGTATTAACGTGGTGCTACCGCCCCCCGCCCCCGGCTTGGCGTAGGTTGCATAAATCCATCCGTTTTCCGCATAGTGCGGGTGGGGCTGGATGTCTAGCAGACCACCCTGGCCGCGCTCGTAGGTTTGTGGGAAACCCTTTAGTTTCTCGCCGCTGTACCGGTCGTCTTCAAAAATCAGTATTTCGCCTTTCCGCTCGGTTACCAGCATCCGGCCATCTTGCAGCCATGCCATGCCCCACGGGTTGTCCAACCCCGAATACAGTGTGTCGAGATAAAAAGTGCCGCTTTCTGAAGGTATGGGCTGCCCGGTCCGAAGCGACGTATTGCCGCCTCCGCGGCCGCTGCCCGTGCAGCATAGGAATAAGGTGCCGGCGGCAAGCGCAATGAGTAGCCGCAATGTTTTTTGAGGGATCATATGATCGTCAAACACTTTCATCCGTCAAAGATAGGAAATGTATGGAGGTAAATATTCAGCAAATATTTGTATAAATGTAATCGAATCATTACGTTTGTCTCAGCCAATTAACAGAAAGAGCCTTGTTGAACGAATCTATACTCGATAAAGACACGGAATTACTTGAGCGTATAAAGAAGGACGACCAGGTGGCCTTCGAAAAGTTGTATAGACGCTATTGGCAGCGCTGCTATATGCAGGTCGTGCGCCGGTCGTGCGACGCGAAATTGGCGGAAGACATTACCCAGAGTGTTTTCGTATCGTTGTGGGAAAAACGGAAAACAGCCAACATCCAGCACATTGGCGCATACCTCTATTCGGCGGTGCGCTTTCAGTTTATCACTTACCTGAGGGCGCAGATGCACGAAGAAGCCTATGCGTTTCATTTACGCGAAGACGACCAGGAGCGGCATAATCCGGTGGAAGTATCGATGCACATCAAAGAGCTCAACGAAGCCATTGAGAAGGGTGTGGCCATGATGCCTCCCAAAACCAAGACCGTTTATACCTTGAGCCGCTCTGAGCATTATTCCGTCAAAGAAATAGCGAATGAACTCAACCTGTCGGAAAAGGCAGTTGAATACCATATTACGCAGTCGCTCAAAATGTTGAGGCTCGTGCTGAAAGATTTTCTTGTGTCCGTTTCTCTCTTCTTCCTATTTTTCTGAAAAACTTTTTAGGGATTGAACCGGTTCGGTAGACTATACTATTGAACGGGTTAATAAGCACCTGTGGAATATGGGTAGGGAAAGTTTTCATCAATTACTGCAACGTTACCTCGATGGCCGGTGCACACCAGCGGAAGAACGGCTGGTAGACCACTGGTACCACATGCTGGAGGCCGACGATAAACACGAAATCAGTGTATCGAATTTAGCGGCTTTGGAAGATGCTATGTGGCAGAAAATACACGGGCGAATCACCGATGGTGTAGCTCCGCATTCGGCCCGCCGACCATTAGCGGGGTCGAGGCGCTTCCGCCGTCTGTTGGTAGCCGCATCCGTTGCCTTGTTCGTGGCTGTCGGTGCCATCGCTTACCTTCGTGTGTACCTATATCCGATTGTGCCGTCGTTTACCGCCAACGGTACGTTGGATAGCAACATCGTCGTGGCGAAGAACGATACCGACCGCCGCATGAATATTATCCTTGCGGATGAGTCGCTGGTCGAGCTGTACCCCGGGGCTGAGCTCCATTACCCGAAGCAGTTCAGCGGGCACTGCCGGGAGGTCCGACTGGTAGGGGATGCGTTTTTTTCGGTGGCACCAAACAAGGAGCGGTCGTTCTGGGTGTTCCATGAAGGCATGATCACAAAGGTGTTAGGTACAAAATTCAAGATCAAAGCACCTAGAGGCAACGCTAAGGGCGAAGTCATCGTGTATTCGGGAAAGGTAGATGTTTTTTACAATGTAGGACAACGTAATGTGGTGCAACGCATCCTGTCCACGCCAAAAAAAGCTTCGCTTACCACCAACCAGCGGGCCGTATTGTCAGCAAAGAAGCTGGAAGAGACGGTTACGGAGAACCCGCTGCCGGTAAGGGAACATGTGGATGCAGTCCGCCACGAAACCTACCAGGACATCCCGATAACTTCGTTGGCTGAAACCTTGAGCGAGTTGTACGCCCTGGATGTTGTGGCCGATAGCGATTTGTCACACACTACCTTCACGGGCGACATCAGTGGCATCGGACTATTCAAACAGCTGGATATCATCTGCACGGTTACCGACACGCGGTATGAGGTGGCAGGCACCACGATTTTCCTGAAACGCAAACCATACTGACCACAATTGAACCCGACTATGTTATGACCAAACACGCAAAACACACCGTTTACACACACAAGGCCCCGACGTAGCCATTTTTGGGAACAACGCAAACGTTGCCCGGCGCTACTACCAATGAAGTTGAACCATAATAAACAAATATGAAAAAATCAAAAACATAACCACAAAAAACCGGCAATATGGGGGTATTGCCGGTGATAGCCCCGAACACGAATGTTCGCGGTGAATTTACAGTCCAATAAAAACGTTTGACGAACTATAAACTTTTCAAAAGTATGAAAAAAGATCGAATTATTGCGTTAACCAAAACTGCGATGAGGCTAACCTTTTTATACGCCCTAATCACTTCAATAGTCGTATTTACAAGTCACGCAACTGAGGTAGATGCCCAGGGCGCGCTTGATAAGCAGATAGCGCTATCAGGCAAACGCACCACGATCAAAGAGCTGATCACGACGCTTGCAGTGCAATCTGGTGCCCAGTTTATCTACAGTTCATCGGCTATCAAGACCGACCGAAAAATCAAGGTCGCATCACTTGAGGGCGACCTGTCCACCGTACTCCATGCCGTCTTTAAGCCTATTGGCATTGATTACCGTGTGGAACACGATAAAATACTGCTTTTCAGTGTTTTTCAAGAAATTACCATCACGGGTAAGGTTACCGATGCCAGTAGCGGCATGCCTATATTGGGTGCGGCTGTCAAGGTAAAAGGAACTACCCGCGGTACCAGTACCGACGACAACGGCCAGTTTTCGCTGGCTGCGACGCCGAATGAAACCGTGGAAGTGAGCTACATCGGTTTCGCTGCCCAGGAATTTGTGGTGGATGCTAACCGCCGTATTTACGACATCGCCCTGAAAGTATCGCTCAGCACCTTGGATGAAGTGGTGGTGGTGGGCTACGGTACACAGCTCAGGAAGGACGTAACGGGTTCGGTGGCAGTAGTGGATGTGAAAGACCTGAAGCAGCAGCCGGCAGCCAGCCCCATCGAGGCCCTGCAGGGAAAGGCTACCGGGGTGCAGGTTATCAATACCGGCGCGCCGGGCGCCACGCCACAGATACGCATCAGGGGATTCAGCACCATTAATAACAACGATCCGCTGTACATCATCGATGGCATGCCCTACGAAGGTAAGCTGGGCTGGCTGAATGCCAGCGACATTGAAAGCATGCAGGTGCTGAAAGACGCGTCGGCAGCTTCCATCTACGGTGCCCGCGCCAACAACGGTGTCGTGATCATCAGTACACGGAAAGGGGTGCAGGGTACACCCAGAATCACGTTCGATACCTATTATGGCACGCAGCAGCCCAACCGGAGCCGTTTCCCCGAATTTTTGAACCCCATGCAGTTTGGAGAGTACGTTTACGAGCGCTTTAGGAATGCCGGCCAAACCCCGGGAACCAGTGAGACCACCGGCACAAACTACGGATCGGATCCCGACCATCCCACGCTGCCGGAGTACCTCCTGGCAGGGTCGGCCACCGGACATGACGTCACCGCTGCGGATGCCGATCCAGCTAAATACAATTACAGTATGGACGCTGCTCAGTTTTACCAAATCACCAAAGCCAACCAAGCGGGTACCAATTGGTTTGATGTCATCACCCGCGATGCTCCTATGCAAAATTATCAGCTAAGTATTATGGGGGGTAGTGAAAAAGCGACCTATGCGATAAGCGGCGGAGCCTTTAAACAGGAAGGTACGTACAAGTACACCGGTTTTGAGCGGTTTACCATCCGTAGTAACACCCAGTTCAAGTTTTTTGATGATCGGGTTACACTGGGTGAGAATATGCAATATTCATATACCAGTGGAAATGGGTTTGGCGTAAACGAAAACACCTCGGGGTCTTACCAAGGGGAGGCATCGCCCATTGGGTGGGCCTATCGGATACAGACCATCATCCCGGTATACGATATCATGGGTAATTTCGCAGGTACCCGCGGCAACAAAATGGGGAATGCTGATAACCCCCTTTCGGTGTTGTACCGTTCCAAAGACAACGTCGGCAAGAGCGGCCAGTTTTTCGGAAGCACCTTTGCCGATATCGAATTGGTGAAAGGGCTTAATTTCCGGACCACGTTCGGCCTGCGTTATGAAAACTACCATGGTGTTTCCATCGGCTATCCAAATCCGGAGCGTTCCGAAGGTAGTTTTACGAACAACACGCTGGGTGAGTACCAAGGGTACAACTCCGAATGGACGTGGTCTAACACGGCTACCTATAAGAATACCTTCAGCAATGTGCACGACCTTACCGTGCTGTTGGGCACGGAAGCGGTGGAATCGAAATGGCACCAGCTGAACGGCAACGGTAACGAATTTTTTGTTGCCGGCGACATGAATTATTACTACCTCAACACGGCGGCAAACACCAGTGCTGGCAGCCAGGGGTCGGAAGGGTCACTTTTCTCCGTTTTCGGGCGGGTTGACTACTCGTTTGACGACCGGTACCTATTGTCGGCTACGGTACGCCGAGATGGGTCGTCTAACTTCGGGCCGGAAAACCGCTTCGGCACCTTCCCGGCCGCCAGTGTAGCCTGGCGGGTATCTAATGAAGATTTCATGAATACCGTTACCTGGTTGGACGATCTGAAGTTCAGAGCCGGCTACGGTGTTACCGGCAACCAGCGTATCCCCACCTTCCAGTTTGTGAGAAGGTATGCCTCTGCAATCAACTATTCGTTCTACCCCATCACCGGTGGCAATGAACTAGCCAGCGGGTTGTGGACCAGCAACTACGACAACCAGGGCGTAAAGTGGGAGGAAGCCAAATCGGTAAACGTAGGCCTCGACTTCACGCTGTTTAATAATCGCATCGACGGGGCGATCGACTGGTTCGATCGGCGTACCGAAGGCGTGCTGTATCCTGTCCCGCAGCCTGCCGCAGCCGTAGGTACAGGCTCATCGCCGTTCATCAATTCCGGTGATATGCAGAATACCGGTTTCGAGGTGGCGTTGAACTACCATTATACGGCCGGCACTGAAGAAGGCGCATTCCAGTTTGATGTGGGGGCTTTCTTCTCCAAGTATACCAATGATATCATCCAACTGGCACCATCGGTTACGGAGCAGCCCTATCTGACGCTGCGTGGGGTAACCACTTCCATCTTAAAGGCGGGGGCCCCCTTTGGTTCTTTCTATGGTTATCAGGTAGCCGGTATCTACCAGAATGAAGCCGATATCGCCAATAGCCCGTCGTACGACGGTGCCCGGGTAGGAGGCTTTAAGTTTGCCGATGTGTCCGGCCCGGATGGCGCGCCAGACGGCATAATTGATGGTGCCGACCGCACGGTAATCGGTAATCCGCATCCCGATTTCATCTATTCGCTGAGCCTGAATGCCGCCTACAAGCGGTTTGATATCAGTATGTTTTTCAATGGTTCGCAGGGCAATGACCTGTTCGACCTCACGCGGCAGTATACCGACTTTTATGCATTCCCCGGTGCCGTGAGTACGCGTGTGCTCGACGCATGGAGCCCAAGTAACCCCACCAGCATGATGCCGTCGGCAAATGCCAATGCGCCGACCATCGAGTACCAATCGTCCAGCTACTACGTGCAGGATGGCAGCTTTTTCCGTATGCGCAACCTACAGGTAGGCTACACGCTGCCCACGCAACGGATGTTTGCCGGTAAAGTATCCAACCTTCGTGTATACGGCAGTGTAACCAACCTCTTCACCATTACCGGTTACAGCGGTATGGACCCCGAAGTGAGCCAATACTCGTCTGATTTCTCAGCACCGGGCGTGGATATGGGGGTTTACCCCGTGCCGCGGCAGTACCTGTTGGGGTTAAGCGTTACTTTTTAGCAAACGGTATTAGCATATTTCAAACCATTAAATAATAAAGAGATGAAATTATACTATAAAATATCCGCATTGATTGTACTGTTGGCTGTGGGAGCCTGTAGCGACAGTTTCTTGGAACGGAGCCCGCAGGGTCAATTGGCTGATGAGCAGGTGCAGAATACCAAGGCGGTTGAGTGGCTGCTTACCGGGGCCTATGGCTTGATGAACGGCAACCGCAATGGTACATGGGGAAACTATGCCGCAGCTCCCAGCCAGTGGCTCTTTGGCGAGGTGGCAGCCGATAACGCACATAAAGGCAGTGAACTGGCTGACCAGGCGGTAATGTTCGATATCGAGATGCACACGGCCATCAGCGTAAATGAACATTTGTCTACCATGTGGAACAATTATTACGAAGGTGTGACCCGTTGCAATACCACGCTCCGGCAGCTCAAGGTGGTGCAGGAAACTGCCAACGATAAATTTTCGGAACAGCGGGCCAAGGAGATCGAAGCCGAGGCTAAGATGCTCCGGGGGCATTACTATTTCTTCCTGTGGCGGGTGTTTAAGAACATTCCCTACATCGACGAGACGGTGTCTACCACCGATGCGGCACAGGTACCCAACAATATAGATGTGTTACCGATGATAGAAGCCGATTTCCAATTCGCGGTACAAAACCTCTCGTCCGATGGAAACCCACCCCTGGGCGACGCGGGCCGGGTAAACCAGATTGCAGCAAAATCGTACCTCGGTAAGGTGTACCTTTACCAACAGAAGTACGCCGAGGCCCTGACACTCTTTAAAGAGGTGATCGCTGCGCGGCCGGATTTGGAAGGACTCCCGTTCTTGGATAACTTTGATGTGAATACGGAGAACGGACCGGAGTCTATTTTTGCGGCGCAACACGCCATCAACCCCGATGGCGGTGGCGACAATGCGAATGTGGGCGACATGCTCGGCGGATTGTACGGTTCGGCCCCGGCAAACTGCTGCGGGTTTTTCAACCCCAGCTTTGACCTGGTCAACTCGTTCAGGGTAACAGCCCAGGGGCTGCCCATGCTCGACGGCTCCTTCCAGACCAACCCCTATACGTCTGACTTTGGCCTTACAGGTGATGCCAAGGATGATTATACGGTAGATAATACGCTGGCTATCGATCCGCGGGTCGACTACACCGTTGGGCGCAGAGGGGTTCCGTACCACGATTGGGGCATTATGCCGGGTGACCCGTGGCTGCGCGACCCCGCGTTTGGAGGGCCCTTTGTAGGTTATAAACATATGATTGACCAAGCGGATTTCCCGGGTAACACACAATCGGGCGGTACCAACTACGTTACGTCGTTGAACGTAAATATCATCCGTTTGGCCGATGTGTACCTGATGGCCGCGGAGTGTGCAGCGGAAACGGGCGATCTGGCATACGCGCTGGCGCGGGTGAATAACGTGCGTGCCAGGGCAGCTAAGCTGCCGCCTAAATCGGTAGGGGGTACCCCCGTAGCCGCCTACAATGTGCAGCCCTACCCAGCGTTCCCCGACAAAGCATACGCGCTGAATGCCATCCGCTTTGAGCGCCGGTTGGAGCTGGCCCTTGAAGGTCACCGGTTCTTCGACCTGGTGCGCTGGGGTATAGCTAAGGAAGTGTTGGAACGTTATTCTAACTTTGAGGGCAGCCTCATCAGCTCCTATCGGGGGCTCCAATTCACGGAAAAGAACAACTACTTCCCCATCCCGCAAGAGCAGATCGACCGGAGTGGGGGGGCGTTGGTACAAAACTAGGATCATTAAATCTGCAACAATGAACAGCAGAAGAAAATTCGTAAAGCAGTTGGGTATGGGTATGGCGGCGGCGGCCGCCTACCCCATCCTGTCGCCCATGCTATCATGTAATGGCCGGCAAACGGAGGAAAGGGCGGGAGTAACCACCGGTGGCGACCTGTTCTTTAAGATATCGCTTGCCGAATGGTCGTTGAACCGGGCACTCTTCGGCGGCCAGCTCGACCATTTGGACTTCCCGCTTTATGCGAAGGAAAATTTCGGGGTAGACGCCGTCGAGTATGTCAACCAATTTTTTAAAGACAAGGCTACCGACCGGACCTATCTAGGCGACTTGAAAGGCCGGTGCGATGACAATGGCATCACCAGCGTACTGATCATGTGCGACTTGGAAGGAGACCTGGGCGATGCCGACGAAGCCAAGCGAAAGGTTGCTGTGGAAAACCATTACAAATGGGTGGAAGCAGCCCAATTCCTGGGTTGCCATGCCATCCGGGTAAACGCAGCTGGGGAGGGTACTGCCGAAGAGGTGGCGCGGTGCGCCGCCGAAAGCCTCACCGCACTTGCGACATTTGCCGGTGACTACGGTATCTCGGTTATTGTAGAAAACCACGGTGGCTACTCGTCAAACGGCAAGTGGCTAAGCGGCGTGATGGAGGCCGTGGCGCTTCCCAATTGCGGTACACTGCCGGATATCGGTAATTTCTGCATCAAGCGTACCGAGCCGGCGGAGCAGACCATCGAGGCGTACCTGGCAACGGAGTGCTTGGAAGAGTATGACCGCTACCAAGGTACGGCGGAGTTGCTGCCTTTTGCCAAGGGAATAAGTGCGAAAACGTATGATTTCGATGCTGACGGCAACGAGTCGAGCATTGACTATGGTCGTATTCTCAGTATGGTAAAAGACGCAGGGTTTAGTGGTTATGTGGGCATCGAGTATGAGGGGCATAGCCTTACGGCAAATGACGGAATAGCTAAGACCAAAGCGATGCTGGAACGCATCGGAGGCGGGTTGACATAAACCTATTAGAACAATGCCGTAAGTGCGGCGCCAGGGTGCCTAAGGGAGTTTATCCTTGGGTACCCTTTTTTGATTTCTTTTTTGGAGTTTTTTCTGTTGGTACTCAAATTCTGCGTTTGACCGAAAGGGACTTTAATACCTACAAAGATGGACATGCGTTGGACTTGATGGTGTGGTATGCTAAAACCGAAGCGGTACAAGTTGGAGAAGAAAACATGAAAAATCGACAGAACAACAAGGAGACGAAGTAACAATACATGTAGTTTTTCTAATAAGCGATGTAAATAGTATTGAATGACATGTATTCCAGCTCAAATGACATCGCTTTTTCTGACAACTACAAGGATGCTGTATCGGATGACATGTAGGCCGATCTATTATACATGTTGCCAAAAACAGAAAACAAGTAAATTCGGATAAACTACATGTTGTTTGAGGTAAACTACATGTAGTTTGATGCTAACTACATGTAGTTCGATGCTAACTACATGTAATTTACAATAGACTTAATATCCAATATATTTATATCCAGGTGTTTGCAAATATTATGGACTACCTTTGGTGGTGGTCGGCGAGCTCGTTAACCACTTCTGTGATAGTTGCTTTAGCATCACCGAACAGCATCAAGCAGTTCGGGTAGCCGAATAGCTCGTTTTCAATACCGGCATAACCGGCACTCATCCCGCGTTTACAAACGATGACCGTCTGCGCATTTTCTACGTGGAGCACGGGCATCCCGAAAATAGGGCTGTTGGGGTTTGTCTTGGCGGCAGGGTTTACCACATCATTTGCTCCGATGACCAGGGCAATGTCTGTGGAGGCAAACTCGTCGTTGATTCGTTCCATCTCCACCAGTTTATCGTACGGGATGTTGGCTTCGGCCAGCAGCACGTTCATGTGGCCGGGCATACGCCCCGCTACGGGATGGATGGCGAATCTGACGGAAACGCCCCGCTCTTCGAGCAGCTCGGCGAGTTCGCGCACCGCATGTTGTGCCTGGGCAACCGCCATGCCATACCCTGGTACGATGATTACCGAAGAAACAGAGTCGAACAGCATGGCACTTTCTTCCGTGCCGATTTCCTTCACCACGATATCATTGGCCTCGGCTTCGGCCGACGAGGTGGTTTGCCCGAAACCACCCAACACCACACTGATAAGCGACCGGTTCATGGCTTTGCACATAATCTGGGTGAGAATGAGCCCCGCTGCACCCACCAACGCACCCGTGATGATGAGCATGTGGTTGTTCAGCACGAACCCGGTAGCGGCCGCGGCAATGCCGGTGTACGAATTGAGCAGAGCGATGACGACAGGCATATCAGCCCCGCCGATGGGTATTACAGCCAATATGCCCAATACCAATGCCACCCCAAGCAGGCTGAGCACCCAAGTGTGGGTCTCGGGATGCACCACCAGCATCACAGAGCAAGCGATGGCCACGCATAATAACAAGGCATTCAACACTTGCTGGCCGCGGAAGGTAACCGACTTGCCGCTAACGAGGCCCCTTAGTTTGCCGAATGCAACCATAGACCCCGAAAAGGTAACAGCCCCGATTACGATACTCAGTGCCATGCTGATGCCCACCGCAGAATGGATGGCCTCGAAATCGCCCTCCTGCGTCATACGCCAATACTCCGACGTGGATACCAGTGCGGAAGCCAGACCCCCGAAACCGTTGAGCAGAGCGATCATCTCGGGCATGGCCGTCATGGCTACCTTACGTGCAGCGTAAATACCGATGGTGGATGCAACAAGCACGGTGACGGCAATCTCGGTGTAGCTCAGCACCTGCTGGTTGAGCAGCGTTGCAACAATGGCGATGAACATAGCCGCAGCGGAAAGGGTGTTGCCCCGCCGTGCGGTGCTGGGCCGGCCCAGCAGTTTAATGCCAACGATGAACAAGATGGCCGCGATGAGATAGGCTAGATGTATAAGCAAAGGGATATCCATATCATTTCTTCCGTTTAAACATCCGAAGCATCCGATCGGTAACTACATAGCCGCTTACTACGTTGAGGGTGGCGAGGAACAGGGCGGCAATGCCAAGGAGCTTGCTGATAGACCAGCCCAGGGTGCCCGAGGCCAGCAAGGCACCCACAATGGTGATGCCCGCGATGGCGTTGGTAGCCGAAAGCAATGGGGTGTGCAGGGTAGGGGGTACCTTGGAGATAAGTTCAAAGCCTACGAAACCTGCCAACACGAAAATGTATAATAAGATAAGTAAGGTGTCCGTCGTCATATTTCGGTATTTAATAATTCTTTGGTGAATGCATGTACCAGCTTGCCGTTGTGCATAATCAGTGCACCTTTGGTGATCTCTTCGTCCAGCTCCCACTTAAAATGGCCGTTATCGGTCAGGTGGAGCAGTAACGTACTGATGTTGCGGGCATAGAGTTCGCTTGCGTTGACAGCCAGCAATGCAGGGAGGTTGGTCTCGCCGATGATGGTTACGCCGTGTTTGACCACGGTCTCGCCGGGTTCGCTCAATTCACAGTTGCCGCCCGATTCAACGGCCATATCAACGATGACGGCACCGCGTTTCATCGTTTTTACCATCTCCTGTGTGATGAGCAACGGTGCCTTTTTGCCGATCACCAATGCAGTGGTAATGATCAGGTCGGCCTCGGCCACATGCTTGGCTACTAGGTCTTTCTGCTTTTGAAGGTACTCGGCAGACACCTCGCTGGCATAGCCGCCGGTGGTCTCCACGCCGCCGCCGGCTACCTGCAGGAACCTCCCGCCCAGCGACTCCACCTGCTCTTTGGTCTCCGGCCGTACGTCTGTGACTTCCACCACCGCTCCCAGCCGCCTGGCGGTGGCAACGGCCTGCAACCCCGCCACGCCGGCACCGAATACCAGTACCCTGGCCGGCCGGATGGTCCCTGCGGCCGTCATCAGCAATGGAAATATTTTTCCGAGTGAGTTGGCGCCCAAGAGCACGGCCTTATAACCCGCCAGGTTGGTCTGCGAACTCAGGGCGTCCATTTTTTGGGCGTGCGATATCCGGGGGATAGCATCCATGGCGAAAGCCGAAACCCGCTTTTTGGCATAAGTACGTAGCAACTCGGGTACGGTATGTGCATAGAGGAAAGAGAGTGTTACGGCGCCATCTTGGAGCATTTCCAATTCCGTATCCGTGGGTGCGTTCACCTTGAGCAGCGCATCGGCCCGATGCAAGAGCTCATCCTTGTCAGGTGAAACCGTCACGCCAACGGCTTCGTAATTACTATCATCGAATCCCGAAGCCACCCCGGCACCCGCCTCCAAGAGGCAGGTGAAACCGGCCTTTACCAATACTTTGGCCGCATCGGGGGTGAGGGCCACCCGGCGCTCGAGTATCTTGCTTTCTTTGACAACAGCTATAACCAAAATAACCCCCTTTTTAATATGTACTAGGCGACCTCAATATGCTGTTTTTTTCAGTAACATCCAAGATAATGTACAAATAGTTTATCGTAGATCGTACCGGGGTTTATTCCGCTACCACCTCGAACGGTACCTGTACTTTGGGGTCTTCTTCGAGAGTGATACGGCGGCTTGTGATACATTTTGAGACCGACGAAATAACGCATGGGGTTGTAGTACATGCTGTATTCTGTACGGGTCGGGGTCCGGACGATTGGATAGATAGAAAGCAGAAACGGATGTGGTCAGCAGCTAGTGATTACCTGATGCTATCGAGTCTGCCGCGGATTTCACCCAGCTTAGGTGTGGTCAGGTCTATGCCTGAGTCATCGAGCGAGGTAGCCATCCGTTCCAAAACGTTCTGATTTTTTAAGATTTTGAGGGATTTCCGGATGGTATGGGGAGTCACCTGCATTTGCCGGGCTAGCTCTGCAATGCTGTAGCGGCGTTTGGGATTTTCGGCCAGCTGGTTAAATATGCTGTCGGTTATCCATTTGTTGTCGTCAACGACGGTGGCCTGTGGCAGGGCAGCTTCTATGACAAAATCAGAGATATCGAAATCGGCACCGCTGGTGGTATAGCCTTTGGGCTTTGCAGCCCTCGATTTTCTTCTCCGTTTCACTGTTTCTTTGATGGGTAGCGGCGTATATGATGTCCAGATCGAATCGGCCTTCATGTTGGTGAGGATGGATTCAATGATACTGTCTTTCTTAATGAGAGACTCGTGCGCTATTGATTGGGTCAAATAGGCCTGCATACCCCTGGCAACCATGGTAGGGTACAGAAGCGGCTCCTCCGGAATCGGACTTTTGAACAACACTGCTCCCATCAGCCGGAGGGCCCTCAAATCGGGCGAGCTGTAGTCGTTGTCCAGTTTGAGTGCCAAATTAGACAGGTACAGATCGAAAAACAGCTCGTCTTTCTCACCTTTTGAAAGGAGGTATAAATATAAGCCGATAATGCCCAGCATGGGGTTTGCCCACTGGCCACTGAGGGCGTATGACCTTAAATCTTCAGGGAATACCATAATGCCATTGAACATCTTCAGGGTTAGGCCGTCCAATTGCATGGTCTCAAAATTGAATGCATCGAACCCTGATTGCCCCAACATGATCTTCACGCTTCCGAAAATGGGTGCCTGATTGAAGTTCATGAAGAGTTGCGTCTGGTAATTTTCAAATACGTAAATCGGTAGTTCACGGCTGAAGAGGTCACTTTGGTAAAGTAGGTAATATTGTCCGGGCTCTGCCGCCACGTTGAAAGATACCGACCCGAAATAACTGCTACCCTCCCCGGCATCTATGTGTGTGTTTGTGTCTGATAACTGATATATGGGCTTGCGCTTGGAATTTAGGATTGTAAAATTCTTTTCAAATCCGTGCACTTCCTCAAAGGGGACCGAATCGTCCTCGTACCGGATAAACAAGAAGATGGAGCTTCCTTTAATGTTTTTGTCGCTATCAATTGTTGATTTGACGCTCCAGTCTTGCGAAGGGTAGGAGAAATATTCGTGGGTGGAGCTTAGTCCGGGGATAGGGACGGAAGAGGAGGAGTCGATGGTGTCGATCTGGTCGTAGGTATCTCCGGCTATGCGATACATGCGGTCTTCTACATGTTCATTGATTTCAATCCGCAGCTGGTAAATGCCTTTATCTACTTCGGTATCAATATTGTCATACTGATCGCAGATCAATTTGTTGTAACCGTTGAAGAGTTTGAGGTGGGTTAGTTTCCCGAGATCACTGGGAATATTGATGGAGAAATTAAACTTGTACTTCTGCATGACTTCGCTTTTCTAAGGCTTAACTAAGCTCGTTAATGATCAGTTCTTTATTGATGCCGTCTACATAAAAGAACACACCGGTATCTTTATCGGCTCTCCGGACAACGTGGAAACCTCGCGTAAGCATTACATCCCACTCCCCATCGTCTGTGAAGCCGGTATGCACAACTTCTAAATCGGTATCTTCCAGTACCGCGGCTGCTCCATCGGCAGTGCTGAACCGTATCTTCATCTGTACTTTTTTCTCAAATGGCGGCGCTAGTAATTTATTGTGGTCGTCTATGGATGTTTCGGTTCGGGGTACCTGCGCTTTTTTTCTGGCTTGGGCCAGCTGGGGCAATACCCGTTTTACGTAGTTGATCAGATTACCCAATAGTAGCCTGCCGTCTTTATCGGCGGCGGCACCATTTAAACCGGTCAGCAACACCTCGGTAAACAGTCCTCTCGGCAATAGGTTGTCCAGCGTGGTGGTAGTGGCGCCCTCGTATGCAAAATTGTCAAATTCGGTAGCGTAAAAGACCAGGTATTCGCATGGATTTGACGACGGTTTGGCGCTTGAAAAGAAAGGGGGCGAACCCGAAACGTTGGTAATGCGGTTTCGGCAGCAATCTAAGAAGATATAAATCTCCCGGAATGATCCGTTGGCTGCGAGCTCGTCCAGGTATTTTTCAGATGCAAGTCCATATTGCCTGTTGGAATGCGACCATTTGGGTAGTAAAAGTGCCGAGTTGCGCTGCGAGGAGCCGATACCATGGCCGGAAAAATAAAGGTACAGCCGGCGCCCCCGCTTGTTTTCCAGCGTCAGCTGTTCCAATGTGCTGCCCAGCCAATCATCAATGTCGTCTTTTATCGGGGTGTAATCCGCGGTTGAATAAAGCTCTTTGATGTTGTCTTTCGGAATATCCCCACCGCGTTCGCTCAATGCCCAATCCCTGAATTGTTGGGAATCTTGGTGGGGGCCGCTTAATTGGTTTAAGCTTCCGCGATAGTGTTCAATGCCGATGATAATGGCATAGTCAAGATCGTTTGCCATAGCGTTAGTTTTTGATGATGGCGATGATGCTGTCCAACGTGGCTTCCTTGTCGTTGTCAAAATCGCCATGCCTGATGGAACCAGAGCGAAAGCCCTCGGCCGCGGTCGCATCCGTAACGGCATACACCATTCTGCGCTCTTGTTCTAAATAGTGGCTTATAGACTGTAAAAGCGGTATTTTATCGTATGGCGCGTTATCCGTAATATGCCGTTGAAGCCCTAATATCGGCGCATCGTATTCGCCATCTTCCAATACGCCCGAAATAAAATACAATAGCGACCGTGGGTAGAGCTTGGAAGCTAGTTGATCTTTGCGCTCGTAATCATCCAGCATGGTGAATACCCGGATATGGTCGTAAAGCTCTTGGTTTTGCAGAATTGATTGGTTAAACAATTCGCACCGGCAGGCTGGGGCCATGAATACGAGGTTTCGGAAACGGAGCCCGCTATAGCGTTCTTTGACGGCGTCGAACAAATGGCAGATAGCGATAGAACCGGCCGAATGCCCAATTAAATCAATTGTCAGCGGTGACCCGATCTCGTCTTGATAGGCGTTGAGCCGGTCCAGGAGATAGCTTCCCGCATGCCATTTCTCTGGCTCGCCACTGAAGTCGTCGTTGGCCCACATCCGTTTGGCTTTATCTTTCATGGCTCCCCATACCCATGCACCGAGGTCGTTGATGTAGATTTCCCTGAGTGTTTCTTCGATGACAGTGGGGTAGAAGCCATGGTCGCGTTTCCGGATGTGGCGTTTGATGACGCGAAGCGTAATGCGCACGGCGCTCTTGATCAGTAGTGCAAGAGAGATAATTCCTTTTTCACCTTCCGTTGCCAAGCCGCCGCTATATGCGGGGTTCATGAGTAGTGCCTCTTCGGAGGGCTTTTCTGTTTCAGCAAGGTGGATGAGTTCCAGGTCATCGGCTATCTCTTCGCTCAAACCGGCCTCCACCTCATTTTTGACGACGGTGTCGATATACGCATCGCTGATCTGCGTCTCGTCGTCCAGGCGTAACGAAGCCGATTTTTTCGTCGGATCGACGGAAGTCACTTCAAAAGGAGCATCTTTTTGCAATTCGCGGGCGATTTCTTCATCGGACATTTGCCCGATTCCCTTGCTCCCCGCCAGTAGATTATCAATGTCGACCCCAAGCTCCTTACCAGCGATTTTGATGATTTTGATAAGCAGTTTCTTGAAGAACTTCGATTTGTGGATAACCGACAGGTTTTCGCCGATAGCGTTGAACAAACCGGTTTCCCAGACGAAGGTAACGGGATGGACATTGGCGCCCGCCGTGTAGCGATGGATACGCTCTGCCACCTCCATGCCCGATTTCAACCCGACGAGCCCACCGTGGAAATATAGCAGCACGCGTTGCTGTTGGTCTGCCCTCAATTTATCGATCAAGGCATCTACATGTTTTGCAGTGGTGTCATATTGGGCATCACCAGAGGGCTTGAAGGTGCCGCCCGGGCCCACGTTGATGTAATATCGTTTGTCAAGTTCCATGATCAGCGTCTTTTTAGGCCCGGTTCAGTTCAGCTCCAACCAACTGCTTGAGGTAGTTGGAGGCGTATGGTGACTGGTAAATTTTTGTTAAAAATGCATGCCTGCCTTCCGGCTCTTCCAAAAACTCCAGGTCGTCTCCGTTTTCAAAATCGATCTGCGCAGCATAATCAATCAAGGACGGGTCGGTATGGATGAGCTGGATCAATTCGGTGCCAAGCATCTCGAAAAGGATGGTATCTTCAAACCCCTTGGCATCATCCGGCTCCCCATTGCTTTTGCTCCTGAACCACTGACCAATGAAGGGAAGGATGCCCGTAAATGACACCCGTGCCTTTTTGGTTTCCTGGAGATTGCCGATTTCCTCGGGTGTGAATTTGAAGGCTTCCAGTGCCCGATGGGCCCGGAGTATGCCATTGCCGTAATACTTCTTATAAAACGGGTAGGTTTTCGAGGCGGTGCTGAATAATGCCTTACGAACGGCTTCCACCTTCTTGTAGTTGCCCTCTAACCCATGTTCGGTTAGAGATTCTCGGTGATAAACAATCCATAATGCCGCGGCGGCGGCGATTTGCGGCGTAGACGAGGAAGTGCCACCTCCATTTTTGAGAAACCGGTATTGGGTATCCGTGGTGGCCCACGGTAAATTGGGTGTGTAGCTTGCCAGTGCGGTTCCCATTACCTTTTCAGGGCCCCAATTGCCCTGCATAACTTCGCCGCCGGGAGACCTGAGCTTCGCCTGGTTGGACCGCGGTGCCTCATTATCATAAGGGAAATGATCATGGCATGCCCCCGTGGCGGCAATTACCCGGGCAAATCGGGCGGGGTATAAAACCGACTTGGGAGAAGCTCTCTGGATTCCCTTGTACCAATTGTTGCCGGCTGCGGTGACCAGTACAACCCCTCTGTCATAGGCGTAGTTGACGGCATCTGCTACCTTTTTTGTCGGATATCCGGCCATAGACATGGTAATAACCTCGCACCCGCAGTCGACAGCATACCTGATGGCATCGGC
Organism: Parapedobacter soli; assembly: GCF_025460835.1. Lineage (GTDB taxonomy): Bacteria > Bacteroidota > Bacteroidia > Sphingobacteriales > Sphingobacteriaceae > Parapedobacter > Parapedobacter soli. The sequence continues at coordinate 102,739 of NZ_JAMXAY010000007.1, read as the reverse complement.
TACATCATTGGCATTAAACAGGTTGTATACCGTTTCGCAGATCCGTAGAGGTACAACTTCTGCGAAAGGAATGGCACCCACATAGCCCCGATATGGCGTGTATGCATCGCCGGTGTTGATGCTGTTACCCGCAAGGATAGCCAGTGTACCGCACCCGTGCCCGTCTTGCTCAGCGGGGAACCCGGTATCGAATTTGTCTTCGGTATCGTCGGTGGGCTGCCCTTTGATGAAGTTACGGCCCAGCTCAACGGCAAGGAACTTCGGTTTACTCACATGGTTTCGATAGCCGGTGTCGATGTGGCCTATCCGGATGACTTTGTCGGTTTGGCCGTTAAGTTTTTTATGCACCGCATCCGCCGCTTTTGACAGTTCGCTGTGTTCGTCGTCCAGGTGCCACAGAAATTCCGTGGGGCTCCCGATATTGGGTTTGGGCCAGCTCCGCAGGTATTCGTTGGTATCTGCAGATTTGGCTCCGTTCTTGAAAAGGTAGTTGCTTTTGATATTGGGCTCTACAAAGACATCTTTTCCTTGCTGCTTTAGTCCCAGGTGCTTACTGTAAGCCTGATCCCAGATGGTGCCACCTGTGCCTTTCCGCTTGGGCACAGCTGTAGGCTTTCCGTTGGATGGATCGTCGTCGTGGATGATCAATTCCGACGCCTCGATCTGCCGGTCATCTTCTTTTCCGCTCTTCCCGATGTTGAAGTCCGCCGGCTGTCCATTGATGGACAACACGAGGTCGCCTAAAAAGTTATAAGCGGCATTACCATATTGGTAGAGGTTGGCATTTTGGGAATTCCCCAGATCTGTGAGTTTGATGGCGTCATAAGCATCTTTGTATGTGGCCGACTGATGCAGGGAGGCAAATGTATTCAATACCATGGTTGTGAAATAGCCGTTGTCACCAAATTCGATGCTTTCTTGGTTATCTTGGCAGGAGGCAAAAAGGATGACGTGTGCGCGTATATCTCCGCTGTGTATAGACGGTGTTTTTAATAGCGGATCATACAGGGCCTTGTTTTTTATATAGGTATCGACGCAGACCTTCCAGGGTGCCATTCGGCTTTTTGCTCGGTGCTTTGCTTTGAATGCTTCCCAATCGAACTGGTCGGAGGAAGGGGATGAAGCTTTCTCTTCCCCGTCATCCATCACGGCCCTGGCCACCGTGCCTGAATGGCAGCTGTCGGATATGATGAATATCTTGACACCGGCCTTGAATTTGGCGTACAGCCCGAATAATTCATCATCGATCATTTCCCTGTCGTATAGGCACCATGTTTCATCCCAGTTGTCACTTTCGTCGCCATTCAAATCGGGTTTTTTACCCCCATGCCCCGAATAGGTAATCCATAGGGTGTCTCCAGCTTCCAGTTCACCAGCCGATTTGGAAAGCGTTGCTATGAGGTTTTTTGAGGTGGCCGTTTGGTCTGTGAGTGATACGACTGAATTGAATGCCAGTCTACGCGAGATGTTTTCCAAACTTTTGGCGTCATTTACGCACCCCGATAATGAAGGGAGCCCTTGGTAATGGTTGCTGTCGACGGTGTTTACCCCGATATGGACGGCATGTCCTTTTGCAGTACTCATAATATGGTGTTTTAATTGAATTAGCAATCATTTAGGTCCTGAAGAACTGAAAACTCGATTAAAGGTAAATAAAAAGTAGTTACAAAAACAAGGTTTTGGTTAACTTTTTTTATGTTAACAATAATTGTTTAAGTTCTTGCTTTTGGGGCTGACCGTGTTGGCACAATTGGATCCGGGGGTTTGGCCGCACGGCCGGAGGATTATACAAAAAAAGAGGATGCCTGCTTAGACATCCTCTGTTTATCGTAGAATCGTGCCAGGGTTTATTCCGCTACCACCTCAAATGGTACTTGCACTTTCACTTCCTTGTGCAGGTTAAGGTTAGCTACGTATTCGCCCAATAATTTGGGGTCTTCTTCGAAGGTAATACGGCGGCGGTCTACCTCAAAGCCTTGTTTTTTGAGGGCGTCGGCTATCTGGATGCTGTTCACCGACCCGAAAATCTTGCCGCTCTCACCGGCTTTGGCACCGATGGTCAGCTTCAAGCCTTCAAGTTTACTTGCCAACTCAACGGCATCATTCTTGATCTTTTCTTGCTTGAACTGGGCTTGGCGGATGTTTTCTGCCAACACCTTTTTTGCCGATGGGGTGGCCAACTCAGCATATCCTTGTGGGATGAGGTAATTGCGCCCATAACCGGGTTTTACCGTTACGATGTCGTCTTTCTCACCCAGTTTCTTGATATCTTGCTTTAAAATTACTTCCATAACGTTTACCTCCCTATTTTAATGAATCAGCAACATAAGGCAGTAGGCCGATGTGGCGCGCACGCTTTACCGCTTGGGCTACCTTACGCTGGAACTTCAACGAAGTGCCGGTAAGCCGCCGGGGTAATACCTTGCCTTGGTCATTCACAAACTTCAATAGGAAGTTCGCATCTTTATAATCGATGTATTTGATGCCGTTCTTCTTGAAGCGGCAATATTTCTTGCGTGTGTCCTCCACCTTGGGAGCGGTCACGTATTGGATCTGTTCTTTTGCCATTAGTTTGCTACCTCCTCAGTTTTGGGCGCTTCGGCCTTTTTGTTGAAAGCACCACTGCGCTTCTTCTCGTTGTAAGCAATGGCGTGCTTGTCCAGCTTTATTGTCAGGAAACGCATTACCCGCTCATCGCGCTTGTATTCAATTTCCAGTTTGCTGATCAGTTCACCGGGAGCCTTGAATTCGATGAGGTGATAGAATCCGGTTGTTTTTTTCTCAATCGGATACGCTAATTTTTTCAAACCCCAATTGTCTTCATGGACAATTTCGGCTCCGCCTTCGGTGAGGATGGTACGGAATTTGGCAATGGCCTCCTTCGATACTTCCTCAGAAAGCAACGGGGTAAGAATGATAACGGTTTCGTACTGTTGCATACTTTCCTTTAAAAAATCTAATAATTTAATAACACTAGTCCGTTTTAAAACGGGATGCAAATTTATGTATAAAGTTTTTGATATCAAAACAAAACTCCTATCTTTGCGCTTCGAATTTTAAGAGATAATTTATTTTATTTAATTCATTAACAATGTACGCAATAGTAAATATAGCCGGACAGCAATTCAAGGTTGCAAAAGACCAGCAGCTCTTTGTGCATCGTCTGCAAGGAGATGAAGGCGCTAGTATTGAATTTGACAATGTGTTGTTAGCAGAAGATGGCGGTAAATTTACCGTAGGTACGCCTACGGTGAAAGGAGCCAAGGTTTCGGCTAAGATTTTGTCACATTTAAAAGGTGATAAGGTAATCGTTTTCAAGAAGAAACGCCGTAAGGGGTATAAGAAGAAAAACGGGCATCGCCAGCAATTCACCAAGATTGAAATCACTGGCATAGCGTTATAAACCGGATTGTTTAACTGGGCAAGACCCATCATAAATAAGGAAATAAGACATGGCACATAAAAAAGGTGCAGGTAGTTCGAAGAACGGCCGTGAGTCACATAGCAAACGTTTAGGGGTGAAAATCTTCGGGGGCCAGCGCGCCATTGCCGGAAACATCATCGTCCGCCAGCGCGGTACACAGCACCATCCCGACGTGAATGTGGGTATGGGCAAAGACCATACACTGTTTGCGCTGATCGATGGCAAAGTGGTATTCCGTAAGAAAGCCAACAATAAGTCGTTCGTTTCGGTAGTACCGTTTGAAGAAGAAACCGTAGCGGTTACCGCGCCGAAAGCTAAAAAGGCCGAAGCAACTGCAAAAGAGGAAAAGCCGGCAGCTAAAAAGGCAGTAAAAGCAGAATCCAAAGAAGCTGCACCGAAGACCGAAGCCAAGGAAGCCGAGAAGAAGGAAAAGGCAGCTCCTAAAAAGGCGGCTAAAGCCAAAGCAGACGACCTGACCGTGATTGAAGGTATCGGCCCTAAGATTGCTGAGGTTTTCACCGCTGCAGGTGTTGCTGATTTTGCGGGCATCGCAGCCAAGACGGCCGAAGAATTGAAAGCAATATTGGCTGAGGCCGGCGACCAATTCAATACGGCTGTAACCGACACATGGCCCGAGCAGGCTAAACTTGCCGCCGACGGTAAGTTTGACGAGCTGAAAAAATGGCAAGACGAGCTCGACGGGGGTAAGGAAGCGTAACCCTCCCTGTCAGCACGATAGTACTCGATATTGAAAAACCGCCAGCGGAAATTCCGGTTGGCGGTTTTTTTCTTTCAGATATGGCTATTAATCACTATTTTTAGCGCTATAAAAACCATCAAAATCATTAATCAGTATATAAATGAGTAGACCAGTCATTTCCATCCTCAATTCCAGCACGTTTGGTAAACATTTCGCGGAACATATCGATACCCTGGAACGCTTTGCGGACATCCAGCATGTTACCGTTCCTGCAGATATCGATGGAGACAGCCTTGCTGTCCATTTAAAAAATTCCGATGGTATCATTGCAAGCGTCACGCCCAAGATCCCACGGCGGACACTTGAGCAATGTGATAAGTTGGTACTGTTGGTGCGTCATGGTATCGGTTGCGACAATGTAGACTTGGAAGCGGCAACGGAGCTGGGGATCATGGTGTCGCGGGTGAAAGGTATCGTAGAAAAAGAGGCAGTGGCCGAATACGCCGTATCCTTGCTCTTAGCGGGGGCACGGAAAGTAGTGGTGGGATCGCAGGCCGTGAGGAGCAGTAATTGGAGTGCTCGTGCCGGTATGATAGGTATGGAGCTGAAAGGGAAGACAATCGGCATCATCGGACTTGGCAACATCGGGTCGCGTAGTGCAGAGATTTTGTCTAAGGGATTCGGTGCCGACGTGGTAGCGTCAGACCCTTATATCTCCAAAGAGCGGTTCGCCGCCTTCGGCGCACGTGAAGTGCCTTTGGATGAACTGATCAGCACGTCGCAAGCCATCCTGTTCCATTGCCCGCTTACCGACGAAACCAAGCGGATGCTTGGACAAGCGCAGTTTGCGAGCATGCAGAAAGGCGCCGTATTGGTGAATACCTGCCGCGGTGAACTGGTAGACGAAGATGCACTGTATGCCGCTTTGCAAGAGGGGCCACTCGGTGCTTACGCTACCGATGTGGTGGAGGGGGAACCGATCGATGGCAACCACCGCTTGGCAAAATTGGAAAATGCCGTGATTACGCCGCACCTGGGCGGCTATAGCTGGGAGTCGCTCCATGGCATGGGACAAACATGTGTGGATGATTCGGTTGCAGTATTCCAGCAAAATGGCCTGCCAGGGGAAATTGCAAACCCCGAAGTTTTACAAAAAGAACACCGTACATGGCAACCGCGTTAGCCATTGACCTGGGTACTACAAATCTTAAAGTCGGGCTAGTAAATGAAAGCGGCGAGATACTCGGCCTGCGCTCGGTGGCAGTACCGGTTATAAACAAGGTGGCAGGGGGTGCCGAGCACGACCCACGGGTACTGAAGGAACTTATTGTCACCCTTGCCCGCCAAGTGCTTTCTGAAGGTGCCGCCGATGACGTGGCCTACGTTGTGGGTTCTACGTACCAGTTCGGCTTGATGCTGCTCGATGCACAGAAAAAGCCGCTGACCGGTATTACCTTGCTTGCAGACATCCGCTCGCAGCAGACGTTCGATGCTTTCTTGGATGCCTATGCCGATGTGGATATCTACGCGCAGACGGGATGCCCATTGATGACACCATACGTACTGCCGCGGTTATTCTATTTCTCAAGAAAGGAGCGAGAGGTTTTCGATAAAGCTGCATATTTTACCGACAGCAAGGCTTTTCTATTTGAATGGCTGACCGGCGAGTTTGTGACGGATGTGAGCACCGCCGCGGCAAGCCAGTATTACAACCTGAATGATGACAGATGGGATGAGGCACTCCTATCACGCCTGGGGCTTTCCGCAGCGCAGTTCCCCACCATTGAAGACGGTACTACGTACGTGGGATCGTTGACCGACGAGGTGCGTAGTGAGCTGGGACTGAAACAGCAGGTGAAGGTCCTGCTAGGCGTGTACGATGGGGCAGCATTGGCGGTGGGTCTGGGAGCCATGCAACCCGGTATCGGTATAATGAATGTCGGTACATCGGCCATGTTGCGGGTGCCGGGCCACTCGCCGGCGTTTGACAAGGACGACAACAAACGTATCCAGCCCTATGCACTGAAGAAAGGGGTTTTCCTCAACGGCGGTGCGCTCAATAATGCCGCCCTGCCGCTGAATTGGCTGCGTAACAGTTTGTTTGATGTGGACTTGCAGGACCAGGTTATGCTGCACGTGGGTGCGGAACCACCGTTGCTTTGCCTCCCTTATCTAACCAGTGAACGGGATTCAAAAACGGGGCCGTACGCCTCTGGTGTATTTTTCGGTATGCGCCAATACCACGGCAAGGTCGATATGGCACGTGCTATGCTCGAAGGTGTAGGCTATTCGATGCGTTACCTATATGAAGCGCTGAAGGAGAACCAATTGGAGGTCACTGAAATACGTATGGGAGGAGGTGGCGCCAAGATAAAAACGTGGCCACAGATCTTCGCTAACGTCCTGGGGCTGACCATACATATTCCACCAGGGGAGCAGATGGGGCTGGTGGGCAGCGCTATGCTCGCCTTCCTGGCAGACGGGCATTACCGGGATATTACCGAGATGGGCGAACGGATTATCAAAATGGGTATACGGGTGGATCCCGACAGCAAAGTGGTACCCATCCACGACCAGCGTTACGAATTCTTTAAGCAGGTTCGCGAGACTATGGCGCCCCTCTACCGGGAGCATGCTGAATTAGCTCGCCTCCTCTAGCAGTTGCTTTTCATACAGTTCGTGGTAGCTGCCTTCCATCGCCAGTAGTTCTTCATGGCTGCCCTGTTCGATCACGCGACCGTGGTCGAGCACTAGGATGTGATCGGCATTTTTGATGGTGGAAACCCGGTGGGCGATGAATATGGTGCTTTTACCGGCCATCGCCACACTGAGGTTGCGTAGGATTTCTTCTTCAGTCTTGGTATCCACGGCCGATAAACAATCGTCGAAAATAAGTATCTGCGGCTTCTTGATGAGTGCTCGCGCAATGGAAACGCGCTGCTTCTGGCCGCCCGACAGGGTGATGCCGCGCTCGCCGATGTTGGTTTCAAAGCCTTGGTCGAATGCTATGATATTATGGTACACGGCTGCCTGCTTCGCAGCATTCTCTATTTCACCACTATCGGAAGTATCGAGGCCAAAAACGATGTTGTTGGCAATGGTGTCGGAAAACAGGAATACGTCCTGTGGCACGAAGCCGATCTGGCTGCGGTAGGTTTGCAACGGCAGCTGCCGGATATCGTGACCATCTACAAGGATGGCCCCATCCTGTACGTCGTACATCCGCATGAGGAGGTTGGCCAACGTGGATTTGCCGGAGCCCGTGCGGCCGACAATGGCGAGTACCTCACCTGGTTTCACTTCGAATGATACATCGTTGAGGGCCTGGATACCGGTATCGGGGTACGTGAAGCTGACATGCTCAAACCGGATGTGGCCATTGGTTTGGAATTCTCCCGTAGCCGTCGACCGGATTTCGGGCTGTGTGCGGAGGAACTCGTTGATGCGTTTTTGCGACGCTGCCGCCCGCTGGATAAGCGAAGTAACCCAAGCCAGTGCCATGGCGGGGAATGTCAGCTGGTTTACATAAATGATAAACTCGGCAATATTGCCGGAGGTAATGGTACCCTTAGCCACTTCAAGCCCACCCACATATACCGTAATAACGGTGCTCAAGCCAACTAACAATAGGATGAGTGGGAAAAACACGGCTTCGGTTTTCACCAATGCCAAGGCAGTATCCCGGTAAGTGTTGCTCTCATCCGCAAAGCGCTCCATTTTATCTGCCTCACGGTTATACGTTTTTATTACCCGGATGCCGGAGAACGTTTCCTGTACAAACGATGAAAGGGTGGAGAGCTGCCGTTGGATGCGCTCACTGCGGCGGTTGATGATTTTGTTGACCACAAGCAGGATGGCCGAAAGAATGGGGATGGGCATAAGCGCATACAGGGCCAGTGTGCGGTTTACACTGATCATGGCGGCAATCACCATTACGGAGAGCACGACGGTATTAATGGAATACATCACGGCAGGCCCTAGGTAGGAACGCACCCGGTTTACGTCTTCCGTTACCCGGTTCATCAGATCACCCGTGTTGTTGCGGTGGTAGAACGCCATATCCAGCTGCTGGTAATGGTCGTAGATTTCATTCTTAAGGTCGTACTCGATATGCCGGGAGGTGAGGATGATGGTTTGGCGCATCAAAAACAGGAAAATGCCGCGGATAAGCGCGAGCAACAGCACCAATGCGCCGAACAGCAGCAGGCAATACCCGAAGACTTCATAGACTAGCTGCTGCCGGTCGAACCCGTCGAAAAGCCGGTACATGCTGATATTCTCCTTAACGAGATCGAAGGCTATCCGGATAACCTGGGCGGGCAGTACGCCGAAATAGTTGGATAAGACCACGAAAATCACGCCGGGGATCATCCGCCATCGGTATTTGTAAAAGTACTTATTGAGGTGTGCGAGATCTTTCATGTCGAATAGGCGACAAAAATACGAAATGTTTCGCGGGGTTGATTATATGCATAATTTTTTTGCTAAGTTTGCCCCGATATTGCAGATTATACAACGAGTTGTCGTTTTTTATGTCCGTACCTACCAAAAGCAATTCATCCTTTAAATTGATGGCACAGTTTGGCCACCAGAAGCTTGTTTTTTGTAATGACGAGGCTGTCGGGCTGCAAGCGATTATTGCTATCCATGATACAACTTTGGGGCCGGCGATAGGCGGAGTAAGGATGCTGCCCTACCAAAACACCGATGAAGCGATAGACGACGTGCTTCGGCTGTCGCGGGGCATGACATACAAGGCGGCTGTTGCGGGGGTGAACCTGGGGGGCGGCAACGCTGCGATAATCGGTGATCACCGTACGCAGAAAAGCGAAGCACTCCTGCGCCGGTTCGGGCAGTTTGTAGAAGAGCTGGCCGGTACATTCATTGCATCGCTCGATATCGGTACCACGCCCAGGGATATGGAGTTTCTGCGGATGGAAACAGAACACGTGGCAGGACTACCCAAATCGCTCGGCGGTAGTGGCGATTCAGCGCCGTTTACTGCAAAAGGGGTGTATTATGGAATAAAAGCCGCATTGAAAGAGCGCTATGGCAACGATAGCCTAGCAGGCCGCACGGTAGCTGTACAGGGTGCGGGGAATGTGGGTGAGCAATTGATCGCGTTGCTGCGTGAAGAGAATGCCAAAGTGTATGTGAGCGATATCGTGGAGGACAGGATGGTAGAGGTGGCTAATAAATATAAGGCGGTACCTGTGGCAAATAACAGCATCTACGACTTGGATGTAGATGTGTATGCACCGTGTGCGCTGGGCGGGACGGTCAACAAAGAAACCATCGCCAAAATGAGGTGCCGGATCATTGCAGGTTCTGCAAACAACCAATTGCGGGATGAAGCGGAAGATGCCAAGCGGTTGAAGGATAAGGATATCCTCTATGCGCCTGATTACCTGATCAATGCCGGTGGGTTGATCAGCTGTTATTCCGAGATTGCGGGTTATGGCGTGTCGCGTACGGCCACACTTACCGAGAATATCTACGAAATCACCCGCTCGGTGCTGCGCAAATCGATAAACGAAAACGTAGCGCCGCACCAAGCCGCAAATCAGATAGCCGAATCACGGATAGCTGATATGCGGAAGATTAAGCGATAAAACAATATAAGATATCGAGATTTTTATCGATTCGTTCTTTACATCAATATGTTAAATAGAAGGCACCTGCGGGTTAAAGTACTACAAACGCTGTATGCGTACCAACTATCGGAAGATAGGCGGGTCACCACCTTTGAGAAAGCGCTGCTCAAAAGCGTCGATCAGGTTTATGAAATGTACATCTGGGCATTGAACCTATTGGATGAGGTGTCTGATTATGTGCGTATCGACGCCGACGAAAGGGCCAATAAATTCCTCCCCTCGGCAGAAGACCTATCGCCCAATACCAGGTTGTACACCAATACATTTGTTGAGCTGCTGCGGCACAACGAGCAGTATAAGGATGCGGTAAAACGTTATAAGGTGTCTTGGAACTTCGATCCCGAGATCGTCCGTTCAGTATTTCTGCAACTGAAAGATACGGAGGCATATACCACCTATCTGAACCAGGAAGACCGGTCCCTTACAAGCGAAAAGGAAATCGTCAAATACATTTTTCGGAAAATCATCCTTAAGGCGCCGTCTATCGAACAGGCTTTCGAGGAGAAGTTCATCAATTGGCAAGTGGATAAGGAGGTGCTGCAGGCGATGGTTGCAAAAACATTGAAGAACTTCGCGAGTGAAGTGCCTGGGCAAAACAAATTGGCAGATCTGACACCAAATTGGGAGGAAGACCGGCCATTCATCCTTGATCTGCTCACCCACACCATCCGGTACGCCGAGGAGTACCAACAACTGATCGCGGCAAAAACGAAAAATTGGGAAGCTGATAGGATTGCGTTGCTGGACAACCTGCTGATGCGGATGGCTATTTGTGAATTGCTCAATTTTCCGACAATCCCGGTGAAGGTGACCATCAATGAATACATCGAGATATCGAAAGTGTTCAGTACGGCACGGAGCAACACATTCATCAATGGGGTACTGGATAAGATACTGAATGACCTGCAGGCAGCAGGACGCATAAGGAAAACCGGAAGAGGGCTTATGCAGTAGGAAACAAGGAAGAACGTTCACTGTTAATGTTAATAAAGTATATAATCAAGACGATATGAAATTGAGCATCATGAAATGGACACCTTTATTTTTCGCGGGCACCCTGCTTGTCGTGTCGTGCAATATGGGTAAAAACCAAGAGCAGGGGGCTGAAGCCGCTGATATATCCCTGGAACAGCAAGGTGAACAACCCGTTGGCCAAACCGTTATTCCCGAACCCGATTCAGCCGGTGCTATATTGGAAGTAACCGAAGACAGTTTTGACTTCGGCGTGATTACTGAGGGCAAAAAAGTAGAACACGAATTTAGATTTACCAATACTGGTAGCTCGCCCCTCATCATATCTAATGTCCAGGCGTCTTGCGGTTGTACCACCCCCGAATATTCGAAAAATCCGATCGCACCAGGTGACGAAGGATTGGTGAAAGTGGTATTTAACAGCGCTGGGCAGGTAGGTAAACAGCATAAAGTGATTACCGTTACGTCAAATGCGGTTAGTCCGAATACACTGCTGCACCTGCGCGGTGAGGTGAAAAAATGAGGAGAGGGTAGTGGATAATTGATGGTTGGGGATGATGGTGCGAAAATGCGAAAAAACAGAATAACAAAAAGCAAACAATAGACAAATGATTACATCGACAATTTTATTGCAAGCCGGTGGTGCCGGCGGAGCTGGCGGTATCATGGGGTTCCTGCCTATGATTTTAATTATCGTGGTTTTTTATTTTTTCATGATCAGGCCACAGATGAAAAAAGCCAAAGACCATAAGAAATATATCGAGGCACTCAAGGAAAACGACCGAGTAGTGACATCTGCCGGAATACACGGACGTATTGTAGAGGTGTCTGAAACGACTTTTTTGTTGGACGTGGGAGGCGGTGTGAAGATACGTTTTGATAAGTCTGCTATCGCACTTGATGCCTCCAAAGCGCAGAATACGTCGGCTAAGGCGTAAGACTAAAGTTAAATAATATATCCGTCACAGCGTTTGCACGGAAACGTGCAAACGCTGTGATTCTTTTTAGATCAATCTCGACCACAACCTACCTCCATTCTGGAAAATCTATATAACTTTACATAAGCAAAGTAGACGCAGACCTACTGTTTTCTAGTGTCTTATAGACAGCTATTAAAGGATAAAAAACAGTTAGGATAAGATAGTAGATGCGTAGTTCGCCCTGCTTTAAGGGGCTATATTTGCTATTGTTGGTTTTTTTATATCCTAAAGCATACCAAAGATGAGATATGTATATGCTTGCATCGCGCCCATTGTTGCATCGCTCGGCTTTTCAATGGCATGCGCGCAACCCAATGGGAACAACAGGGCCTACCGGCAGCCCGTGGAGTTGTTTGACGGCGTTACACTGGATGGGTGGCAACCCGTAGATCCTGCAGATGCCCATTTCTGGACGGTTGCCGATAGCTGTATAATTGGCGGCGATGGCCACACCGATGTGCCAAAAAATACTTATTTGCGTACCACACGCGAGTACGGTGATTTTGAGCTCAGGTGTTTGTTCCGTCTCTCGGGCGACCATGCCACAGGGTTTATAAACAGTGGTATCCAATACCGATCGGCGGTGGTGAACGATGATATCGTAGGATACCAGGCAGATATCGGCGACGGCCATTGGGGCGACCTGTACGACGAACATCGCAGAGAACTGCTTGTGCCCGGCGATTTACGTTCGTTGAACCGTATCCTGAACAGGGACGGTTGGAATAGTTATATCGTTCGCGTGCGTGGCAATCACCACGAACTGTATATCAATGGCGTAAAGACGTGCGACTACATCGAAACGGACCCTAATATTCCTACGAATGGAATAATTGCCATACAGCTTCATGGGGGCGGTGCGGCAAAGGTCCAATTCCGAGACATAACGATTACCGAATTTTGATAACGGTAAGACAGCTGGACGTACCGTATACCAAGTGAAACCTTACTTTATTATATAAATGAAACAGATAATAACTGATTTTACCACAAGCATCCGCTCTCCGCTTATGTTTTTTTGTTGCATGACGGTGGGGGCTATAGCCGTCTCATGCGCGGGCGGCGATTCCGATTCGACCCAAATTGACCGCGAATATGTGCTGGATGCCAAGATGATTGGCTACACTGGCGTAGGCGGCGATATCGATGGAAGACGCAACCCGGTACTACGGGCAAAAAAAGGGGAGCGGGTGAAGATTTCGCTTGTCAACGGCGAGCTGATGGCACACGATGTCTTATTGGAGAAGTATGGTGTACAAAGTGAAACGATGCTGGAAGAGGGCGACACGACAAGCGTGGTGTTCATTGCTGAATTTGACGACGAATATTACTGCACCTTGCCTGGGCACGAGCAGGTGATGCGCGGGCACTTCAGGATAGTCGAAAATTTCGAAGCTCCCGTTAGCGACAATTGGGGGGTATCGCCGCGCAAAAGCGGACGCCCGCTCAACTTCGGTTTCGAGCGCGGTAATTTGGAAGACTGGAAGGCTACGGGCAATGCGTTTGGCCCACGGTCGGTCACGTTCGACCCGGCGCCGTGGTACCCCGATAGCGTGGTACTGAAACAATCGGGCGACTATTACGTAAGCAGTGGCGGCACCCTGAACTACCAAGCCACGGGTACACTTACGTCCACCGCCTTTGAAGTGACCCATCCGTGGGCTTCTTTCAAAGTGACCGGCGGCGCGTTGGCCGGCCTCCGTGTAGAACTCGTGGATGCGGCCACCGACTCAGTCTTTTTCAATATATCGGGCCACATCAATGAAGATAAAGCCAGCGACCCGGCACATGTGGCGTTCCGGCCGGTAGTGGTAGACCTGGGCGCCCAGCGGGGAAAGGAAATCTATATCCGGCTGGTTGATGAGGAAACCGGAACGGTACCGGAAATCGCATATATCGGCGACAACCATTGGGCACATATTTCATTTGATGATTTCCGTTTCCACAATGAGCGGCCAAGCTATACAAATGAACTGCGGCCGAATGATGTCATCATCCTCCCGCCGCGCGACATCGTTCCAAATGCTGGATTGTCGGGCGAAGACGCGGCTAAGGTGATGGAGGCGCCCGATGGTTTCACGGTGACATTGGCAGCCGCCGAGCCCCAGATTGTCCGTCCGATCGCTTTCACCCAGGATGACCGCGGCCGCCTCTGGGTGGTAGAGGCACACACCTATCCGGTGCGCGCTCCCGAAGGAGAAGGTAAAGACCGCATCTTGATCTTTGAAGATACGGATGGCGACGGAACTCTCGATAGCCGGAAGGTGTTTATTGAAGGGCTTAACATGGTGAGTGGCATCGAAATAGGCTTCGGTGGCGTATGGGTTGGAGCGGCACCATATATGCTGTTTATCCCCATAGACGCGTCAACGGATAAACCGGCCGGGGAACCACAGATATTACTCGACGGCTTCGGCTATCAAGATACCCACGAAACGCTCAATTCCTTCAAGTGGGGGCCAGATGGATGGCTGTATGGTACGCATGGTGTATTTACCCACTCAAACGTAGGTAAGCCGGGTACGCCCGACAACAAACGGATTCCCATTAATGCTGGGTTGTGGCGCTACCACCCCACACGCCACGAGTTTGAAGTGTTTGCCCATGGCACCAGCAACCCGTGGGGGGTGGATTTCAATGACTATGGACAGCCGTTCTTGACGGTTTGCGTGATTCCCCACTTGTTCCATATCAGTCAAGGGGGGCGCTACCACCGCCAAGGAGGTGAGCATTTCAACCCGTATACCTATGACGATATCAAGACCATTGCCGATCACGTGCACTGGCTGGGTGACCAGGGACCACATGCGGGCAACTTCCGATCGGCAGCAGCCGGTGGGGGACATGCCCATGCCGGAGCAATGTTCTACCTAGGCAACAAACACTGGGGGATGGACAGGAATGCCATCTTCATGAACAACATAAACGGCTTCCGTGTAAACATGGATATTACCAAACGCACGGGATCGGGCTACACCGCAAGCCACGGCAAAGATTTCATCAACACCAACGACTTCTGGTCGCAATGGCTGAGCTTCAGGATTACACCCAGCGGCTCGCTCTTTGTGATCGATTGGTACGATAAAAACCAGTGCCATAGCCCGAATTCCGATGTGCACGACAAAACATTGGGTCGGATATTCAAGATAACCCACCAACAGGACCAGTGGGTAACGGTAGATCTGTCTAAACAGACGGACTTGCAGCTGGTAGAGAACCAACTCAACGAAAACGAGTTTTATGTGGTGCATAGCCGGCGGTTGCTCCAGGAAAGGGGTGGCAATAGTCAAGTGTATGATGCCCTGTGGAAGATATTCAATGAAAACCCCGACGTGACGCGTAAGCTACGAGCCCTTTGGGCACTGCACGTGACCAACGGAATCAGCGATCAGCAGGTGTTAGATTTGCTAGACCACGACGATGAGTACGTGCGCGGTTGGGCCATCCAATTCATCGCGGAAGACAGCGACGTATCCGATGATGCCCAGCGCCGTTTCGAAACACTTGCCAAACGCGATACATCGGCTTTGGTACGCCTGTACCTGGCATCGGCATTGCAACGGATGGAGCTGGAGCAACGGTGGGAGGTCGTGAAAAACCTGAGTATGCACGAGGAAGACGCTACAGACCAGAATATTCCACTCATGGTATGGTATGCCTTGGAACCGCTGGTAGGTATAGATGAGAACCGCGCGACAGAATTGGCGAAGAGCGCTAAATTGCCGGGGTTGACAGATTTTGTTGCCCGGCGCATCGCCGATAGCAAAAAATAACAGCACAATGACTATGGTGAACAGTATTGGATCTTTCTTGCTGACCGTCGGCCTATCGGCGGTGGCTACGGCTGCCTGTACGCAACAGGCGCAGCAGCAGAGGCATAGCGGGCCGCTCGATTTTAAGAAGCATACGCTGACAACGGAGTTTATATCGGAGGGGGTCGCTGTGGCCGATGTGAACAACGATGGCCATACCGATATCATTGCCGGAGCACGTTGGTTTGAGGGTCCCGATTGGCAGAACGTACACGATATTTACCACGAAGAGCAGGTTTTTGACGGCACGACCGGCTATAGTAACTCGATGCTGAATTTTACCATCGATGTCGACCAGGACGGCTGGATTGATTACATCCGCGTGGATTTCCCCGGCCAGCAGGTATGGTGGTACCGGAATCCCGGCACAGACGGAGGCTATTGGGAGCAGCATGTGATTGCACAAGCGGCGAGTAACGAATCGCCTGCCTTCGTTGATATCGATGGCGACGGCCGCAATGACATCTTGTGTGGCGATCCGAACACGGGAGAAATGGTGTGGTTCCGCTGTCCGTCGGAAAAAGGCGATACCACGTGGAATCGCTACGCGATCAGCCGTAAGGATATGCCCGGTACAGCAATCTTTTCGCACGGACTCGGTTTCGGCGATATCAATGGCGACGGGCGCGGGGATGTAGTTATCAAGCAGGGCTGGTGGGAGGCTCCGGCAGACCCGACACAGCCCGATTGGGTATTCCATCCCGCAGAACTCGGTTTGGACTGTGCACAGATGTACGTGATGGATGTGAATGGCGACGGTTATGCCGATGTAATCAGTTCATCGGCCCATCGGTATGGCATGTGGTGGTATGAGCAGGGGCGCGATCCGGCCGGCCGGACCACCTGGAAACTCCGCGAGATCAATAGTGACTATTCACAGACCCACGCGTTATCGCTTGTGGACCTCGACAACGATGGCGATATGGACTTGGTAAGCGGTATGCGTTATTTCGCACATCAAGGCCATGACCCCGGCGAGTCTTTCCCTCCCACGATTTTCTGGCTGGAGTTTATACCGGGAGATAGGCCGGCTTGGGTTATGCATATCATTGATGAGGATTCGGGGGTGGGCTTAAACAATGTGGTGGAAGACGTGAACGGTGACGGTCTACTGGATATTGTGGTGGCCAATAAAAAAGGGGTGTTCTATTTTGAACGGATATCTGCGGGAGACCACGAATAGCGCCCCTTCCATTGCCTGTATGCCTGTAAAGGCAGGCCTGCTTTGCTTTATCTGGCTGCTGTGGTGCAGCAATGTGTTCGGCACAGGTCGCTTAGCCGGTACTACAGCGGTGGATACACTGGTGGATTTGCCATTGCCCAAGCCACCTATGGCTTCAATGGAGCTCGTTCAGGTGCCCGATGGGTTCGTGCTGGAGCTGTTTGCGAGCGAACCGGAGATCGGCAAGCCCATTGCGATGGACTGGGATGAGCGTGGCCGGCTTTGGATTATCGAAACCGTGGCCTACCCCAACTCGATAAAAAACCAGCCAGGTGATGGGGATGACCGCATCCTGATCTGTGAAGATACCGACGGCGATGGGAAGGCCGATAATTTCACTGTGTTTGCCGATGGACTGAAAATCCCTACTTCCTTTGTGTTTACCCATGGCGGTGTGTTGGTAGCCCAGGCCCCTTATTTTTTGTTTCTGAAGGATTTGGATGGCGATGATGTGGCCGATACCAAAGAGGTTGTCATGACAGGTTGGGGGGTGTTTGATACCCACGCCGGGCCTTCTAACCTACAGTATGGGTTAGATAACAAGCTGTGGGGGACCGTCGGGTATGCTGGGTTTGACGGCTATATCGCGGGTGACCGGACTGTATTAAAACAGGGTGTCTTCCGTTTTGATGCCGATGTGGACGGGGGCGTGGATGGCTTTGAATACCTAGCCGGGATGTCAAACAATACGTGGGGATTGGGTTTCTCCGAAGATTTTGACGTATTCGTTTCCTGTACAAACAATGAACATAGCGTATTTTTGGGGATCCCCAACCGCTATTTTGAAAGGGTAGGTGTGGCGGGTAGGGGTACTGGGCCTATCGATTCGCACTATGAAATCCACCCAGTAGTAGACCAACTGCACCAACTGGATGTAAAGGGCGGCTTTACCGCGGCGACCGGCCATAACCTGTATACGGCACGCTCATTCCCAGAAGATTATTGGGGCAACACGGCGTTTATCTGCGAACCTACCGGACGGCTGATCCATAAGCATGTCATTGTACCGCATGGCTCGGGATTCAGGGAATTGGGGGACGGCGGGAATATGCTGGCGAGTAGCGACAGCTGGTTCAGTCCGGTAGCGGCAAAGGTAGGCCCGGATGGTGCACTCTGGCTGCTGGATTGGTATAATCTGATGGTTCAACACACACCCGAAGGGCAAGATGCTGCTCAAAATCCTGGCCGTGACCTGTTCCGAGGCCGGGTTTACCGGCTAGTTTATAAGAAGGGTCAGGCTACCGCAAAGCCTAAGCTTGACATAGATGATGCAATGTCTATGATTGCAGCGCTGCAAAGTGATAACCTATTTTGGCGTACCACGGCCCAGCGGCTTATCGTACAACGCCGTATGGTTGACCTTGCGGATGCGCTGTGTGCACTGGTACAGACAAACACGGTAGATGCGATCCAAATGAATGGTCCAGCATTGCATGCCGTTTGGACCCTGTCTGGCTTGGGATTACTGGACGGCAGCCATCCGAAGACCTTAGCGACAGTGTTGGGCGCGTTGAAGCACGCGGCCCCCGGAGTACGGAAAGCAGCTATCCAAGCATTGCCGGTGCACATCCCCGATGTTGCCCATGCACTATTGACTTCGGGAGTACTGGATGACCCGGACGGCCGGGTGAGATTGGCGGCTTATCTGGCCCTAATGGATGCGGAAACTAACCCGGAAATCAATGAAGCTATTTCTGCAGCAACAAGAGAAAGCCGGAATACCGACGACAGGTGGATTGCCCAAGCATTGAAGCTTTTGGAGGCGGTACATAACCAACCGCCTTTGGGGGCCAGCCGACTTGCCGCGGTGGGTGAAGATGCGCTCCGTGAAAAACTGCTGACGCGTGAGGTAGACCAGGTTGTTGCGCTCCGTCCCCGGTTGGGCCAATTGCGATACGACAAACAATTTTTCGAAGTGAAGGCGGGATCGACCATACGAATCGAATTCAGCAATCCGAATTATACGCAGCATAACGTGGTTATCGTGAGGCCGGGCGCATTGGATAGGGTCCGCGATGCGGCCGAGGAGCTCGCGCGCGGGCGGGAAGGTGCCGAACAGCAGTATATACCGGCTACCGATGACGTGTTATTCGCTACGCCATTGGTAAACCCCGATGATAGCTGCGAATTGCTATTCACCGCGCCCACCGAACCGGGCAGCTATCCTTTTTTGTGTACCTTCCCGGGGCACAGCGAAACGATGCACGGTACCATGGAGGTGGTTAAGTAAAGATAAAACACGTTTATCGGTGGATAATCGGCGCTTTTACGGGGAGTTTCCGTGTGCGTAAGGTTAATGTAGATTTCCGGTAATTGATCACCCCGCCATACCGTGTGAGGATGTCACCGCCCACTACACCGATAACCGGGTCGATATCAAGCTGCTGGTAGGCGTAATTGATAGTGGATAAATCCAATACGGCAACTTCATAGTTCTTCAGGTGGAGGCCGCCAATCTGTAGATCGGGTACATTGAGCGTAAAGCTCTGCATCGAGGTGGTGCCCAACCCGGTAGATACCATATCGGTATGCTTCAATACCATGTCTTCGTGAAGATGGGTCTCGACCGTGGTTTTATCAAATACCGTTTTGGATGCGCCGGTGTCTAGGACCGCTTGGAAAGAATGCCCAAAAACAATGACTTCCATCAAAAGGTGGAAGCCATTGTCTTGAAGATTCAGTAAGGTTAACGGGACAGTGACCATGGACTAAAGCGCCCCGATTTCTTTCAATACATTATTCATGGTACGGACTGCTTCGGCACTTTTCGCGAAGGCAGCTTTTTCTGTGTCGTCCAACGGGAGGTCGAGGATACGTTCCCAGCCGCCTTTTCCCAATACTACCGGTACGCCGAGGTTGATGTCGCTTTGACCGTATTCGCCTTCAAGGTAAACTGATGCGGTGAAGAGCTTTTTTTGGTCGCGCACGATACTCTCTACCACTGCGGCGGTAGATGCACCCGGTGCATACCATGCCGAGGTACCGATAAGCTTGGTCAAGGTGGCACCACCGACCATGGTGTCGGCTACAATCTGTTCTTGTTCTTCTTTTGATAAGAACTGTGTTACCGGCAAGCTATTCCAGGTAGCGTGGTTGATGAGTGGAATCATAGTGGTATCACCGTGGCCACCGATAACAATGGCGTTGAGGTCAGCCGGCGAGGCACCTAAGCGTAGGCTCAACTGGTAGCGGAACCGTGAAGAATCAAGCGTGCCGCCCATACCGATGATACGGTTTTTGGGAAGTCCTGTGGCCTTGAGCGCCAGGTAAGTCATCGTATCCATAGGGTTGGAAACCACCACCAAGATGACATCAGGCGAATATTTCAGCAGGTTTTCCGCCACCTCTCGCACGATGCTGGCGTTGGTGCCAATGAGCTCTTCGCGTGTCATTCCCGGTTTGCGGGGAATACCCGAAGTAATGACAGCCACGGCAGAGCCTGCGGTTTTACTGTAATCATTGGTTACACCGGTAACCTTGGTGTCAAAACCCAGCAATGCAGCGGTCTGCGACATATCCTGAGTTTTCCCTTCAGCCAGCCCCTCTTTGATATCTAACAATACCACTTCTTCAGCGAGTTCACGGCGGACAATATTGTCTGTGGTGGTAGCGCCTACTGCTCCGGCGCCTACAACGGTTATCTTCATAAGATTATGTATTATTTACTTGGTTCCTACTCGTTTTATCGACCGTAGCGAATATAGGGAATATTTTACAAACCGCTTAATAAGGATTTCCCTATGGTAAATAATAACCCAACTTTTACCAGTTCGGCAGTGATGAAAAAAATATGTAGGCTTGAAGGCCGGACGGGCTCGTTGTTGATTACACGCCGGGCACGCTTGTCGAGGACCGGAAGCATCCATACCGTTTGTAGGATTAATATGGCAACAATGATTAGCAATACTACATTGCCGGTAACGCCCGCCAATCCTTTTCCGATAAAGCTACCGATAGCCACGATGATGGCCAATACCCATTCTAATTTATTCAATGCACCGAATACGAGGCGGCCGATGCCCAGACCGATGGCCGTGGTTACGCCGGGCGCCCTGAATTTCAACCATGCTTCGAGAAAACTGATCCCGAGGATAAGACCTATCCAAATAAACGTGGCTGCAATTGCCACAGATTGTGCCGTCAAGACTTCCATGAAAATGTTTTTGACAAATATATCTTTTTTAATAAAAGATATAAAACTCTTTTATTAACTTTGACTCACCATTAGGTGACTCCCAATCGCTTGCTTTGCCAGTTATCTTGGTGTTTGATGTAAATCAGTGAATCTGCTCAAAGGTAAATGATACCTGTTGCATGTTTTGGGGCTCCCTATTTTGAGTCGTCCAATTTGCCAATCGGCTGTGATGTTCTCCCGTTTTTGGCATCCGGGCGGTAACGATAGTATTAAATAATGTATTTAACATGGAAGCACACGCTCATTCCGAACCACAAAGTTTTATCACAAAGTATGTTTTCAGCCAGGACCACAAGATGATTGCAAAGCAATTCCTCATTACTGCGATCATCATGGCTTTCTTCGCGCTGCTGTTATCTATTTTATTCCGCCTGCAACTGGGCTGGCCCGACAAATCTTTCCCAATATTGGAAGTTTTTCTGGGTAAGTGGGCCGAGGGTGGGCGGATACGCCCGGAATTTTACCTGGCACTGGTTACCATTCACGGTACGATTATGGTGTTTTTCGTGCTTACGGCGGGGCTCAGCGGCACATTCAGCAACCTGTTGATACCCCTGCAGATCGGTGCGCGGGATATGGCTTCGCCCTTTCTGAATATGTTGTCTTATTGGTTCTTTTTCAGTTCGTGCGTGGTATTGATGATTTCATTTTTTGTTGAAAGTGGACCGGCAAGTGCTGGCTGGACGGTTTACCCGCCGTTATCGGCTATACCGAAAGCAATCCCCGGTTCAGGTGCCGGGATGACAATCTGGTTGATCAGCGTCATCCTTTTCGTCATCTCTTCACTCATGGGATCGCTCAATTACATCAGCACCGTACTTAATCTGCGGACAAAAGGGATGGACCTCTGGCGGATGCCGCTTACCGTATGGGGGCTGTTCCTGACAGCCGTGGTGGGGTTGCTTTCATTTCCCGTACTTGTAGCCGGTTTGGTACTACTGATTTTCGACAGGAGCTTCGGTACGAGCTTTTACTTGGCCGATCTCGTAATACAGGGCCAGATTCTGCCCAATGAGGGGGGGAGCGTGATTTTATGGGAGCATCTATTCTGGTTTTTGGGGCACCCTGAAGTATATATAGCTATCTTGCCGGCATTCGGCATCGTGTCAGAGGTGATATCCACCAATGCAAGGAAACCTATTTTCGGATACCATGCAATGGTGTATTCGCTGATAGCGATACTGACGCTCTCTTTCTTGGTTTGGGGGCACCACATGTTCGTGTCGGGTATGAATCCTTTCTTAGGCAGTGTTTTCATGATGACCACCTTGATCATTGCCGTACCCTCCGCTATCAAGGTATTTAATTACCTCGCGACGCTTTGGCGGGGCAACCTGCGGTTTACGCCGGCCATGCTGTTTGCAATTGGCTTCGTGTCGTTTTTGATCTCAGGCGGGCTGACCGGACTCTATGTAGGGAATGCTCCCATCGATATCCACCTGCACGATACCTATTTCGTAGTGGCCCACTTTCACCTGGTAATGGGGTGTGCGGCTATTTTCGGTATGCTGGCGGGTACTTACCATTGGTTTCCCAAGCTCTTCGGACGTATGATGGATGAGAAACTGGGGTATTTACATTTCTGGATTACCTTTGTGTGTGCCTATTTTGTGTTCTTCCCGATGCACTTCATGGGTATAGACGGTGTGCCTAGAAGGTATTACGCCTTTACCGAATTCCGGTTCATGGACCATTGGCTGCCGGTGAATATCTTTATATCGTGGTCGGCCATCATAGCCGGTATAGCACAACTGGCATTCTTGTGGAATTTCATCCACTCGATGTTTTATGGTAAAAAGACGGTACAGAACCCGTGGCGTGCCAACTCATTGGAATGGACTACGCCGGTGGAACACCTCCATGGCAATTGGCCGGGTGAGCTTCCCACGGTACATCGGTGGCCATACGATTACAGCAAGCCGGGGCACGAGGAGGACTTCATTCCACAGACTACGCCATTCTCGGTGACGATGACCTCCAATATAGCACGCGATTTCGAAGGGAATCCCCAAGGGGCCCGTATGCAGGAAGAGTGGGAACGTAAACAGGAAGCGCCGTTGAAATAGCTGCTATATGGATAATAGCTTGAGGTATTTGAGTACGTAATCGGATTTTTCGCGCGATTTGTATTGCTGGATGAAACGGGGGTGCTCCAAAACCACCAATTCGCCGAAGAGTTGCTCCTCCATATTGATTTTTTCAAGATAGGCAGCATTCTTTTTCCCGAGTACGTACACCTTCGATGTATCTACAGGTAGTTGCAGGTGGTTTTTCAATGTAGCCACCATGAAGGGCTTAACCGCTTCAAATAGCGATTTATCGTCGTAATAGTTAGCATTGATCCACCGGTTGCGCTCGTTGTGGCGGGTAATGGCCAGCGGGAATGGTGAATTGATGTAAAAATCACGGTAAAACGCGTGTGCCCCACCATATTGCTCAATAACGTCATACAGGTACACTGAGGACGGTTCGTGGGAATAGGCGGTTTTCATTTCTATACCGCATACGTTTTTCAGCCGTTTGGTGTCAGTAAACGGTACACCGGTGATGCCGGCACCATGGCGGCTCGGATTGATACCGATGATGAATTTCCGCTTTTTATTGTCCTTGTAGAATTTACCGTAAAAACGTTCCATCGTGGGAATCGTCTCGGGGTTTTCGATAAAGGGATTTATAACCGCAAAACCCTCGGGTAGGTTGCCCGTGTATTCGAGCTGCTTGTTGAATGCGATCACCTGATCGCCGAATGATGGATTATTGGTAGGCATGGAACAATATAGCAAATATCTCCCGGATTTGGAAAGACGTGATTAATTGAATTAGAACGGATACCCGATGGCGAGATTGAACACGAGGTTGCGACGCCGCCAGTCGGGACTCCTGAAATTAATTTCATCCATCACCCACCGTTCGCCTGCAGGTCGGTAGGGGATACGCAGGGGCATGGCGAGGTCTGTGCGGAGGATTAGGAACGTGAAATCGAAGCGTAGCCCTAGCCCAGCACCTACCGCCATTTCATTGATGAAGTTCTTGCCGAAGGCTGCGCCTGGCTTCTCGTCATCTGTGTGCTGGAGCCAGATATTCCCCGCATCGATAAAAGCTGCCCAATGTACGATGCTCGCCAGTTTTGCGCGATACTCGGTGTTGAGTTCTATCTTGATGTCGCCTGTCTGGTCCGCATAAAAGTTGTCTTCACCATAAAACTCCGGGGTAAAAGACCCTGGGCCTACTGTCCGTGCCCGGAAGGCACGCAGGCCATTAGGGCCACCCGAAAAGAATTGCTTCGAATAGGGGAGCATGCGGGAGTTCCCGTATGAGTACCCAAAGCCTGCCATCGCACGAGATGCCAGTTTGGCATTGGGTCCTAAACGTAAGTAATGCCTTACATCGGCTTCTATTTTGATGTATTGCGAGAAATTGGCATTGAAGATCTGGTATTGCCGGCCCTCGTCCACATTGGCACCCCTGATGATGCCATAGAGGTTGGCCGAAAGGTCTAACCCACCGCGGAAGTATACACCATGTTTCGGGTCGGCTTTCATCGAGTTGGTGTACGTGAAATAATAGATAGGACCGAACGTAAATTGCGGCTCGATGGCATGCCTGAGGGGAGGGATGGTATCCAGCATGGCCTGGTAAGACTCGGTGATATTGCGCGGTTGCACATAACCTACCTCTAGTACTTTCAAATCGTGTTCCTTCTCGATGTTTTCCTTCCATAGGTAACCGAAAGAAAAACGCATCGAGTTTAGGCTGTAGGCCGTGCGCCGGTTGAGGAATTCGTAGCCAGTACGGAAAACCGTGTGCGGTACAAACCGCCGTGTAGGCTGCCAGTTGAAAGGCGCGATCATACGCGGAAACGATAAGCTGGCCTCGATACCGTATCGGTAAAAACTCGAATTGAGGTTGACATTGCCGCCTGTTTGGGTTTCGAATCCCCCATATACGGTGAATGTGAGCAGTTCGGCGCTTCTGAATGCGTTGCGGTGCTGCCAGTTGACATTAATTTCAGAACCGTTATACACGGAGGCAGTTTTGCCAAGTAGCTCTAGTCGTAAGCCCCTCTTGGGCATTGGCGTGAGGTAGTAATAGACGTCTAATTGATTCGGTTTGCCTTCAACATCGGCAAACTCGTTGCGCACAAAGCGGAAAGCCCCCATGCCTACCAGCTGGCTGATGGTGCTGTTGTGGTCCCGGCGGGTATATCTGTCGCCCGGTTTGAAAAACATCGCCTGGGCTATCGAAAACTTCCGGAACGTTTCTTCCGGATCTATGAAATAGTAACTGTCTCTGTATAGCGACGCATTGCGGCGGTCTGCCCGCCTGTATCCTCGTTCGGTGAGGGTATAGTTTGGATAGATATAGATGTCGTTGATATAATAAGCGCGTTTTGCTTTGTCGGGTGTTTCTTCCTTGAGCTTTACATACAAGTTGACGTGGTGGTCGTGCCCTGTGCTATCCACCTCAATAATCAGGTAATCCGGGTTGAAGTAGTAATACCCCCGGTTTTTCAATTCGTTATCGATCCGCTCCCGCTCGGCGATGATGTTGTCGAGGTTATAGGGCCTGCCCGCGAGTAGCAGTGAACCCGGTTCAGTGGCTTTGATGGCTTTGCCCAATTCGCTGCTATCTACTTCGAACGTTACCGAATCGATCCGATAAATGATATATGGGCTTGCGGTATAGGTAACAGTGGCTTTCCGATTTTTTATTGTGGTGTCTGAAGTCACTTGGGCTTGGAAAAACCCAAGATTTTCCAGTCGGTTGCGCAGTAGGTTTTCGTTGTATTCGCGATTGACATCACTCAGTAGCACTGGGGGTTGCCCGGCTTTGTTTTTCAGCCAGTTGCGGAATCCTTGGTTGCTCTTCGGCTCGCCGGCGATGTTATATAAATATAGTTGTGGGCGCATGCCCAATATTGTTGTGTTAGGCTCCGGCCGCAGTAACTCCTCAAGGTTATTGCTCAATGGTTCGATGTACCGCTTAGGGATGGTGTCGGTCTCGATTTCCACCTCGCCCTTTACATAAAGCTGCTCGCCTTCGGGGAGGTACTTGAGATTACTGCAGCTTACCAGGCATGCTACCACGGAAATGGCGTATACCCACCATCCGAACTTATTGTCCATCCATCGCCCTTTCATCTGTTGTAACGTTTTCCTCTTGTTCATTTATCCGTATTGCGGTACGTTTGGGTGTAGCATCGGGCGTCGCGGGGGTGTTCCCCCCTTCTTGCTCTTGCTGCTGCCGTTCCTGCCGCCGCTGTCGCATCCGTTCCAAAAACTCGGGGTCGTTGCGTTGCAGACTGTCAATGATCGCTCTGCGCACGCTGTCGCGATATGCCGTGTCTGTTTCCATCCGGTTTACGTCCCACCGCCTACGGAACTGCCGGGTGTCCGTATTGAACTCATTGGCCTGCTGGTTCTGGCGGTTGAAGATTTCCTTGAACTCGTTGTAGTCGAGATTAACGATAAAACCAACGCCGGTTTCTACGAACTGCCCCTGAAGGGTTATCTGGTACTGGTTTTTACGGTAAACCCGCACCACGTAGCGGCCATCTTCGGTGAGCTGGTAATCTATGGCGATATCGCCTGCAATATTGGTGGTTTGTTCGCCCGGCCGGGCGTTGCCCTCTAGCTCAAAGTTTGATCCCACTGTCACTTTCATGCGGTCGTCGAAGAGCATCTTGGAGACGCCCACGTTTAAGTCGGTGCGGTTTTCCCCGGTACCCATGCTATAATCCTGTTCGGATTGCAGGTCGAAATCAAACTCAAGTCCTTGGATGAGGTTGCCAGCCAGCCGGTTTAGCTGGCCGCTCAGGAATGAGCTTACGGTATTACGGGCAATGGCTTCGGCTCCGCCGCCCCCGGAAAGGCTTTCAAACGGATTGGCGGCCATGAAGCGGCCCAGCACAATCAATGAAAAGACTTGCTTATTCATTTCTGACTCGTTTTCCCGCAATTGTGTGAGTCCGGTATTCACTTTACTGGTAACATCCTGTGAAACCATGGCATTGTCTTCGTCGAGATCAATGTCGAAGCTCAACCTGGGTTGGAACAGCTGTTCGGTAATGTGCAGGTTTACGTTGAAAGGTACCCGTTGTTTATAGAGGCTTGATTGCTCGGAGGAGCCAATCTGGGCTTGTACCAGCTCCAATGTAGGCGCTTTGACGTTGTATACCGCCGTGATGTTCATACGGGCATCCAGGGGGTCACCCGCCCACGTGATTATACTGCCCTGTTTGAATTGAAATAACCGCTTGACGGGGCCGAATGAGAACGAATAATTACCCGTCTCGACCGTATAGTTGCCGTTCAATGTAATCTCGCCGCTGGGATCGATGCCTGCATTCAGCTCGGCCTCGCCTTGTATCGCCAGCGCATCCTGACTCCCGGGGTCGATAACGATGGTGAATTTGGCGTCTTTGTCGGTGACGATATTGACGGATAAGTTCAACCCGCTCAACTCTGTTTGCGTAAGGGAATCTACCTTAGCAAATACATTGACGCTGGAAGTGTCACTCCGGTCTACGAACCGGACAATTCCCTGGCGGTCGACCATACCCGGGTCATCGTTCGGCATCACGAAGGTGACATCCGTATCGTCATTTACTTGTAGCGTGCCGTTGACGTTGGGATTGTTTATATCACCCTGAATACGGAGATTGCTGGATACATAAAGCTGTCCGTAATACATGTCGTTGTCTTGCTGGCTCGAATTCAGCACTTGGAAGTCGTCGGCCGTAAGCGTAAGTGCAAATGCATAGTCTGTATATGTCTTGGTATTCACAGAGCCATTTAGCATAGCGGTGTTTCCTTTGGCGTCTTTCAGTTGGAATCGATTGAAGCGTAGACCATTATCATTGAAATTGATTCGCTGTTCATCGATATTAAAGGTAGCGTTGAGCATGGCTACGTTGAGGGTCGCTTGGTTAAAGACGAGTTCACCATTGATACGGGGTTGCTCCGTTGTGCCGGTGATACGGAGGTTGCCATTGATATCGCCCGCAGTATTCCGGAGGTATCCAAGGCTGAATGCTTCGAGCGTATGCATAGTGAGCGGTTGGATGTTCAGTTTGAAATCCAGCTGGGCGGTTTGGCCGGGTGAACTGATGTAATCGCCGGTAAGCTTCACATCGTTGCCATTGCCGCTGATTGCCACATCGGCGGCGAAGATGTTTTCACGCTCATTGTTGACCTTGATATTTATGTTGCCTACCGTATCGTTGCCAAAGTAAAACCGATCGACAGTTATATCGGAAACAAACACGGGTGACGATTCGAGCCGCGAAACGGTAGCGGTGCCGTTGATGCCACCGCCCATGTTGAGCAGGTCGCTTTCCAGTATCTGGCTGAATGTTTCTATCCTGAAATTCGTGAAGACCAAATCGATAGGTGCATTCAGGGTGGAGTCTTGCGAAGTAATAGCCATCTCCTGCCCGTCATTGCTGAGTATAAATTGGTGTGTACGGAGGCCATCTTTGCCAAAGGAGATAGCGTTTTCGGGGTGAACTTCCCACTGGTCGTAATTGAGCATCAATCCATCATCCAGCAAGCTGAACAGAAAGTTGCCGGCATCCACCTGCAAGCCCATGCCGAGGTGGTATCGCTCTTTGTCGGCTTGGTCTTTGATCCATAGACCGAAATCCAATTTGTTTTGTTGTACCGTACCACTGAGAAGTGTGTTGACCAATTCGATATTACCCAGCCCAATGCGGTTGATGAGCACGGAATAGTACATGGTACTATCGAAGGTGTTGAGGTCAAACCCGACGTTGTTTATAGTCGTGCCCGCATAGGTTACGTGGGGCGCAACAGCTTTGGCAAGTAACATCTTGTCTTCGCTGTTGAACGAGCCATCGAGCGTGATATCTTCCATTTCGGTAAGGTCGGGGACAAGGCCCCGGATGAAGCGCGACCTAGTGAACTGCGCACTGAAATCGAACCGCTGCGGTGAGTACTCGAATACCGGGGCAATGGAGTCGGGCTGGTAGTACATAGCCATGATGTCTTGCACGGAGGCGCTAAGCTCGCTAAGTTTATAATTACCCACCATGTGTGCATTGAGGAACTCCGATTGCAGTTGCATCATGGTGGAGCTGTCTCGTGCCACGGCGCGCAACCTAACCGTATCCAACATATACCGTTCATCGTTATAGGCAATAGAAGAGCTTACAATATCCACGGTGCCGTTCAGGTGATCGATGTCGGCAGTTTCCAGATCGGCCACCAACCGGCCATGGTAACGGAATTCGTCTGCCATTAGGCCTAGGTTTTTCATGTTTACGCTGTCCACCATCAGGTTCAGGTTTACCTTAGGGTATTGCCCCCGCATGTCGGCATGCGCATTAAGGTCGAAATCGATATTGGGGTCGCCGCTGGCTGCCGAGAGGGTGATGTCACCACCCTTCGCTGCGGCATCGACACCGATAGCGGTATATTCGTAGCCCATCGCTTCGAGGCTGATCAACTCGGCTTGGATATCAGCTACGGCGGTAGCAGGGTCCAGTCCGCTACCCTTGGCATGTGCTGCAAAAGATATCTTGCCCAGTACCGAATCCATCTTAAGCAGCTGGCCGATGTCGATCTCGCTGATACTCAACTGGGCATCATACACGGTGTCGCGATTTTGTACTCGGTAGTCAGCAGCCAGCGTAGCATTTCCCATACTGGTTTGCAGTTGCATATCGGTGAGAAAGCCATTCATCCCTCCGTTGAATGTACCCGCAAGCATAATGTCTGCTGGGAAATTGATGCTGTCGGGCAGTAGGCTGTTGGCAATCAGCCGGTCGAGGTCGGCTTTCCCCGTAACGAATTCTTCCAGATCAAGGTCGACATCCAGCTGGTCTATGTCTGGCAGCCCACGGATGTGTGCATGGGCCACTAACCGGGTCTTGTCGAGTGCTTGTAGCTCCAAGCTCGGAATCTGTAGGTCGTTTAGCCGGCCATTGATTTCTGTATTGATGAAGAACGTATGAGCCCAAAGTGGTTGCATCACCTCCATCGTGTCCATATCGGGTACGAAGTATAGCACATCTTCCATGCCTAAATGGCTTTCCTTGATATCGGCCACCAACTGGATGGTGCCAAGTTCCTCCATTGCTGTCTCCAGAGAGGGATAAGACACGCTGATGTAGTCGCGGATAAGCGTATGGGGTGTCTCTGCATAAAGGTTGCTCAGCTCTGCCCCTTGGTTTGTGTAACTGAACTCGGCCTGCAGCCGATTCAGCTGGAATCCACTGCGGTCGCTGGCTTTCAGGTCTGCCAACCGGCCCCTTATCGTATCGGCCGAATAGTAGAGATCCGTCAGATTGCCGGCTAACCCGGTAATTCCGATGTTGCCGTAATCGAATCCTTTGTCGATACGGGGCTGATTGGCATCTCGGAATGTGAAGTCCGTATTGGCAATATGGATCGCTGCAGCCCGAACCCGCCAGTTGACCGGCTCACCAGCGGTGGTGTCTGCCTCACTGTTATCCGGTGCTTCCGTTTGCCCGAAAAAGATGTGTGACGCCGACCCGTCGAGATCGATTTCCCGGATATCGACAAACTCATTGTTGAGATCAAGTTCGTTCAGCCGAGCGAGCAGCTTGTCTATCTTGAATCGCGTGTCCATCGCTCCTGCCTCATCGGTATAGGCGAAATCTATCGCACTGAGATTGATTGTTCCGAATTCCAAGTCGGGCAATAGTGATGTTTCGGCTGCATCGACTACCCCGAAATCGCTTGCATCCGGAATTTCACCTCCTTCAGCCACCGCCCATTGACGCACCGACCCCTGCAGGCCATTGATGGTGATTTCGGGGAGCCCGAAGCGCATATTGCCTTCTAGGTCAAAAACGCCGATGCGCGTAGACAGCTTCCCTAAATTGATTTCTGCCGCCATCCCGATTACATCGTCGCGGTACAGAAACCGGATACGTTCGAGGTTTACCTTATCGATGTCGAACTTCATCGGCGCACTGCTGTCCGGTGGGGTGGTTTCGTCCTGCTCACCTACAAATGCCGTAATGATGTAATCGAAATTAAAGGTACTGTCGGGCAATGTGCGGTTTATTTTTGCTGTAATACCTTGTAGGTCGATCTGGCTTATCTCGACGGTGTTCCGCAATAATTTCAGCATACTGATATCTACCCGCAATCGGTCGCCCGCAATGAGGGTGTCTTGCGATTGGTCCTCAAAATACACCCCTTCGAGTACCAGCATTTTTGGTAAGTCGAGGCTTACACGGGCAATCCGTACCGGGGTACTGATTTTGTTCTCGATATAGGCAGTGACTTTACCGACCACATAATTCTGGATGGCTGGAATGCGTATCAGCACGAATACAAGTAAAACCAATCCGATAATGCCACCGACAATCCAAAAGAGTATCTTAATTGCTATTCTGCCAAATCGATTCAAAGTCTAATATGTAATTTTCAGCTGTCCTTTGTACCTTAAACATACACGCACCACAAAGGTTTAGCGAAGATGCTTAAAACTTTTCAAATTGGAAAAATCACCGGCTAGATTATCTTTTGCATATCAAAACAACTTTATCTAAGTTTGGGCATGATTACAGCGGTACGCATTTTGGTGTGGCCATCGGCCTTCGTTCTTTTTTTTCTGCTATCTGCCCGGTTGGGGGTAGCGCAAGACCTGAATGCACGTGTACAAATCTTATCGCCGCAAGTACAGAACACCAATAAACGGGCGTTGGAAGTATTGGAAAAAGCCGTTTCCGATTTCCTCAATAACCGGACCTGGAGTGCAAACCAGGTGCAGCCGCAAGAACGTATCGATTGTAGCTTTGTAATCACGATCAACTCGTGGGATGGATCTTCAAATTTCACGGCACAGGCACAGATTATCTCTACCCGCCCGGTTTTCAATACGTCGTATAACAGCCCGGTGCTTAGTATTTCAGACAACAATTTTGATTTCAGCTATACCGAGGGGCAATTGATGGATTATTCTGACCAGCAATATATGAATAACTTGACGTCGCTGCTCGCGTATTACGCATACATTATCGTGGGGCTGGATGCCGATACGTTTGAACAAAACGGAGGCACACCCTTTTATACCGCTGCCCAGAATATTGTAAATAATGCCCAGAACACGGGCTTCACCGGATGGCGCTCCATGGAGGGGAATAATCGCTTTTGGCTGGTCAATAATTTGCTGGACCGTAGGTATCAACCCCTGCGCGATTTCATCTACCGTTTCCATATAGGCGGTTTGGATACGATGTCAGAAAATGTACAACATGCCCGAAAAACCATGATAGACTTGTTGCCAATATTGAAACAGGTGGACCGGATGGCCCAAGGTGCGGTGTTCAACCAGGTGTTTTTTACGGCAAAGTCTGACGAGCTTGTGGGGATATTCAGTGGCATGGGACAGCAGGAGAGGGTGCAGGCGTATAATATCCTTGCCGAGGTAGACCCTGCGAATATCAATAAATATGAAACGTTACGCAATAGCCGTTAAATACGAATGCTGAGTCGACTATCTATCCGGAATTATGCACTGATTGATTCGCTCGATATCCATTTCGATAGGGGCTTAAATATCCTGACCGGTGAAACCGGCGCCGGTAAGTCTATCATCATGGGTGGCCTGTCACTGATTTTGGGGCAGCGTGTGGAAAGCCGTTACTTCTTTAACCAACAGAAAAAATGCATCATTGAGGGATATTTTGATATCTCGGATTACGGGCTGGGCGATTTTTTTGCTGAGTACGATCTGGATTATGAGCAGGAAACCATTGTAAGGCGGGAGGTCAGTGTAGAGGGCAAATCGCGCGCATTCGTAAACGATACCCCTGTGACACTACAGGTACTTAGGGCGCTGACCGAAAGGCTGATCGACGTGCACTCCCAGCATGCTACGTTACAGCTCAACGCTGAGTCATTTCAATTGCTGATCCTCGATAGTGTGGCTCAGAATCAACCACTGCGCGAGCAGTATACGTCGGTATACCGTGCCCATCGGGCGGCCGCTGCCAGACTTGAGAACCTGAAAAATGAGGCTGCCCGTGCCAATGCGGAGGCTGATTATCATCAATTTCTATTCGACGAGTTGGATACCGCCAAATTGCAGGCTGGGGAGGCAACCCGGTTGGAGGCAGAACAACAGCAGTTGGAGCACGCGGAAGAAATTAAGCGGAGCTTGCTAGGTGCTGTAGCCATATTGCAAGAAGACGAAATCAATGCTGTAACACTCCTTAAAGCCGCCCTCCAGCAGTTGCAGCAGGCTGAGCGTCACATGCCTGCGCTTTCGCCACAGGTCGAGCGGCTTCAAAGTACTTTCATTGAGCTGAAAGACCTAGCCGAGGAGGTGGGCCGTATCGAACAGGATATCTCGTTGGACGAAGAGCGGCTGATGGAGGTCAACGAGCGGCTTAGCCAGCTTTATGCACTGCAACAGAAACACCGTGCAGATGATGTGGATGCGCTGATTGCTTTGCATCGGGAGCTGGGGGCGAAACTGGAGAACCTGTCGGCCGATGAAGCAGCTATTGACCAGTTGGAAGCCGAGGTGGCGCGTCTGCAGAGCGAATTACTGGAACTGGCAAAGGCATTGAGTGAGAGCCGCCAGTCGGTCGTTCCGATGGTGGAAAAGGAGATAAGCCACGTATTGGGTGAGATGGGTATGCCCCATAGCCGGTTGCAGGTCAGTATATTCCAAGTGGGCGACGCAGAAGTCAGGGAGTCGGGACAAGACCGGGTGGACTTTCGGTTTACGGCGAACCGAGGCCAGGAGCCACAGCCCATCAGCAAGGTTGCATCCGGCGGCGAATTGTCCCGATTGATGTTAGCGATCAAATCACTGATTGCCAAAACGTCGTCGTTGCCTACCATCATCTTTGATGAAATCGATACGGGTATATCGGGAGAGGTGGCGTTAAAGGTAGCCGACATCATGGAGCGTTTGGCCGCGCGGATGCAGGTAATCGCCATTACGCATCTGCCGCAGATTGCGGCCAAAGGGAACGCCCACTTCAAAGTGTACAAGGCGGAGTCAGCCGACAAGACAGCGACCCATATGGTGCAATTGCAACCGCAGGAGCGCGTATTGGAGTTGGCGCAAATGCTGAGCGGCGCTAATCCCGGCGAAGCGGCCATGCAACATGCTGCCGAGTTGTTAGGGGTGCAGTCGTAAGTCGTCGATGCACGCTTACCGTATAAATCAAAAAAACAAAAAAAAGCGTTACTTTTACCCGCTGTATATTTATTGACTAAAAACAACGAACTATGTCTCATAACCTATTGAAAGGTAAGAAAGGAATTATTTTCGGAGCGTTGGATGATAAGTCCATCGCTTGGAAAACGGCAGAACGGTGTGTGCAGGAAGGTGCCGATATTTTACTGACCAATGCACCCGTGGCCTTACGTATGGGTACCATCAAGCAATTGGCGGCATCGTGCAATGATGCGCCCGTGATTCCGGCCGACGTGACCAGCAGTGAGGATATCGAAAACCTATTCGACCAGGCATTGGCCCATTTCGGCGGGGGGGTTGATTTTATCCTGCATTCGGTAGGCATGAGCATCAATGTACGTAAGGGGATTCCGTACACGGAAAACAACTACGAGTTTATGCATAAGGCATTCGATATTTCGGCAATCAGTCTCCACCGCGTATTGGCCACGGCCATGAAGAAGGATGCCATCAACGACTGGGGCTCGGTGGTAGCACTTACCTATATTGCCGCGCAACGTGTCTTCC
Source organism: Parapedobacter soli (assembly GCF_025460835.1). Taxonomy (GTDB): domain Bacteria; phylum Bacteroidota; class Bacteroidia; order Sphingobacteriales; family Sphingobacteriaceae; genus Parapedobacter; species Parapedobacter soli. The sequence goes on along the minus strand of NZ_JAMXAY010000007.1, from coordinate 68,067 downwards.
CGGACTATAATGACATGGCCGATGCAAAGGCATTGCTGGAAAGCATCACCCGCAACTTCGGCTACCAATATGGTGTGAAGAAGCGTGTGCGCGTAAATACAATCAGCCAGTCCCCTACACAGACCACCGCAGGCTCAGGCGTGAAAGGTTTCGGTGATTTCATATCTTATGCCGATAAGATGTCGCCCTTGGGAAATGCTACGGCCGACCAGTGTGCGGACTATACGGTGACCTTGTTTTCTGATTTGACTAAAATGGTTACCATGCAGAACCTGTTCCACGACGGTGGGTTCTCGTTCACCGGGGTGAGCCAGGCCGTGGTTGAGGAGATGGGAACGAAGTAGGTTGGAAGAAATTGTTTTCAACATAAAAAAAGCGGCCTAAAGCCGCTTTTTTTATGGGATGCGGTTTCCTATGGAATGTAGTCCGCCTCGGAAAGCGTGATTTTAACTTTAATCGTTCTATCCGGGATGGGCACTTCGTAGTCGGGATCGAATATCGGGTCTTCGGCATAAATGGTTACAAAACCCGTGGTATAATTGACGGAGTAAGAAGTACCCATGATAGTGGCCGGCAAAATATTGTAAGATACTTCACTGTCCACACTTATCGATACGCTTACCACCCCCTGATCCACATAGTAATCGGTTAGCTCAGGCAAATCGATGTCGTGGTAGATCTGATTGATCACGCCCTCGTCCCACGCCCAATCGTTGGTGGAGACGGTATAGATGAACGTCTTATTTGGAGGCGGACTATAATATTCTTTTGTACATGAAGTAAGTCCTGCTATTCCGACAAGACCAACGGCAATGGTAAGATACGTTTTCATACGGGGCTGTTATGGTAAAATAATCTTGTTTACTGCTCCTTATTATTTATGGTATGACACTAACCGGCGTCTGAAAGTTTAATGCAATAATTGCTCCAAAAAAAAATAGCGGTAAACCAGGTAAAAATACCCACTTGTGGGTATTTTTTCGAGAATCAGCTTTGCTTATGTTTGCGACGTTTATAAACCAGATGCTGAAACAAATAACGTTTAAACCATTTCAATTAATCATGAAAAAGCAACTACTAGTATTAACCGTGTTATTGTGTGCAGTAAGTTGGTCGTTTGGCCAGATTACGGGCAGTGAATCCAGGAATAGCCGTGGCTATTTGAGACTCGGATTCAGTAATTTCGGGCAGGAGCTCGAGAACGACCTATCAAATTTCTCCGTTAATGGAGGCGGGTTAGATGGCGAAGCGTCTATGCTGGCTAACCTACAGGATGGCCGCTATGGTGCAAAACGCGGTTATGTGCTGGAATTTGGACGAAATTATTATTTTAATAAAACCAGCCTGTTGCCAATATTCGATACTAAAATAGGACTTGACTGGACCCAGCTGTCGCTTACCTACAATGAGCTGGATTGGACCGGTTTTATAGAAAGGGATAGGGCCGACGGGTACGAAGTGGACGAAGCAGGTTTTTTTGCTGCATCGGCATCGTCTAAGCTGGGGCCCGTGATTTCAATCAATTTCATCGATAAACTGGTGCTCGACGTACGTGCGCAACTTGCCGCCACCTATTTCGTGAATGGTCTGGATTATTATGCGTACAACGATGATGACGAACGCTACTTCACGTTCATGCCCGAAGAAGAAGATGCCGACGAAATCAGTGGTATCGCTGCATTCGGCAAACTGGGTAAATTCGGATTTAAACAAAACTATGGTGCCACGGTGCGGTACGGTGCTATCGGTTTGTCCTTGGATTATTTCCCGGGATCATTCAAGTTCGAATATGAAACAAGCGAGGGTGACGGAGAGATTCGATCGGGAGAAGAAAAATTTAAAAATAATATGTTTCAGATCAAATTGAGCTTGACTTTATAGCTTCAACCTTTACAACGATTGCGGCCGGGAGGGATTGTAATCCTCCCGGCTTTTTTGTTGCAAAGCGATGATTCGGTGCATCGATAATATGTTTAGCTTTGCACGAAATTCATTCTGTGACATGGGCAACGAGCAATCCAACGTCAGTAAGCACGTATCCGCTACCATTTATCCCGTATTATTTGCATTGAGTTTTTCACACCTGCTCAATGATACCATCCAGTCGCTTATACCGGCCATTTACCCGATTGTAAAAGATTCTTTCCAGCTGAGTTTTTCGCAGATCGGTGTGATCACGCTGGTGTTCCAGTTATCGTCTTCGCTATTGCAGCCATTGGTGGGTATTATTACGGACACGAAACCCTATCCCTATGCGTTGCCTGTAGGCATGGGATTTAGCCTAACGGGGTTGGTGATGCTGGCGCTGGCGCCTAGCTACCAGTGGATGCTGGTGGCGGTCGCTTTCGTGGGGACGGGGTCATCCGTGTTTCACCCCGAGGCCTCCCGCATGGCATACGCCGCATCGGGCGGGCGGCGCGGTTTTGCGCAGTCGCTTTTCCAGGTTGGGGGCAATGCGGGCAGCGCCATCGGCCCGTTGCTGGCAGCCATGCTCATTGCGCCGTTTGGGCAGTTTCACGTCATCTGGTTTTCCATAGCGGCACTGACGGCGATCATCATCCTTTATCGTATCGGTAAGTGGTACAAGCCGAAATCCATCCGCAATTACATCCTCCGTAAGAATAAGGTTAAGGTAGCCGTTCATCGTGTACTGCCCCGCAGCACCGTGGTGACGTCTATCGTGGTATTGCTGGTACTGATTTTTTCGAAATATTTTTATTTTGCGAGCCTCACCAGCTATTACACGTTTTATCTGATACACAAGTTTGACGTGTCTGTACAGCAATCGCAGATTTACCTGTTCATCTTCCTTTTTGCTGTGGCTGCAGGTACCATGATCGGGGGGCCGGTTGGCGACCGAATCGGGCGAAAATATGTCATCTGGCTGTCCATCTTAGGCGCCTCGCCTTTTACATTGATGCTGCCGTATGCCAATTTATTTTGGACCATCATCCTCGCTTTTATCATCGGGGTGATCATTGCCTCGGCATTTGCCGCCATATTGGTTTATGCCCAGGAATTATTACCGGGGAATGTAGGGCTGGTATCGGGTTTGTTTTTCGGGTTTGCATTTGGGATGGGCGGCATTGGTTCGGCAGTGCTCGGTAAGTTGGCAGACCGTAGTGGCATCGAATACGTATATCACCTCTGTTCCTTTTTGCCGCTGATCGGCATCGTAGCGGCCTTTTTGCCAAACTTAAAAGAGCAGGGTAGGTAAGTTGAGATATCGAAGCACTGTTAATTTGGTAATCGGGCTGTGGCTTTTCCGAATTGGATTTCACTGAAAATAAATTCGGCAAGGTGTAGTGCCATAAATTCAATTAATAAATACGCTTCTTGCATATATGTGTGAGTTTATCTAAGTTTGGTAGCTGTTAATTAGCGATTTCCAATATGAAGTTTTCGAGTGTAATTGTCTTGTGTGGACTGTTGATGGCGACCGGGTCTGTAAACGCGCAGCAGGCGGGTAACGACGGAAAGCCGATGCTAACAAACCATGCTGATTCGGTGGCGTATGCCTTTGGGGCATCGGTGGCGCGCGATCTGAAACGTACCGGTCTGGAAACCATCAACGCCGAGATACTTGCCCAAGCCATCGCCGACATATTCGCGGGTAAGGCGAGCCCATTGGCAGAAGCGCAAGAGCGTGAGCTGATTATGCAGACCATCACAGCGGCGAGGGATAAGATGGATGGCCGCCTACGCGATGAGGCCCATGCGTTTATGGAGCATAACAAAACCCGGGCGGGAATCACGACCACCGCTTCGGGCCTTCAGTACGAGGTAATCAAAGATGGGAGCGGTGGCAAACCAACGCTTGCGGACACAGTAACCGTGCATTATAAAGGACAACTGGCCAGTGGCCATGTTTTTGATAGTTCGTATGACCGGGGTGAGCCGGCCACATTTCCCTTAGGAAGGGTGATAGCCGGTTGGCAGGAAGGTTTGCAGCTCATGCCGGAAGGGTCGCACTACCGAATCTATGTGCCGTACGAATTGGGGTATGGTGAGCGCGGTGCCGGCCAAGATATCCCTCCCTATAGCCCCCTGATTTTTGATGTGGAACTGGTGTCGGTGCAGCATGCCGTCGATGCACCTGCAGTATTGGAGGCAGACCAAGCCAAATGAAACAGCTCGGTAAATCGGATCTGTGGGTGACTCCTGTGAGCGTCGGCTGCATGTCGCTAGGGGAGAACGCAGCCGTTTATACGGATTTGCTACGCCGGGCAGTTGATGCCGGCATCAATTTTTTTGATACGGCAGACCTTTATAATAAGGGGCTCAATGAGCTATATGTAGGCGAAGCCCTCAAGCCTGTGAGGAAAGACGTCATCATTGCCACGAAAGTGGGTAACCAGTGGCGTCCCGATGGGAGTGGATGGGATTGGAATCCGAGCAAGGCTTATATTTTAAAGCACATCGACCAAAGTCTTAAACGGCTGAAAACCGATTATATCGACTTGTACCAACTGCATGGCGGAACGATAGACGATCCGATCGATGAAATCATCGAAGCATTTGAGCGGATCAAAGAACAGGGGAAAATCCGATGGTACGGGATTTCGTCCATCCGGCCGAACGTAATCCGCGAATATATCAAACGCGCCCATATTGTCAGCGTGATGACGCAATACAGTTTGCTCGACCACCGGCCGGAAGAAGCAACGCTGGACCTGCTTCATGAAAACGGCGTCAGCGTGATATGCCGGGGTACCGTAGCCCAGGGAATGCTGATCGGTAAACCCGCAACCAACTATCTCCAGTATACCGACGGGGAGGTAGCACGGGCTGCAAAAACCGTAGCTAAGGTGGCCGAGAGATTGGGGTTAACACCGCTTGATGTGGCATTGGCCTATGTATTGGGGCACCCCGCAGTGGCAACCGTTGCGCTGGGGATACGTACAACGGCTCAATTGGATGAAGCGATTGACGTATTGCAGCGTGCAGAGCCGCTACCTGATGGCGTACGCCATCAGCTTCGCCAATCTGTCCGTACCTTCCACTATGAGGCCCATCGGTAGCATTTTTTAGAAAAATTTAAACAATATGAGAAAGCAATTAAAACAACTCGTTCTCCTGGCTTTGGTAACTCTGGGCTTGTACCCGACGCTGGCTAATGCCCAACAGCCGGAGCGGAAATTGGGCTGGTATCTGTCCGCACAGACATATACGTTCAACCGGTTCACTTTTTTTGAGGCAGTAGATAAAACACTCAGTGCTGGGCTTAATTCTGTAGAGGCCTACAATGGCCAGACGCTAGGCGGCGGCTTCGAGGGGGTGATGGACTACAAGATGGAACCTGCAAAGCGTAAAGCTATTTTAAAGGCGTTGAAAAAGAAGGGCGTGAAACTCTGCGCATTTGGTGTGGTGAACGGAAACAATGAAGAGGAATGGCGGCAACTGTTTGATTTTGCGAAGGCGATGGGTATTAAAGTAATCAATTCTGAGCCCAAGGAGGAATTCTTGCCGTTGATCGGCCAGCTGGCCAACAAATATAAAATCAAGGTGGGCATCCACAACCACCCGCAGCCGTCGCATTATTGGAGCCCCCAGGTGGTACTGGATGCGATTGCCACGGCCAACAGCAAATACGTGGGAGCCTGTGCTGACGTTGGCCATTGGGTGCGTTCGGGGTTAGACCCGGTGGAAAGCCTGAAGCAATACGACGGACACTTGGTGAGTTTGCATTTCAAAGATCTGGAGGCCGAATCGCCGAAAACACACGATGTGCACTGGGGTACCGGCGTGTGCAATGTGGAGGGCCTCATTGCAGAGCTGAAACGGCAGGGATTCAAAGGTAATATCTCCGCCGAATATGAACATAATTGGGATGACAATGCCGGAGATGTGAAGCAAAGCGTCATCAATTTCCGGAATATTTTGAGCGGGCAATAATCGGGCAGTGACCGGGCGCTAGAATAGCCCGAACAACTCCGCCTCGATTTTTTGAACTACGAAGCCCAGGTCTTCGGGATTATTGGCAAAGTCTAGCTTATCCTTGTCGAGGATAAGCAGCTTTCCTTCCTTATAATTCTTGATCCACTTTTCGTATTTCGCATTGAGTTTAGACAGGTAATCCAGGCGGATGTTGGCTTCATACTCCCGGCCTCTGGTCTGGATGTTTTCTACCAATGTGGATACGGACGCCCTGAGGTAAATCAATAGGTCGGGTGGTTTGATGTATGATACGATACTTTCGAAAATATTACTATAGTTTTCGAAATCACGGGCACTCATCAATCCCATGTCGTACAGGTTTTCGGCAAAGATATAAGCGTCTTCGTAAATGGTGCGATCCTGGATAATGTTCGTTTCTTGCTGCTGTAGCTTTACGATGTGCCGGAAGCGGCTGTTGAGGAAAAAAATCTGTAAGTTAAACGCCCAGCGTTTCATGTCGCTATAAAAATCCTCCAGGTATGGATTGTCATCTACCGCCTCGAACTGGGGTGTCCAGTTGAGGTGGGCGGCGAGTAATTGGGTGAGCGTGGTCTTGCCCGCGCCGATATTTCCTACGATGGCTATGTGCATGCTTTCAGTCGTAAGTCAATAGTCTAATGTCTGTTGTCTACTGTCTAATACTAGAATTTCTTGAAACCGATAATTTCGCGTACTTCCGCCAAGGTTTTCCGTGCGCTTTCGCGGGCCTTTTCGTTCCCTTGGCGAATTGTTTTGCTAATATAGTCGTTATCATTTGAAATTTCAGCAATACGTGTGCGGACGGATGCCGTGGCGGCAATCATATCTTCTGCCAGTTGCTTTTTAAGGTCGCCGTAGCGGATCTGACAAGAATTGTACAGATCATCGAAATGCTTTACTGTATCGGGTGTGGAGACTGCTTCGAGCAGGGTAAACAGGTTCTGGATTACCTCAGGCTTCTGCTGGTTGGGTTCGGTGGGCCCGCTATCGGTTACCGCCCGCATTACCTTTTTACGGATGGCTTCCGGTGTGTCCGACAGGAAAATGGCATTCGCTTCCCCTTCAGATTTGCCCATTTTGCCCTTGCCGTCTAATCCCGGTATCTTGACGAGTTGCTTATTGAACGAAAACGCATGAGGCTCGGTGAAATATTCGGTTTCATACATCCGGTTAAAACGGTTGGCAAAGGTGCGCGTCATTTCGAGGTGTTGCTCTTGGTCTTTCCCTACCGGTACTTTCGTGGCGTGGTGCAGCAGGATATCGGCAGCCATCAGCACGGGATAGGTGAGGAGGCCCGCATTCACGTTGTCGGGATTGGCCCGTACCTTGTCCTTGAATGAGGTGGCCCGCTCAAGCTCGCCCAGGTAACTGTTCATGTTGAGGTAAAGGTACAGCTCCGTTACTTCCGGTACGTCCGATTGGACGTAGATGGTGGCGACATCGGGGTCAATACCTGCCGCGAGGTATTCCACGGCTACCTGCCGCACGTTGGTATGGAGGTCGGCCGGTGTGGGATGGGTAGTCAATGAGTGCAGGTCTGCAATAAAAAAATAGCAGTTGTGTTCGTGCTGCATCTGCACGAAGTTGGTAACTGCCCCATAATAATTTCCCAGATGTAATTTCCCGGTACTGCGGATGCCGCTCACTACTGTTTCCATATTGCGTGCGAAAATACGGATTTATTGGTGAAATCAGATGCGTGGACTTCGCCGGTCGGTCATCGTTTTGTCAATGTGGGAAATCATTCCGACGTTCATGGTGGCGGTTTTAGGCGAATATTACTACCTTTGGGGTGTCAGAATCTTAATTATAAGTGAAGTATGGAGACATTGGTGAAACCAACATATAAAAAACCCGGGCCCGATGATTTCTTCAAGAAACTGCAAAAAGAGGTACAGGAAAAAGTACTTGGCGATAAACGCATACAGCGCCGGAACGTGGTGAAAACGTACTTCTTGCTTTTTCTATATCTTGGACTGTATGCCAGTATTTTAGTGTTCGGCAACTCGACCCCTTTACTGTTCCTATGTTATATTTTGTTGGGGTTTTCGATGATCATGCTGTTCATCAATGCGTTCCACGATGCAGCGCACGGGTCGGTATTCAAAAAGCGCAAGCACAACCAGCGGTTTATGTATGTATTGGAGCTTTTTGGAAGCAACAGCTGGTTGTGGGCCAAGCGCCACAATGCGTTGCACCACCCTTACCCGAATATCCAGCATTGGGATACGGATATCAAGCAGAGTGACCTGGTGCGCATATTCCCTGATAGCGAATACCTGAACCAGCACCGTTACCAACATATTTATATGTTTATGTTGTATCCGCTGTATACACTCAACTGGCTGTTTATACGTGATTTTAAGGATTTCTTCGGTACCAAGGATAACTATATAAAGCGTATCATGAAGATTCCCAAGCGGGAATATTACAAGTTGTTCGCAGCTAAGCTATTCAATCTATTTTACCTGATAGCTGTTCCGATCATGGTGCTCAATCAACCGTGGTATATCGTAGTTTTGGGGTGGTTGTGCATGCACATCTTCGGGAGCTTGCTGGGTGTCATTGCGTTGATATCCACCCATGTGGATGAAACTGCTGTTTTTCCACTGCCACCCCCTGATGGCAAGATGGATGTCACGTGGGCGGAGCACCAAATGATGGTTACCAAGGATTTCAGTGCAGACAGCGCGATTGCCAATTTCCTCTTCGGCGGATTTACCCACCATGTGGCGCATCACCTGTTTCCCCATGTGGCCCATACCTATTACCCTTATATTACGCCCATCATAAGGCGGTATGCCCAAGAGTATAATTTACCTTATACCTGCTACCCAGCAATCAAGGCAGTTCGGTCACATTTTGTGTTGCTGAAAAAACAGGGTGCCGGCGAGAACATATTCCAGCACGGCGAGTTGTAGCCTACAGGCCTTTGGCTTCTTCCCAAAAGACGTCCATCTCGGCGAGGGTCATTTCTTTCAGGCTCTTGCCGGTTTCCTTTGCGCGCGCCTCCAGGTAGTTGAACCGCTTGATAAACTTCTTGTTGGTCCGTTCGAGCGCATTCTCGGGGTTGATGCCTACAAAGCGGGCATAGTTGACCAGGGAGAACAGTAGGTCGCCGAATTCAGCTTCCGCTTTTTCCGTATCGAGGGTCTTATTGGACGTTACATCAAACTCTTGTTTGAACTCCTCCAGCTCTTCCTCTACTTTCTGCCATACCTGTTGTTTTTCCTCCCAGTCAAACCCAACGCCGCGCACCTTATCCTGTATCCGGTAGGCTTTTACCAGCGCAGGTAGCGACCGGGGCACACCTGCCAGTACCGATTTGTTGCCTTCTTTGAGCTTGAGCTGCTCCCAATTCCGCTTCACGTCATCTTCATTATCCACGGCTACATCGCCATAGATATGCGGATGGCGCGAAATCAGCTTTTCGCATACACCGTTGAGTACGTCTACCACGTCAAACGCACCTTGTTCTTCGGCGATCCGCGCGTAGAACACCAAGTGCATCATCAGGTCGCCAAGTTCTTTCTTTACTTCTCCGAGGTCGTTGTCCAATATGGCATCGCCAAGCTCATACATTTCTTCGATGCTCAGGTGGCGGAGTGTTTCCATGGTTTGCTTCTTGTCCCATGGGCATTCGGAACGCAGTGTATGCAGCACAGTCAGTAATCTATCGAACGCTTTTGGAGGGGTGTCTTGGGGCGGGGGTGGGGTATGGGGCATAGTTTTTCGGTAAAAATAGATAAAAAAAGGCTGCTGTGCAATGCCAATCGGGTTTATGTGGCAGTTGCGGCCGTAGGGGTATGTATCTGCAATTGCTGAGAGAAGTTCTCCAGCATGTTGATACCTTTTTCCAATTCTGCCCTCTCCGGCAGCTCTCCACTCCGTACGTCGATTTCCATTTTCCGCAGGTGGAAAGCGATTTTTTCGCCCCCCACTTGGGCCGTGCGGCCGGCGAGGCGATGCAGCAGCAGCTCCACATCGGCTAAGTCGGCCTTATTGTAGTGTTTTTTCAATGCCTTTATGTCTGACGCTGTATCCCTGAGGTAATGGTCTATGATATTGCGTATCTGTTCTTCGTCATCCAGCGCCATGTGTCGGATTGCCGATAATTCTGTCTGGTTGTTGGCCGTCACGCGGGCGGGCACTGAAATGCCCAGTAGCCGAAGCAAATCGGCCTCTTTGAAAGGTTTGAGCAGTAACCCGTCAAACCCTTGGGCAAGGATATGCTCCTGCTCTTCGGGGAGCACCTGTGCGGTACAGGCGTAAATATTCACTTCCGTCGAATCGATTTTCTGGCGCAGCGCACGGCTCAGCTGTGTGCCGTCCATCTCCGGCATCCGGATGTCCATCAGTATGGCCTTCACCGCGGGGTCCCACGGTGCATCCAGTACCGCTGTTGGCGAGTGGAAGCACCGGTAGGATACGGCATATCTATCGAGTATACTTTGGTACAATGCCAGGATAAGACGGTCGTCGTCTATAATCCATACACTGCCCTCCAGGGGAGCATGTGAGATGTCCGGCTGTTGGCCGTCAGCAACGGGCAGCGGCTTCTCGTAGGTCTTAAGTGGTAGATTTACCTTGAATACCGAGCCAACCCCCTTGGTGCTGTCGACATGGATCTGCCCACCCATGCTCTCACAGATGGTTTTGACGATGCTTAATCCCAACCCACTGCCGAAGTGCGTGCCTGAATTGGCACTTTCAGATTGCTCGAAATCGTCAAAAATGCGGCTGATGTCAGCCTTCGGTATGCCTTTCCCTGTATCTTTTACGACGATATTCAGCTCGGTTTTTTTGTCGTAGACCACCGTGCTGACATCGAGCGATACTTTTCCTTGGTCAGTAAACTTGACGGCATTGCTCAGTAAGTTGAAAAGGATTTGCTTGATGCGGAATGCATCGCCGATGAGGTGCCCTGAGCCGAGGATGCGCGTATTTAACACGAGGTCAAGCCCCTTGGCATGTGCCTGTGCTTTCATTGCGGCCACGATGCTGCTTACGAGTCCTTCCACCGCAAACGGTTTGTCGTTCAGTGTGATCTTACCTGACGTGATGCGACTGTAATCCAATATTTCATTGACAATTTGGAGGAGGTGTTCGGACGACTGATAGATGGCGTCCACTTTGGCATTGCTGTCGCTATCTGTTTGTTTAAGCTGTTCTGAATAACCGATGATGGATTGCAGGGGCGTACGCAGCTCATGGCTCATATTGGCTAGGAAACGTTGCTTAGCGGCCGCGTGGTATTCTGCTTCTTCTTTGGCAGCTTCCAGCGCAATCCGGTAGGTGTTGCTCCGCCTGATATCGGCTAATATCAAGTATACCATTATGGCCGTGATGAAAAAAAATGCGAGGATGATGCCACCGATGCGCCATACGCTTTCACTTACCACCGCTTTGGCCTGAAGGTTATCAACCTCCATCTGTTGCATTGCCTCGTTCTCTACCGAATGCAGGATGCTGAGCATGTTGCTGATAAGTACGTTACTGGCAACCGTCAGTTCCATTTCGCGATCCACGAATTGCTCCCGTTGCTGTTGTTGGAGGGTTTGGAAACGCTGCACAGCGCTGTCTATCCGGGCCAATATGCTGTCAGGCTGGCTAGCCCTGATGGTGTCTATGATGGTTTCCATTTCCTCCTCCACCATGCGCCGCTCTTCCACTACCTGCTGTGGCTGTTCGGCACGTTTTCTGCCGAAAACGCGTGAAAAAAAGCTGCGGTCGTCTGGTGGGGTGGGCATAGTCACCGCACTCGTGTCGCCAGCTATTGTCGTGGTTCGGCGTTTGCGTTCAGTGGTAACGACTTTGCTTTCCGTATTGGGCTCATAGATGATGTCGCTAAGCGATTGCAATTGCTCGGAAAACTCCTTACTGTCTACCACTTTTTCGCGCACTTTCACATAGGCTGTGAAAAGTTTGTCGCGCTGGCGGAGTAGGGTCTTTATCGAGTCGATACGCGATTGCTGAACGTCGCTGCCTTCATACAACCCTTTCAATGAGTCGAGTGAATTGACGATCGCTGCCGATTCTTTTGAGAAGCTATTATAGGCAGTACGGCCACCGAAGGCCTGTGCCCGTTGCAGTTGGTCGAGACGCATGATATCGCGCGAGATTCCACTCACGATTTCCAATTTAGGGTCGGGTGTGGTGATGCTTTCCACCGTATCCATGATTTCGGTAAACGCGACCCGGCTGATTACCCACGCCAAAACCAACGAAACGGCGCACGATAGAAAGACAAAGATGACTTTGTGCCTTACGCTCCTCGTTGGTTGTATGTCTCGGGTAGGCATGGATACTCCCTTACTTTGCAGTAAAGTTATCAAAAATTGTACAAAAACGAGACAGGCTGTACGTCGCGGTACCTAACCACTCCATACAGCCTATCGGTTTTTAACTTATTATTGTTGGTCTACTGCTCGTTCAGGAACACGAACTTATTGTCAAACATATCCAGCCTTACTTTGGCTTCCTTATCGATTTTACCTGCCAAAATCTCTTTGGACAGCTCGTTGAGGATATGTTTTTGTATCACCCGCTTGAGCGGGCGGGCACCATATTGGGGGTCGTAGCCCAGCTGTGCCAGCCAATCGAGCGCTTCTTCGCTGGCCGAAAGCTGGATGCCCATCTCTGCCAACTGCTTTTGCAGGTTCGAGAACTGCATGTGTACGATTTCGCCGATCTCGTCGCGGCTCAGCGGCGTAAACATGATGATTTCGTCAATGCGGTTCAGGAATTCCGGCCGCATGGATTTCTGAAGCAGCTCAAGTACCTCGTTTTGTGTCCTGGCCATTACCTCATCATGGTTTTCTTCCGACAGGTTGCTGAAATTCTCTTGGATGAGGTGCGACCCGATATTGGACGTCATGATGATGATGGTATTCTTGAAGTTCACCACGCGCCCCTTGTTGTCTGTAAGGTGCCCGTCGTCCAATACCTGTAACAGGATATTGAACACATCGGGGTGCGCTTTCTCTATCTCGTCTAGCAGTATCACGGCGTAGGGCCTGCGCCGGATGGCCTCGGTAAGCTGGCCTCCTTCGTCGTAACCCACATAACCCGGGGGCGCGCCGATGAGGCGTGACACCGCATGCCGCTCTTGGTATTCACTCATGTCTATGCGCACCATGGAGTGTTCATCGCTGAAAAGGAATTCGGCTAACGCCTTCGCCAGTTCGGTTTTCCCGACGCCTGTGGTACCCAGGAAAATGAATGACCCTATGGGGCGATGTTTGTCACCCAGCCCGGCACGTGACCGCCGGATGGCGTCAGAAACTGCTTCGATGGCCTCGTTTTGTCCGGCTATGCGCTTGTGCAATTCTTCTTCAAGGTGTAGCAATTTGTCACGTTCGCTTTGTACCATCTTGGCTACCGGTATTCCGGTCCAGCGCGATACCACGCCGGCAATATCCTCGGCGGTTACTTCCTCTTTAAGCATCCGCGTGTCGCTCTGTTTTTCGGCAAGCTCTTTTTTCAGTGCTTCCACTTTGTCCTGTGACTCTTTGATGCGGCCGTAACGTATTTCAGCAACCCGGCCGTAATCGCCGGCGCGTTCGGCCTGATCTGCTTCGAGCTTGTAATTTTCGATTTTTTCGATCTCTTGGTTGACACTATCAACCAGTGTTTTTTCGCTTTGCCATGCCGCACGTAGGGAATCGCGCTCCGCACTGAGGTTCGCGATTTCCTCGCTAAGCTCCTCCACTTCTTTGGTGTCTTTCTCCCGTTTGATTGCCTCCCGCTCGATTTCCAGCTGCATGATGCGACGTTCTATTTCGTCCACCGCTTCAGGGACGGAGTCCATTTCCAGCCGGAGTTTCGAAGCGGCCTCATCCATAAGGTCGATGGCCTTGTCTGGCAGAAACCGATCGGCGATGTATCGCTGCGATAGTTCCACCGCTGCAATGATGGCTTCATCGAGTATGCGCACCTTATGGTGGGTTTCATAGCGTTCCTTCAGCCCGCGGAGGATGGAAATAGCATCCTGTGTATCCGGCTCTTCGACCATTACTTTCTGGAAGCGGCGTTCCAATGCTTTGTCTTTCTCGAAGTATTTCTGGTATTCGTTGAGTGTCGTGGCACCAATTGCGCGCAGTTCGCCGCGCGACAGTGCCGGCTTGAGGATATTGGCCGCGTCCATGGCCCCTTCGCCACCGCCCGCACCTACAAGCGTGTGTATCTCGTCGATAAATAGGATGATTTCGCCATCGCTTTGTGTCACTTCCTTCACGACTGCCTTCAGCCGTTCCTCAAATTCGCCTTTGTATTTGGCTCCTGCAATCAGCGCACCCATGTCGAGCGAGAAGACTGTTTTTGTCTTCAGGTTCTCGGGGACATCCCCTTTGATGATACGGTGGGCAATACCCTCGGCAATGGCTGTTTTACCAACGCCGGGTTCCCCTACGAGTATCGGATTGTTTTTCGTGCGGCGCGAGAGGATCTGGATGACCCGCCGGATTTCGTCGTCGCGGCCGATGACGGGGTCCAGCTTACCAGATTCGGCGAACTCGTTGAGGTTGCGCGCATATTTGTTGAGCGCGTTATAGGTCGCCTCGGCGTTCTGGTCGGTTACCCGCGAGTTTCCGCGGAGCTCGCTGATGGCTTTTTTCAAGTCTTTTTCGGTCACACCTTGATCTTTCAGCAGCGACGCAGTTTTATCACCCACATTGAGGATACCCAGCAGGATGTGCTCAATGGATACGAACTCATCCTTGAATTCCTTCAGGTACGATTGGGCTTTCTGTAACGCTGCGTTCGCTCCGGACGACAGGTAGATGTTACTGCCGCTCACTTTCGGAAACGTGGCGATTTGCTTGTCGAGCTCTTCATCCACATGCTTAACGTTTACGTTCAGCTTTTTGAGCAGATGGCTTACCACGTTTTCATCCACCACGAGCAGTGCTTTCAGCAGGTGTGCTGTTTCGATGGATTGCTGCTGGTTGCCCACTGCAATCTCGGAAGCCTTTTGGATGGCTTCCTGTGCTTTGATTGTATAGTTGTTGAAATTCATCTTCTTATTTGTTTCAGACATATACGCAAAACAAATACCACGGGGGATTTGATTGGATAATCGGAAATTTTGTCTCACCTCTTTTGTGTGATGCTGAATAATTGTCTGGTGTATAGTGGGTTATACTGAAAAAATAGCAGGTCAGTGCGCAATTGGTGCACTTCAGATAACAATAAAACATTCCAACCGCAGCTGGGTGCCTTAAAGCACTGGCTATAAAGCTACCGTAAATAATATAGTTAACGATGGTATTAACGATATTAAATGTTAAGGTGGGCGTGGCAGAGCAGAAAATCATTGCAGAATTTTGTAAATTTGCGGTATGGGATATTTAATCGTACATCCGGATACTAGCGAAAAGTTAACGGCGATCAAGGCGATACTGAAAGCTTTGAAGGTTGATTTTGAGGAGAGCAAAACAGCCTATAACGCTGATTTTGTTGCGAAAATGAAGGAGGGCGAAGAGGATATTAAGGCGGGCCGTACAGTGAAAATGACACTGGACGAGCTATGGAAATAGAATTCACCCGACGTGCATTTAAGGAATGGGAGGAATGGAAGAAAAGCGGCAATGAAAAAATCACAAAGCGTATTGCCGACTTAACCCAGGCCATTTTACAGGATCCGTTCTCAGGCATTGGTAAACCAGAACCCCTTAAGTACCAATATGCCGGCAAATGGTCAAGACGAATTAACCGAGAACATCGTTATGTTTATGAGGTGCGGGGCAATATTGTATATGTCTTTTCGTTAAAAGGGCATTATATCTGAGTAGTTATTCTTCCGATCAAATCATTGCAATCCTCACTTAAAAATTCGGCTTAAGCAAATACTTATCATAAAACCGAAAGATATGGCCGGCAGCCTCTTCGGCGGTGTCCACCAACCGGTAGAGATTGAGGTCTTCCGGACTGATGTTGCCTTCTTCAAGCATTCTTTTTTTGACCCAATCAAAAAGTCCACCCCAGTATTCCTGGCCAACGAGTACAATCGGAAACCGGGCAATTTTTCCAGTTTGAATCAACGTAATCGCTTCAAAAAGCTCGTCCATGGTGCCGAATCCGCCGGGTAAAACGATAAACCCCTGGGAATACTTCATGAACATGACTTTGCGCACGAAAAAGTAGTTGAATTGGAGCAGTTTGTCGCGGTCGATGTAAGGATTGTGGAATTGCTCGAAAGGCAGTTCGATATTAATGCCGACCGATTTTCCTCCAGCTTCGTATGCACCTTTATTGGCAGCCTCCATGATGCCCGGTCCGCCGCCTGATACGACACCATAACCCCGTTCGGTAAGCAGTCGGGCGATGTCCTCGGCAAGCTTGTAGTTTTTATGGTCCTGCGCCGTCCGGGCCGACCCAAACATGGATACACAGGGGCCGATCTTGGCCAGTTTCTCGAATCCGTCCACAAACTCGGCCATGATCTTGAAAATCTGCCACGAATCCTTCACTTTGATTTCCTGCCAGGTTTTGTTCTCGAAAGCCCGCATTATTTTATCTTCCCGTGTTCTTGCCATAACTGCTTTTTTGATTTCTGCTAATGTAATATTTTTCAGGTAAAGGCCGTTGTGTGGGAAAAAAAGTACCTTTGCGTTATGAATTTTTCTTCCAAACTACTGGAACAAGCTGTTGCAGAATTTGGCCGTCTGCCGGGGGTAGGTCAGAAAACAGCCTTGCGGCTGGTGCTGCATCTCCTGAGCCAGCCCGAGGCCGAGGTGTCACGGTTCACCGAGGCACTCGATCGGTTGAAGCGGGAAATCCGGTACTGTACAACGTGCCACAATGTTTCGGATACAGCTGTCTGTGAAATCTGTGCTTCGCATAAAAGAGACGGCGCACTGATATGCGTGGTGGAAGATACCCGGGATGTGATGGCTATTGAGAATACCGACCAGTATCATGGCGTGTACCATGTGCTGGGTGGACTTATTTCGCCTATGGATGGTGTTGGGCCATCTGATTTACAAATAGACAGCCTGGTGAAACGGGTGGAAGCAGGAGGGGTGCGGGAGGTTATCGTAGCCCTGAGTGCCACGATGGAGGGTGATACCACTATTTTTTACCTGTACAAGAAACTCAAAGACTTCGGTGTGCAGATCAGTACCATTGCCAGGGGGATTTCCTTCGGCGGTGAATTGGAATACGTCGATGAGGTGACTTTGGGTCGCTCAATCGCTACGCGGGTACCTTATGAACGGAGCATTGCGTAACAAAACGGTCATCATCACCGGTGCGTCGTCCGGTATAGGCTGGGCATGCGCTGCTGCATTTGCGCGTCACGGGGCTAATTTGGTACTGGCAGCACGGCGCTATGTTGATTTATGTACGCTGGCGCACTCACTTGAGAAAGAATACGGAATCCGTGCGGTGGCGGTACAGTGCGATGTGGCCAATGAGGCAGATTGCAGAAGCCTCATACAACAGGCAGTGGCTACTTTTGGCGGTATCGATGTGTTGGTCAACAATGCCGGTATCAGTATGCGGGCGTTGTTTGCCGATTTGGACCTGGCGGTATTGCACCGGCTGATGGATGTCAATTTCTGGGGTACGGTTTACTGCACCAGATATGCAATAGGGGAGTTGCTGCGCAGTAACGGCTCCGTCGTGGCCGTGTCGTCGATTGCCGGCTATCGCGGACTGCCGGGCCGTACGGGTTATTCGGCCTCCAAATTCGCCATCCACGGATTTATGGAGTCATTGCGGGTAGAGAACCTGAAAACCGGCCTGCATGTGATGCTTGCTTGCCCGGGGTTTACAGCATCCGGTATCCGGGCAACTGCATTGGACGCGGCGGGCGAGGCGCACGGCGAAACCAGTATGGATGAAGGGAAGATGATGACAGCGGAGGAAGTCGCCGACCGGATTGTGCAGGGCGTAATCGGGCGCAAACGCACACTGGTGATGACCCGTCAGGGCAAACTGGCTGTGCTGATGAATAAACTATTGCCGGCATGGGTAGATAAGAAAGTATACCAATTGTTTGCCAAAGAAAAGAACTCGTTGCTGAAATAGACCGCGGATACCACGGGTCTGCGCTATCCATGTTTGATTAAGGAACGTTCCCGAACGGAGATTTCATACCTGCCGGCGGTCACCAACGAAGCCTTCCCTGATTTCCGCTCGAACTCATAATCCAACCGGCCGAGGTTGATACCTGCAAACCCAACCTGGTTGATGACGGTTGTGCGGCCATTGAGGTTGCGGATCAGTTCGGGCTCGGGCATAAACGTATGGGTATGCCCGCCGATGATGAGGTCGATGAAGCGGGTGTTGGCCGCCAGCACACGGTCGGACACCTTGTTGTCTCTATATTGGTAACCCAGATGTGAAAGGCAAATGACCAAGCTGCATTTATGATCATTCTTGAGGCGGCCGGCAATTTCGTTGGCCACGATGATTGGGTCGAGGTAGCGTACGCCGCGGCAGCGCGTGGGATCGACCAGTCCTGCCAACCGGATGCCAAGCCCGAAAACACCGATACGAAGGCCCTGTTTTTTGAAAATGATGTAGTCGCGTGTCTGTCCGTTGATTATGGTGTCGCTGAAATCATAATTGGCGGTCAGGAAAGGGAAGTTGGCATAAGGAAGCATGGCAGCGAGGCCCTCCAGCCCATTGTCAAACTCATGGTTGCCGAACGTTCCGGCATCGTATCCCATTTTGCTCATCAGCTCCAGTTCGACCTTGCCGCCAAAGAGGTTGAAATAAGGTGTGCCCTGTACCATGTCGCCTGCATCGAGCAGCAGCACGTTGCGTTGTTCACTGCGTATCCGCTCTACCAACGTTGCGCGGCGGGCTACGCCACCCAGACCCTGATTGTGTGAGCCATCCATCGGGAAAGGCTCGATACGGCTGTGCACATCGTTGGTGTGCAAGATGGTGAGGGAAACGTGTTCGTCATTGGCCAGCGCCATTGAAGGGATTCCCCCCATAGCAGAAACAGCTGCAAATACGCCGGCCTGCTTCAGGAAATTACGCCTATTTATTATGAGTGATTCTTCCATCGAGTTGCGTATTGATGTCTTTGCCTGCTTGTGCGTGCTCGCGAACATAATCAATCAATGCTTCGCGCACTTTTATACCGAGGTTCATGCGGCTTACCGGGTTGTCTAGTCCACGTGAATTGTCGCCCCCGTTCGCTAGGTAGTCATAGGTGACCAATTTATAGGTGCGGTTTGGATCCAACGGCTCCCCGCCGATTCGGATGTTGGTGGCCTTGCTGCCGCTTATTTCCATGCTGATGCTCGACACCGGTTGCCCACCTGTGGTGGCAATGAACCGCGCTAGGTCTTGTACGCTTTCGCCGGTAAGCTCCAATATGACGATTTCGTTTTCAAACGGCATGAGTTCAAACAGGTTGCCGATGGTAATGGGGCCCTGCTGCAGTTCGATACGGAGGCCCCCTTTCGTGCCGAACGAGAAAGCCGCTTCGGGATCCTGCTTCCGGGCCTCGGCCAACAGTGCGTCGGCGAAGAAATTCCCTAGCAATGTTTCGGGCGTATCATTGGGTTTGGTGAGGTCGATGGCTGCACGGCCCACCACCCGGTCCATCTCTGCTTCCAATTGTTGCTTATAAGGCATGTAGAACGCTACATACGACGAATCGGCAATGATGGTGCTGTCTATCTGTAATCTGGTGTAAGCAGCTTGCCCGCGTGGTACGAAATACTTGCTGCAGGAGGCGCCAATAAGGCAGATGGTTGCAGCTAACAGGGTGAGGTAACTCCGGATCTTGTAATACTTCATGCGTGTTAATGGACCATTGGCATTGCAGCAACGGACGAGGTAAAGGTAGGCATTCTGGTGTTAAAATTAATCATTAAAGCTTACCTTTTGCCTTGTCCATTGCTCTGCCGTCAGACGGGGTGGGGATGGAAGCACGGATTTTCGAGCGGGTACGTGCTTTTTCACGGAGCCGGGCAAACCGCTTCTTGCGCCTGTTGAACAGGGAAGAGAGGTTATACGCATTCCAGTTGATCAGCAGCACGCTTCCAAGGATAACAGTCAGGGCCACAATCTGAGAGTCGGTCACCGTTTCATGTGCAAACCAGGCGCCCAGCAATACGGCGACAATGGGATTTACATAGGTATGGGTGCTTACTTCCGTAGCCGGGCGGACCTGAAGCAGCCAGATATAGGAACTATAGGAAACGATGGAACCCATGAAGATTAAGTAGATGATGGCCCACCAAGCGGAGGCGGGGACGTTTTCCGCTTGGAAGCCGGCTATTTCGCCACGGACGGCGGCAGTAAGGGTGAATGCTATCCCAGCAATGAGCATTTGCCAGGCTGTGCTGACCATGCTGTTGTGCTTCTCTCTCCCTTTTGAATTTCCGTAGTATTTGGAATACAGTGAGCCTATGGTCCACGATAATGCTCCAAGCAATAGCAATAACATGCCCAGTATGTTGGCCTGCCGCTCGGAGGCATCAAAAGCCTGTGCAATGCGGTCGCCGAACAGCATGACCACACCGAAAAAACCCATGAACAGGCCGATTACCGTGGGGAGGTTATGGAAATTAGTTTTCCAGTTGGGTTTGTCGAGTACAATGAACCAGATGGCTGCGGAAGCCGACATGATGGCGACGAGTCCGCTTGGCATGAATTGTTCGACCCAGATGATGATGCCATTGTCTATATAGAGTAGCAGCAGCCCCATCAGTGCCGCACGTAAGATCGTCGGTTTATGGAGTATCCGGTATCCTCTAAAATAGCACCAGCCCAACAGCAATAGTCCCGCTGTGCTGAACCGGATGGCTCCAAGAAGGAACGGTTGGAAACCAGCCAATGCTTTATGGATAAAAAAGAACGTAGATCCCCATACGACGTAAATCATGGCGAATGCCACGATAACTTTCGCCTGGAATTGCCTGTCCTTTTTAACTCCTATTGCCATGTCCTTTCTCAACTATTAATTATCCACTATAAGCGACCCACCATCAATTACCCTTCAGGGATTACCAACTGCTGTTCTTCTTTAACCGTTTCCAATACAATGGTTGTGCGGGTTGAAATGATGCTCGGTATTTTAGCAAACGAATCGCGCATGAGTGCTACCAAGCCAGCCGAATCGGCAGTGCGGACCTTTACGAGGTAGCCGTCGTCGCCGGCGATGTCATGTACCTCCTGCACTTCGGGGATCGCTGCCAATGCCTTTCCGGTTGCAGCACACCCAATTCCATCAGCCGCACGGATGAAAATGAAAGAAAGCAACGTCTGGTCCAGCGCTGCCGGATTGATTTTGGCGCGGTACTGTAAAATCACCCCCTTTTGTTCGAGCTTCTTGATGCGCTCGAGGATTGCAGATGGAGCCATCCCGACCTCCCGGGCGATATCCGCATTGCTGATGCGGGCATTTTCCTGCAGCAATCGCAGGATAGCGTAGTCGGTCTGATCCAGATTGTATTCGATTGTGTTCATTATTCTGCAAATATAATAAATATTAGAATGATGTTCAAATTACATACCAGTATGTAGAATGATATTCTTTTTTTGTTGTTCAGTTCCGTTCAATAGACGGAAAAAGCACTTCGTTTCATACGTTCGGGTGGTCTCCAATAGGTGGACGCTGTGCTCCATTAGTGAAAAAATATAAATATATCTTTGATTGATTAACAGTGTTAAGTACCTTTGCGTGGTAATCAAAGACAATGGGAATCAAAGAAAGGAAAGGGCGGCATAAGGAGGACCTCAAAGCAAGGATCCTGGAAGCCGCAAAGAAGTTGTTTATAACCAAGGGGTATGAGGCCACCTCGATCCGCAAAATCGCTGCGGAGATCGAATTCAGTCCGACTACCATTTACTTATATTACAAAGATAAGACCGATATAGCCTACGCATTGCATCAAGAAGGATTTGGGTTGTTGCGCGAGCGTTTCTCGACGTTGGAATATGTGGATGATCCGTTTGAACGGCTCAAAGCTATGGGGCGCGGGTACATTCAATTTGCTGTGGATCACCCTGACTTCTATGAGTTGATGTTCATCATGAAAGAGCCTATGCAGTATTTGCAAGCCCACCATCCGGAAGAGGAATGGCCGGAAGGCGAGCGGGTATTCGATGGGTTGATACAGACGGTAGAGGGGTGTAAAGCCAGGGGTTATTTTGGAGATATGAATGCCGAGGAAATGGCGATGCTTTCCTGGAGTGTGGTCCACGGCCTGTGTTCGCTGCATATTACCAGTCACTTTAAGCATATCGCAGAAAAGTGCAGCCAAGTGGCGATTGCTAAACAAGACACCCTGCTGGAGAATGTTTTCCAAACATATTTGCAATTACTGGAACGGATGAAATGATTTTTTGCGTATTAGATTAACACTGTTAATAATGAGAACAGTATCAATTTTAGTCTTGCTAGCGGCTTCATTGAACGCATTGGCCCAGGAATCCTTGCAGGCTTACATCGATAGCGGATTGCAGAGTAATTTGCTGCTACAGCAACGCCATGTATCGTTCGAAAAGGCCGTTATGGCATTAAAGTCGGCAAAGAGCCTATATTTACCATCGGTAAACCTGGAAGCGGGCTACCAGACGGCCGACGGTGGGCGGAATATCCCGCTGCCGATAGGCGACCTGCTCAATCCGGTTTATGCTACGTTGAACCAGCTGACCGAGTCGAGTCAGTTCCCCGCCATCGAAAATGAAACCATCAACTTCCTGCCCCGCAATTATTACGATGCCCACATCCGCACGACCCTGCCGCTGATCAATACGGATATCGGCCACAATAAGCGCATCCGCGAGTATCAGGTGCAGTTAAGTGAATTGGACGTGGAGGCGTATAAACGCGAGCTGGTGAAGGAAATCAAGGTGGCCTACTTCGGTTATTTGAGTGCGGTACAGTCGGTGGTGGTTTACCGGTCGGCACTGGAACTGGCGGAGGAGGGCAAGCGTACGAACGAACGGCTGGTAGAGAGTGGCAAAGGCCTGCCGGCCTACGTGCTGCGCTCCGATGGCGAGGTTGCCGCGGCGCAGGCCACCCTCACCGCCGCAGAGCAGCAGGCGGATAATGCAAAGTTTTATTTCAACAGCCTGCTGAACCGGGAAGCGGAAGCAGCTATCGATACGGCATTTAATCCCGAAAACTCACTGCTGGAAGTAGTCGGACTGCTAAACGGTGGCAATCCTGCGGTGGGAAAGCGTGAAGAACTTGAAGCGCTGACCACTGCTGTAAACATCAGGAAAACGGCCTTGAAAATGGACAAGCAGTATGCAGTGCCAACCCTGAACGCATTCCTCGACCTGGGTTCGCAGTCTGAAGGGTTCCGATTTAATGGCCAGACCCGGTATTACATGGCGGGGTTGCAACTGACGTTTCCTATATTCAACGGCAACCGCAATAAGTACCAGGTCCGGCAATCACAGCTGGACCTCCGCGATGCCCAGTTGCAGCTGGCGGATGCCAGCCGGCAGTTGCAGCTGTCTTCGGCCATAGCCCATAGTGGATTGCGGTCGGCTTGGCAGCATTACGGGGCAGCAAAAAGACAGCTGGTGGCCGCCGCAGCTTACCAACGACTCATCACGAAAGGCTACCAGGCTGGCGTGAATAGTTATATCGAAACGGTAGACGCGCGCAACCAATATACGTCTGCGCGCTTAGCACTATCTGTCAGCACGTACCAGGTACTTTCGGCTGCGGCAAAGGTTGAGCGCGAACAAGCTAGCTATCCACTCACTGCAAACATTAACTAACGTTTATGAAAACATACAGCTTTTTTTCGATCGGCTTCGCCTTAGTGGTAGCGGCGGGGGCATGCAATACGGAAAGCAAAGACACGGAATTACCTAGCGGTGATGCGGTTATCCCCGTTAAGGTGCTGCCATTGGCTACCAAAGATACCGCCGGCACAGTGATGGCAACGGGCACATTCACTACCGACGATGAAACCATATTGGCATTCCGGGGGGGCGGTATCGTCCAACAGATACGGGTTAAGGAAGGGGAGTCTTTCCGTAAAGGCCAATTGCTGGCCGCTGTGGAGTCGACCGAAATCAATACCGCCGTGGAGCAGGCCCGGCTGGGGTTAGAGAAAGCCGAGCGCGATTACCGCCGTGCACGGCAGTTGTATGCCGATAGTGTGGCGACGCTCGAACAGATGGAGAATGCGAAAACCGCATTCGATGCGGCGAAGCGGGATGTTGAACGCGCAGATTACAATCTTGGACATACCGCAATCTGTGCTCCATTCGATGGATATGTGCTGCAGCGGCCGGCCAACCCGGGGCAGGTGGTAGGGCCGGGTACGCCCGTGCTGGCGGTGGCGAGCCATGCCAAAGGAGGATGGCTGCTTAAGGTCGGCGTGAGCGACCAGCAGTGGTCGGCCATCCAAATCGGCAATGCAGCAACGGTTACCACCGATGCGCTGCCGGGGCGGTCGCTCCAAGCCGAAGTGGCTAGAAAGTCGGAAGGGATAGATCCCCAATCGGGTGTGTTTAACGTGTACCTTAAGTTGAAGAGGACACCTCCGGTAGCATTGGCTTCCGGCCTCTTTGGCCGGGCGGCCATCCAGCTGGACCAAACGTCTGATGTTTGGCTTATTCCTTACGGAGCCCTGATGGATGGCGACGGCGGCAAGGCCTATGTGTTCGTAACGGCCGATGGTAAGACTGTACATCGCGTAGCGGTGGAAGTTTCGGACCTCCGGCAAGATCATGCCGTGGTAACTGCCGGACTTGAAGGCGGCGGATCGCTCATCGTATCCGGTGGCCCATACCTGCGCGACGGTTCTGCAATCAGCATAAAATAAAGCGCCATGAATCTCATCAAATATCCGATAAAAAACTACCAGTTCACATTCATCGTCGTCCTGATGGTTATCGCCATCGGTATCAGTAGCATTTTTACAATGCCCAGGGCGGAAGATCCCGAGATGCAGCCGCCCAACTTCCCGGTGGTGGTCATTTATCCCGGCACCAACCCCAAGGATATGGAACAATTGGTGGTCAAGCCTCTCGAGAGCCGCCTTTATGACCTCGACAACATTAAACGCATCAGAACCACTGTGGTCAATGGTTTGGCCGTGCTGTTTGTTGAGTACGAACATGGCGTCGACTATGACAATAAGTACCAGGAGCTGATTCGGGAGGTGAGTGCCCTCAGGTCGCAACTGCCGGAACAGCTATAC
Source organism: Parapedobacter soli (assembly GCF_025460835.1). Classification (GTDB taxonomy): domain Bacteria; phylum Bacteroidota; class Bacteroidia; order Sphingobacteriales; family Sphingobacteriaceae; genus Parapedobacter; species Parapedobacter soli. The sequence goes on along the minus strand of NZ_JAMXAY010000007.1, from coordinate 43,012 downwards.
AGTATCGATGTTCAGAAGATAGACCCCACGGGTGTAAATGTGCTGCAGGTGGCGCTGATATCTGAAAATGCTTCACGTAAGCAAATGAAAGGAATTTCAGACGACCTGAAAGAGGAGCTGGAAAATGTGAGGGCGCTCAAGGATGTGACCGTCAGCGGGCTCAGCGACCAGTTAATCCGTGTGGATGTCGAACCCGCTAAGTTGGCCCAATTGGGCATACCGCTGAACCAGGTGATGCAGGCTATCCAAAGCGAAGGCGCCAATATCCCGGGAGGTAGCGTATTGGCCGGAGGGAAAGTATTCAGCATCAAGACCAGCGGCAACTATCAAAGCATTGACCATATTAAGCGCACCATTGTTTCCAGCGCGGAAGGTAAGAACATCCTGCTGGAAAACATTGCCGACGTCTACGCTGATTTCGCACCCGAGACACATATCACCCGCCTCAATGGCTACCGTGCCGTATTTGTCAACGCAGCGCAGAAGGCCGGTGAAAACATCAGTAAAACACAAGAAGACTACCTCAGGGTGCTCGATCAGTTCGAGCAACGGCTGCCGGAAAATGTCGACATGGTGCTGCACTTCGACCAAGGCGAGAATGTCAACAAGCGGCTTGGTGGCCTGGGGGTTGATTTCCTTATCGCGGTTACGCTGGTGCTGATTACGCTATTGCCTTTGGGTACGCGGGCATCGCTGGTGGTGATGATTGCCGTACCGCTATCGCTGGCGATGGGTATTATTGTGCTCAATATGTTCGGCTACTCATTGAACCAGCTGAGCATCGTCGGCTTCGTGGTAGCGCTGGGGTTGGTGGTAGACGACAGTATCGTGGTGGTGGAGAACGTTGAGCGGTGGATGCGGGAAGGGGTGTCGTCTATCGAGGCCGCCATCAAGGGGACCAATCAGATTGCGCTTGCCGTTGTGGGCTGTACCGCAACGTTAGTCATCGCATTTATGCCGCTTATGTTTATGCCCGAGATGGCAGGTGACTTCATCCGTAGCTTGCCCATGGCTGTCATCGGCTCGGTTATCGCTTCCATGCTGGTGGCACTGTTGGTAGTGCCGCTGCTGGCTAGCCGGTTGCTGAAACCGCACGAGCATCCCGAAGGTAACGCGGTATTGCGATGGCTCCAGCGGGCCATCCATAGCACGTATGCGGTGCTGCTAGACAGGGCATTGAAGCGGCCCTGGCAAACGGTAGTGATTGCCGTGGTGATTTTTGGAGGTGCGTTGGCGTTGATTCCGGTCGTCGGGTTCAGCCTGTTCCCCGCTTCTGAAAAGCCACAGTTTCTTATCCGCATTGAAGCACCCTTGCAGTCGAATATTTTCGCCACGGATAACATTACCCGGCATATCGAAGCCGAACTGGCCGAACTGCCTGAAGTGCAGTATTTTGCCTCCAATGTAGGGAAGGGTAACCCGCGGGTTTACTATAATGTGGAGCAGGCCAACGAACGGGCTGATTTCGCTGAAATATTCGTACAGTTGCAGCCCGAAACGTCGTCGAAAGAGAAGGAAGCACTCATTGAAAGGCTCCGCCAGCGCTGGACACCCTATCTGGGTGCCAAGGTACAGGTGAAAAATTTTGAACAGGGGGTTCCGGTGATTTCACCGGTGGAGGTGCGGCTCTTCGGTGACAACCTCGATACCCTGAAGCAACTGGCCGGCCGTGTGGAAACCCTGCTGGAGCAAACCCCGGGTGCGCTGTACGTAAACAATCCGGTAAGTAACGACAAAACAGATATCCAGGTGAACGTGCACCGGGACAAGGCACTGGCATTGGGGGTGCCAAGTTCAAATATCGACCGGACAGTGCGCATGGTCTTGGCAGGGTTGGACGTGACGAGCTATACCGACCCTCAGTCGGACGACGACGATTACCTCGTGCGCCTTAGTGTGCCCCGGAATGCTTATCCCGACCTATCGGTATTTGACCATATCTATGTAGACAATGTACAGGGGAAAGGGATCCCATTCAGCCAGCTGGCTACGTTGGAGCTGGTGCCTTCGCCGCCGGCGATATACCATATCAATCGGCAACGTACGGTTTCGGTAAATAGCTTCGTAGCTGCGGGCTACGCCAATGACAGGGTGATTCGGGATGTGATCAGCCAGATGGACCGGGAGGTGCTGCCGGTAGGGTACCGCTATGAAATGGGTGGAGAGGTGGAAAGCCGCGAGCAATCGTTCGGCGGGTTCGGTACGGTAATCCTTATCACGGCGTTCATGTTTGTTGCTGTGCTCGTGCTGGAATTCAAGACACTCAAAAGCACATTGATTGTCCTGTCCGTAATCCCATTGGGTATCGTGGGGGCCGTATTGGCACTTTTGGTTACCGGCAACACCCTGTCTTTCGTGGCTACGGTTGGCTTGGTGGCATTAGCGGGCATCGAGGTGAAAAACACGATCTTGTTGGTCGATTTCACGAATCAGCTGCGTAAGGAAGGGATGCCGCTCAACGATGCCATCGAAAAAGCTGGCGAAATGCGGTTCCTGCCCATCATCCTTACATCGCTCACGGCTATCGGCGGACTGCTGCCCATTGCCTGGTCGAGCAACCCGTTGATTTCGCCCTTGGCCATCGTGATGATCGGCGGACTCATCAGCTCCACGTTGCTATCGCGCGTGGTTACCCCGGTGGTGTATAAACTGATGCCACCGGCTATTACCAGGGATTAACTGTCGTTGCTTTGTCCGTTATCTATTTTGGTCTTCCCGGTGCGTACACCGCCGGCATTGGGAAGCCCTTGGTGACGTTTCATGGTACGCGTGTCTTTGAATGCTTTATCAGAAGTTGGGGTGCCCATTTCGTTATTGTGGCGCTGGTCGGGTAGTTCACTGATCTTTTTTTTCTTCATGATGCCTCCTATGTTAATGTTAACATCCTAACAATGGAGGTGGGTCATTGTTCTGGAGATTGTTGGTCAATATACGTCGTCGTGTGTTCCGATGTCTTGAAGTAGTACGACCGTTGCCTTGGGGTCATCAATGTCTTCCTCAGTTGAAAATACGATGCGACAGTCATAACCACAGGAGCATGCTAGATAGGCCGCAAGACTTCCACTTTCTTGTATGCTTTTTCAAAGGCTTTGGTAGCCACCAGCTTCCTTTCGGTTGCCATTGGAATTACGATTGTTCTAGGCGCTGAATCAATGTTGAGGCCGATTCGCTTTTCAGGTTGCCTGCGAGATAATCACGTTGGCCAGCCTTCGCGTTGCGGGCGATCGCCTTACGCCTAGCCTCTGCTTGCCGTTTCTGTATGATATCAAGCAGCATCTCTCGGGTATTGAAATCCAACTTCATAAATTCGCTTAATGCAGAATCAATCGTTGCCATGGTTAATCCTTATTTTGATTTTATACAGAAATGCGTAAATTATGTCGTATTTCAAATCACTAATGCCCGAATGGCGATATCAGTCGTCTTCTGGCGGTTCTTTTTTTGCTTCACCCTTTTTCTTATCCCGCGTTTCCAGCAGATCCCGAAGTTTCCACCGTTTAAGCAGGATTTTGGTGGAATATCGTTTGAGGTGATATTTTTCGGGCTCGCCAATAAGGAAACCGAACGCGTTCATTGATGGTACCGCATCGAAGATGACCTTTACGGTGGCGGTAAGCGGCAGGGCCAAGATCAAGCCGGCGAGGCCGAAAAGCATACCTCCAAGGAGGATGGAAATGATGGACATCAGCGGATTGATGCTTACCTTGCCACCAACGATGTTGGGCGTGATGAGGTTGCCCTCCAGAAATTGCACCACTTGGAACCAAGCAATAACCCCCACAGCATACCAAGCACTATCTTTAGTAGCCAGCGCAAAAATCGCGGGAAGTATGGAGCCTATGGCAATCCCGATATACGGCAGTAACATCAGTAGTGAAGCGAGTGTGCCAAAAAACCACGCATACTGGATACCCATTATCCACAGTCCCACGGTGTTGAGGACCGCTACGATGCCCATTACCGTTACGAGTCCGAGGAGGTAACTCTGCACTACGTGGTATATTTTATTGAGCGTATTATGAACAATCTCTTGGGGAACGGATTTAAAAGCACGGAAGAAAAACTCCCGAAAGAAGACCCGGTAGTACAATAGGAAAAACGAAAACAACGGTACCAATATAACACCCGCCAAAACATTGCCGATAGAGCCAAAAGCAGCAGTAATGTATGAAGCCGCGTTGGAAAGGATTTGATTAGCCTGCCCTCTCAGCCGCTCAACGACTTCCGTAGGTTCTATCCCGAAACGCTCCTGTAGCCACCGCTGTATGGTGTCGAATATCGTTAGGAACTTGTGTTGGATGTCGGTTCCATCCCGGCCAATGACAATTACCTGATGGACGATAAACCAGACTAATCCCGAAAGTACCGCAATAGCCAATATAACCGCCAGCAATGCGGAGAATGCTTTGCCGAGCCGTAGCCGCTCAAGGGCGATGGCCACCGGGTATAGCGACATGGCAATGAGGATGGAAAACATGAGCGGTAGCAACACACTTTGCAGTACATACATCAAGGCGATGATGAGTGCCAACGAAATCAAACTGGCTGCTAATTCCACCGAATAAGGCCTCTTGGTAGGGTTTTCTTGCATATAATTTAGCTAAAATCCTGCATTGTGTACTCATTCAAAGATAATGAAATAATTGTGATCACACTACCTATGGTGATTTATTGGAGATGGAACAATCATTAATGGATAATGTTTGGCGAAATGCAGGAAATCAAAAAAGCAAATAAAAGTGTGCCATATTTCGGGGTATCCCGAAAATCTTTTTGGCTCACTTTTATTTGGGAATATGGCTTCATCGTATCACAAACATTGATTTTCACGTTTTTTAAAAACGTCTGCACGCGTGCAAAAGTAAATTGCAATAGGGAAAAAGCAATTTGCACGCGTGCTAATCGGAATTTCATCCGTGCAAAGGCAAATGGCCGTCGTGTAGAAGTGATCTGCACGCTTGCAAAAGTAAATAGCACGGGTGCGCATTGGAATGGCATCCATGTAAAGGCAAATGGCCGTCGTATAGAAGTGATGTGCATGCTTGCAAAAGTGAATAGCATGGGGTCTAACCGGGATTTCACTCTTGCAGAAGTAACCTGCCATCGTGTAAAAGGGATGTGCATGCTTGCAAAAGTGAATAGCACGGAGTCTACCTGGAATTTCATTCGTACAATAGCAAATGACCCACATGTAAAGCCGAATTGCGATCGTGCAAAATGGATGTGTACGTTTGCAAAAGTGAATAGCATGGGGCCTGACAGGGATTCCGCTCATGAAAAGCAAGTGACCCACATGTAAATTGGAACTACATGTGCACAAATCTGAATAAACCGCTGTTTAAATGCCTATGTTCCTGCAATGCTGCGAATTGGCTATGGGTAATACGCAATAAATGTGTACTTTTGCATCTCAATAAGATAGATTAATAGGTATACTTTGACATTTAGCGATTTTAACTTCGATAGCGACCTTTTTGAAGGCTTGAATAGCATGGGCTTCAAAACGCCCACACCGATACAGGCCGAAACCATTCCGATTATACAAGATAAACACGATTTGATTGCATGCGCCCAGACGGGTACGGGCAAAACAGCTTCATACCTCTTGCCGGTAATGGATGCGATTTGCCGGCTGGATCAACGCCCGCCGGTTAGCGCCCTGATCCTTGCACCAACCCGCGAGTTGGCCATGCAGATCGACCAGCAGGTGGAAGGGCTGGCGTATTTCACAGGAATCACGTCCATAGCCATCTATGGCGGCGGCGATGGTATCGGTTATGAACAACAACGCCGCGCGCTGCGCGAGGGCGTCGATATCGTGGTGGCTACGCCGGGTAGGTTGATCGCACACATCAGTTCGGGCAAAGTGAGGCTCGACGAGATTAAGTTCCTGGTGCTCGACGAGGCTGACCGCATGCTTGATATGGGCTTCAAAGACGATATCAATCGCATTGTCCGTGAACTGGCCACCGAGCGGCAGACCATGCTCTTTTCAGCGACCATGCCGCCAAAAATACGTGCGTTCGCCAAAACGCTGTTGAAACAGCCAAAGCAGGTCAATATCGCGCTTTCTAAACCTGCCGAGGGTATTGTTCAACAACAGTATCGCGTAGCCGACAATCAGAAAACACCATTATTGAAGCAGATCCTGAAAAGCGGTGATTTCAAGAGCATCATCGTCTTTTCATCGACCAAGGAAAAGGTCAAGAGTTTAGGCCGGGAACTGGGCAAGATGGGTTTGGCTGTGCAGCCTTTCCATTCCGACCTTTCCCAGGAAGAACGGGAAAAGATCCTGCTGCGTTTCAAGAACAAGCAGCTGCCCATCTTGGTCGGTACCGATGTGCTTTCGCGTGGTATCGATGTGGTCGGTATCGACTTGGTGGTCAACTACGACGTGCCACCCGACCCGGAAGATTACATCCACCGCATCGGCCGGACTGCCCGGGCCGAGACCACCGGCACGGCCATTACGTTTGTAAATGGCCGCGATAGCAGGCGCTTTGCCGCAATTGAGCAGTTGATGGAACGGAAAGTGGATGAAGCACCGCTTCCCGACGGCATCGAGGCTGCGGTCGAGACCCCCGATCGCGACCGGCGGCGCGGAGATCGACGGAGTGGCGACCGAAACCAGTCGCGGAATAAGCGAAAAGGTGGGAAACCGGGTAATCGTCAAGGTTCTCAGCAACCCAAAAATACCGAAGGAAACGCTGCTTCGGCAGCGACGCCTGACGAAGCCCCTAAAAAGAAGAAGCGCCCGTTCAAAAGACGGAATAAAAACCGGAAGCCGAATGCCGCAGAGGGAGTGGAAACTAACTCATCGTCGGCACCATCGGCTTCGGCATCTTAGTTTGTTTAGTAGCACTTATCTCGGTAACGTATCCTCCCAAGACAGTATGCTCGAATATCAGCCGGAGATTTTCCCCGGTCATGCTATCCCTGCGGTAGCGCCAGCATTCGCCATTCGCCCAATTGGAACAGGCCGGAGTTTACCACCGACGTGACGTATATGCGATAAATGGTATATGCCTCGCTATTGTCGAAAATGAACGTACGCGTTTGGAAACGTTGGTCAAATACCTCATCGGTCCGCTCATCCAATACCGTCCAGTTTTCGCCGTCCACCGATGCCTCCAGCCGCCAGTTCTTCGGGTCGCGCTCAGGCGCATCGTTGCCGGAGGTGAAGGTATAGGCACCCAGGATGACCGGCTCGAAATACTCGAGTTCAAACCACAGATCACCTGAGAAGTTGAACTGCAGGAACTTCGTCCGCGTATCATTGTCAATCAGTTTCAGCGACCCTTCGCCGGCAAACTGGCCGCCGTCATTGTCGCGCGATACCCTGAAGATGTTCCGTACTTTGGTCAAGTCGCGTACCACGCCAAGGTCGGTCAGTCGACGGTTGATTTCCGCATACGATCCATTCGGGGTTTTCACGCGCAGCGTGTAATCTTCAAATTGCCCTTGTTGTACAGAAATATTGAGGTTGTCGTCGTTGGTAATGAAGTCACCGCCGGTACCCACGCCTTTATACCAGAATACGCTGTCTATGGCCATCTCCGAGGCAACGGTGAGGTCGAGGCTGCCATCGGGCTGTGGGGTGGTGGCAACTTCAACCAGGCTGTCGGGGTTGAGGTTGATGAATGTTTCACTCTCCGCCCAGAACCCCTGACTGTTTTCGGTACGCAGCGTCACCCGGAAGTTGCCGGTACGCAGGAAGGTGTGTGCCGGCGAATCGTCCAATGATACGCTATCGTCGCCAAATTCCCAGCGTACCAGCGAGAAGTTGGTGCCCTTGTTCGTAAACGAGTAGGAAAAGGGGTCTGCGGGGTCTATCTGCTCAAAATCGAACATGGCCTGGGGTTTTGGCTCCTCCGGCTCAGGAACGGGGGTCGGTTCTTCCTTGCAGGCGAGGAAGAAAACCACCAAGAGCGCCCACTGGCCTTGGGTCATTATCCGTTTCACGATGTTAATCGTCCGTATGATCATGATATTAACTGTTTTTATTGCCTAATCTTATTTATCGTCAAATAATGTAATGGGGCTAGGGAATGCGGATAACCCGCCACTCGGCCAACTGCCAGAGCCCGTCGCCACGGTTCTCGTCAAAGTGGATGCGGTAGAAGCTGTAGCTTTCCTCGTTGTTAAATTCAAACCGCCGTGTCTGGAAGCGCTGCGGGAACTCTTCGTCCGTACGGATGTCTACCTCTACCCAATCCGTACCGTTGTTTGAGGCCAGTATACGCCAGCTTTTGGGGTCGCGTCCCTGCGCATCGTTGGCAGAGGTGAGGGTATACGCGCCGATCTTCGTTGCTTCATCGAATTCCAACTGTGCCCAAAGGTCACCGCGGAAATCGCCCACCAAGAACTTGGAGTTGATGTTATTGTCAATGAGTTTCAACGACCCTTCTCCGGCCTCTGGCCCGCCGCCATTGTCGCGGTTTACGCTATACGTAGTACCCTGGTTGGTTACATCGACCTCCAATACATGCTGCGGGTGGATGAGCACGATGACAGATTTCTTTTCCTCATCCAGCACGTGGATGGATGGATTGTCAAGCGTGACGGCCACGGCCAATAGCTCATCGGGGTATTGTTCCACCACAGACCATTGGATGAAGAGATCCAATGGTGCTGCACTGGTGTTGGAACCGATGCGGTTCACCGTGTCCATGGTTACCTGGTCGATGGTCAGAGGTACGGTGTTCTCCGGCAATACGCCGGCATCGATGAGTGTCGCGATGGTATCGGGATTCACCACGGCGCGCACGGTGAAGGGCTTGCCGGGAACACCGGCCAGCGAGATACCCAACGGAATATTCATCCCGCCGGATTGCGATTGGTAGTTCTGCCGGTTACGGGCTTCGAGGATGCCACCACCACCGTTGGTAATGGAGAGGTAGCGTATTTCGTCGGGTTGCAGGATGTCTACCGTGTTCAATACCACCACGGCCGACGCAGATTCGGCAGCGATGGTGTTCCCCTTTCCGGGATTGACCAATCGGTAGGCAAGGGCAACACGTTTGCCGTAATTGCGTTCGAGAAAACCTAAGTTCACGGCGATATCGAAGGTGCTGATTTTGGATCCGAAGGCGAAAGTGGCCGCGGTCGGTATGGATACCTGGCTCGTGGGCACGGCCACAACATCAGCTAACTGGCCACTGCCAATTAACTGGTTGACCGTATCGGGATTGAGCTGCAACTCTACCTGAAAGGCCTTTGAGGCCGGCTGGGGCAAGCTGACCGACAGTGGGACGACGACGAGCTCGCCATCTTTCCGTACGTCGCCCACCTGATCGTCCGGAACCACTGTCGTGGGGTTGTTTTGATCTAAATCGAATGTCTCTAGTTCCTGTTGTTCACACGATAACGCCAGCAGCGCTCCTGCGAGCAAGGACAGGTATACCGGCGAATATATTTTTGAACTAATCATATGCGGTTAATTTTTTGAATAAACACCTTCATTATTGGTCTAACCATACACGGCCATCCAATTGCCAGTTTTCCTGGCGTGGAATCTTGAGCCAGGTCATGATTTGGACGGGTACGTCGACGTTGCTGGGCACGGTTTCGCCCAGGTCTTCCGAGCTGGGTGCACAAACGTAGTCGGCTAGGGCATCACGCGCTATGTTGTCACCCGAAAGCGTCATGTGGCTGCCGAAGGGGCCTTCGTCCTTGATTTCGTTGCCTTCCGATCCGACCACGGGCCACAGACCGGCAAGGAAATCGTAGTAGGGGTGGTCTTCGGGTACTCCGGTTTCACACGAATACTGTTGCAGTACGTCTTCGGGCAGCGCTACCTTCCAGAACCGTACATCGGCGATGTAACAGTCTGCCTGCCCATTGTCATCACGCGCCCCAAGGATCAGCGGCAGGTCGTTGGTGATGCTGCCGTAGTTGGTGATGTTTACCTCGTTATTGAATTGGCCATTGGTGTAGGTGCGTACATACCGTTGGCCATCGCGGATGACGCCGACCACGGCGATGCTGTTCCACGTCGCGTTGGCGAGGTTGCCACCGTTGGTCTGGCCCACGTTGCCCCCCAAACCACGGGCATTGAACTGCCAGCCGCGGCCTTCGAGGAAAATGGTCCAGCCCACGTCGTCCCAGCTCCAGCGGTTCCGCTTGGAGAGCAATGCCGGATACCGGTATTCGAAATTATTGTCGGGCCCCGGGTTTTTCTTTATCTTCAATTCGATGGTAAAAGCGGAATTGTCCAAGTTATAGAAGTCGTTGTTGCCGGCAGTCACTTCACCGCGCACCTGATCCCGGAAGTGGACGAAATCGCCTTGGAACCGGATGCCTAGAAACGGTTTGTTGATGATCCGTGTGGTGTACCGGTTAGAGTAAAAGATGGTAAACGTATTGACCTCGGGGTTGCTGAATATGGTGTTGTCATTTTCCCATTCCGGGATTTCATAATCGCCGCCTTTGCTCGATTTAATGACAATCAACCAGTTTTCGGCACCGTAGTTTGGTCTGCTGCGCAGCACGTCCAGCAGCTCACCCACGCGGTTGTCGAATTCGGTGAGCGCGGTGCGGTATTCGGGCACCGAAAGGTCGTACCCATGCGCGCGTCCGGCGGCATCCACATCGGTATAGTGGGCCGTTACCATCGTGATGTCGTCTTCGGCCAGCGCGGTGGCAGCGGCAGCTTGCACAGCGCCGTCGCCTTCCACCAACTCACGTATATCGGCGCCTGTAGTAAGGTGGTCGTGAAACGCCTGCGAGGAGGTGTACACCTGGAGGTTGCTCTGGGGCAGGTTTTCTTTGATTCGTTCGAAAACCAGGGGAAAATCGTCCAATTGGGCGTTGGAATAGTCATCGCCCACTACACCGTGTTTGTTTTTTTGCACGCCCGTAAGAAGGTCGGCCCAGTTGGTTCCGTTCTGTGGTGATGTTTCCTCGTCAGACAACGACTCCCAACTGTATATCGAATTGGGGAGCAAGGAGTGGATGTGGGTGAATTCCCCCTCGCGTACTGATTTTCCACGAGCGCCATCAGCGATGATGTAAAGCACACGGGGCGAACCGAAGGCGACTTCCACGGAGTCTACCGGTTCGGTCTCCGGTATGACTTTCGAAAATTCTTGGTTGCACGACAAGATAAGGGTGCCTGCCGCTACGACAAGTAGGGCTGACAAATAAGTCGTTTTTTTATGGATGGTATAATGCATAGCTTTATTGGTTATTCTTCGATGATTACCCGGATATAATTATTCGCCGGCTCACTGTTGAACTGGCTAAAGTCTCCGTAAATGAGAAGCGCCCGTCGCCCGTCTTGTGCCGTCGTTTCCATGATATCTTCGATGGTACCGCTGAAAATGCCCGTGGCGTTATAGCCGGGTATGAGGTTGCCCGATTCGTCGAGGACCATAAACCCGTTTCGCGCCACACCGTTGTACGTGCGGAAGTCGCCACTTACAATGATTTTGCCGTCACTGAGTTGCTTGGCGAAGTTCGGTCCGCTGCCGTCGAACGTTTTGGCTACGAACGACTCGTCGAGTGTGCCGTCTTCATTCAATACGGCCAGCCGGTTGGCGGGTTTCCCGTTGTACTGCCGGAATTTGCCTGCGAGGATGTATTTCCCTGTCGTCGCATTATAAAAGAGTTTGTCGATGGCTTGGTCTGCACCGGTTCCACCGGTGTTGAAGGTCTCATCTACCGTACCATCAGCATTTAATCGCAATATCCGACCGGCAGGAACACCATCAAATTGGTTGAATGTGCCGTAGACCATGAACTTGCCCTCGTGGGGGCCGCTATCGTGCATGATGGTATATACGTCGCCGTTACCCCCGGGCCGGAAGTGCTCGGAGGCGGCGTCAAACCGGAAGGTCGAATCGAGCGTGCCGTCGGCATTCAGCCGGGCCAGGTGCCGCACTTCCACGCTATCCATGATGACCGAGTCGCGTGTTTCGAGTTTATTCGGTTGGTCATATCGCCTATTGATGTAATAGCGGAAGCCGCCCCCAACGACTATCTTGTTGTTGCCCTGAGGGTATATGCGGCCCACATAGCCATCGAAGCCTCCATTGAAGGTGGGGTAGTATTTGATGGTGTCCGATTGGTCGGGACGCCGGAAGGGATGGATGCCCATGGTGTCTATGGTACCGTTAGCATTGAGCTTGGTGAGGTTACTGATATCGGTGGTGCGTTGCGAATAGCCGCTGAATGCCCCGCCGAGCAAGTAGCCGTTGCCGAACGGAACGATATCCATGAGTGAACCATTCCCCCCGTTCCCCGAACGCAAACTGGCGTCGTACGAGCCATCGGAGAATGTGCGGGCGATGCGGTTAATGGGGCGGATGACGCCTTTGTTGTCATAGTCGGTGAAACTGCCCACCAGCAACAGGCGCCCGTCTTCGGTCCTGATAACCTGGTTTACCTCGCCGTTGGTGCCGCGGGGTGCATTGAAGGTGGGATCGAGGTTGATTTTTCCGGTGACGGAAAACCTGGGCCCGAACACCACGACATCACCGATCGAAACGGTGGTTACGCCGGTACTGGCGAAGTCGGGCACGATGAGCTTGATTTCCGTTTCGGTCACGTCCGTGACCTGGGCAACTTCACCGTTGAACCGGAAAATAAGTTCGTCCCTGAACGGCAGTAAACCGGAGGCCTTGATGGTCACTTCCGTGCCGGGCAGGCCGGAGGCGGGAGTGGGTGCCTGATTGCGGTTCATGGTGATGCCCAAGGGCTCTTTGGCCGGCCCATAGGGTTCCTGTAATAGGGTTTCTTTGTTGCACGACCAGCAAAGCCATGCGATGGTACCAAACGCAACGATTGTTTTTATTATTGATTGCATAGTTATCTTCATTTACGTCTTATCGCTTGCTTTGAATGATGTCGTCGATGACTTCCTGTTGATTAAAGCCAAAACCGGTAAAGCCAAAGTTGCTTCCAGTGAAGTCCAATACGTGGACCACGCCGTTGTGGGGTTGGATGTCGGACGAGGCTACCGGTGCCGTGTTCCAAGATTCGGGAATGGAAACGTTGGGTATATACGAGATATGCAGCTGCCGGTAACCCATGTATTTCAACCGAGATTCGGTGGGTTTGCCTTCGTCGTTGACGGCATCGTGGAATACCACCCCGATGTTGCTTACCGTGTTGTTATAGGCGTAGTAATTCTGCCCGCCGAACGTATTGAGTACACTGAAGTCGATCTGCGGATAGTCACTGAGCTTGTGCTTGCCACGGAACATGTAGCGTTCGAGGTATTTGCGCCAGATGGCCGAGTCGACATCGGCCAGTGTCTGGATGGTGTCCAGGCCGAGGTCATATAATTGCTGGTTTGCACCGTTGCCCTGCCATCCCGGATCCGAGCCCTCGTAATTGACGCGGCCGATCAACTTTTTGATGTTGACGTCGCTGGGCGAAAAGAAGGTAAATTCATCGGCGATGAAGTTCTCTTCCAGTCCGGCCAGCCGCACCAGTTGTCCGATGGTATCGAGCTGGGGGGTTGCATCGAGGTAGTCCAGTACCGTGCCATCGAATACCGGATTGGCCCGTCCGCCATCCACGTAATAGTCATCGCGCTCGCACGACCAAAGCAAGGAGGCCAGCACTACCAGCAGCAGGGCGGTTAGCGGCCAACGGGTGTATCGTTTTGTTGTGTACTCCATAGTTTCGAATATCTTTTTCACGATGTGTCGGTATATTATCTGAAGTTGAGCCAATATTCATTCAGTACAACTTTCGGGTTGTTTACCCGCGCGGACGGATTCAGGGGCCATGTCCAAGCACGCCGGTTGTACTGGTCTGAGTTCAAGGGGTTCCGTGCGAAGGAAGGGTTCATGATACGCTGTGTACGTACCAGATCGAAATACCGGTGGCCTTCGCCGAACAATTCGCGGCAGCGCTCCCAGAAGATGAAATCGCGCAGCTCCTGCCCGCCAGCACCGGTGTAGGGCGTTGCTTCCGCCCGGTTGCGGATCATGTTGAGCGAAGCAATAGCCTCGCTATCGCGCGAGAGCTCTGCCAGTGCCTCGGCATGCAGCAGGATGGCATCGGCGTACCGGAAAATCATGAACGTGTTGTCGGGGTTGCGGTCCTCGTTGCCGGATGCATAGACGTTGAAGCCGAACTTGACGGCGGTAAACTGCCCACTGTTCGACAGCATGTCGTCGAACCAGAAATCAGCCCGTTTGTCAGCTAACCCCGCAGGGTAAAGCTTGGCCATGTACGTATCGATGAAATAGCAATGGCTGATCTGGTTATTGAAGCGCGGGAATTTGTAGGGCCAGCGCAGGAAGTGGTCGCCGAATGGAGATAATGCGGCATTGGCATCTTGGTAGTTGATACTCCGGTAAAACTCGAACAGACTTTCGTCCGAACGGCCTTTCATTACCGTTGACCAGCCGTCTTCGGTAAGCGGGTATAGCCGGTAGGGGCCCTGTTGAATCAGTTCGGTGCCCAACGCAGCCACCTCCTGGTAATACTGGTCGCGCTTGTTGCGGTCGAAGCCAGCATTCCACATGTTCATGTGCATGAGCAGGGCGATGATGGCACCGCGGGATGCCCGGGCGCCTTTCAATGCCGGGTCGGGAAACTGCCAGGGGAGGTCATCCTTGTGGGGGCGCAGATCTTCCAGGCAACTGTTCATCACCGATACCATCGGCTCGCGGGCCAGTTCGTCGGCATGGTAGGGGTCGGTGTAGTACACCACGTCGCCGTAAAGGCGCACCATCCAGAAATAGGTGAAGCAACGCATGAAAGTTGCTTCGGCGATGTACCGGGCCTTGTCTGTTTCACTGAGGCCGGGTATCCCTTCCTCCAGCTTGCTGATGAGGATATTGGCAGTCTGGATCACCTGGTAATACCGCTTCCAATCCGTTACCAGGATGTAGTTGTACCAATCCCATGGGTTCCCCGATGAGATGACGGTGAGCATGTCGTTGTTACCAAGGAACTCGACCACGCGCCGGGCACTGTAGCTGTTTGCCCCTGGTGAGGCAAACACTTCGCCGGCACGGGTTTCGCCGATGGCACCAATTACCCAGCTTTCGTTGATCTTGTCGAAAAACATGCTGTACATGTTGGCAACATTGGCTTCCACATCGTCTTTCGAGAGGTAAAAGTTGTTGCCCGTGAGCCGGTCTACCGGCTGTACCGTAAGAAACTCCTTACAGGAGGTGGCAGTTATCGCCAGCGTAAATATCGTTATCCACTTAACAGTTCTCATAATCATATCGCGCTTAGAATCCAATGTTTAGACCGATGTTGTACGTACGGGGTACCGGATAGCCTTCTGAAACGTCGCGCCCCATGGTGGTGACGTTTTCGGGGTTGGGGCCGGTATACCGGGAGAAGGTGTGCAGGTTTTCCCCCGAGATATATACCCGTAGGTTGTCCAGTCCCCACTGGCGGACGAGATCGCGCTCGAACATATAGGAAAGGACAATACTGTTGATTTTGAAATAGGTGCCATCTTCGGCCCAGAGTGTTTGGTCGAACCGCACGGGCCGTATGGAGTTGAACCGCTTGTAGTCGTATACATACGGGTAGGTAGCCTGGTCACCGGGCTGCCGCCACAGGTCGATATCGTTCAACGGCACCACAACCCTATTGCCAAACGGGTTTCCCATCAGGCCGAGGCGCTGCGCCAAGGCGTTGTTGAGGATGGTCCGTTTTCCGGTGAATGAACCGTTGAGGTTGAAGCCGAAGTTCTTGTAGTTGAGCATGATGGATGCCCCGCCGGTGAACAGCGGCTGTGAGTTGCCGGTGCGTTGGTAGTCTTGGTCATTGAGGTAGTAGTCACTATTAGCGTCCTGTATCATCGGGTCGCCCGCTTGAAAGAACTGGCCATTGGTTTGGTAGCGCAGTCCGGTAACCGGGTCTACGGGCACATCGGCGTCGGTAGCATATACCCCTTCATTGACGTAAAGGTAGTTGGCCAACGTTGCTCCACCCACGCGGAGGATGACGTGCTGGTTGTATTGGTTAGGGTCGTAATCATAGCGGATGAACTGGCCAGAATAGTGAGCGGGGAGTGATAATAACACGTCCTTATTATATGCGCCGTTTACCGATACGGTGAGCTTGAAATCGCTGTCGAGCCTCAGCGGGCGGAACATGACGAACAACTCGTGCCCGTAATTGGCGATACCGGCCCCGTTACTGAATATCTTGTTAAAGCCAGTGGTGTTAGGGAGAAATTGTTCAAACAATTCGTTTTCTACCTTCTTTAAATAGGTGTCGTAAATTACTTCCACACGACTGTTAAACAGCGAGAAATCAAGCCCTACGTTATATTGGGTATTGGTTTTCGGCTGTAAGTCGGGGTTGGGGATCTGGTCGAAATCCAGGCCGATGCCCTGTTGGCCGTTGTAGTTTCCAGTGATGTTGAACTTACCATAAATACGTTCCAGGGTGCCCGTAGGGATGATGTTAACTCCCCAGCTCAGCCGCACAGCGCCATAGTCGAGCCAATCCAGCCCTTCAAGGAACGGTTCTTTGTCGAAATTCCAGCGGAGCCCGATGGCTGGGTTCCGGGCGTATAGGTTTTCAAATCCGTTGGCCGAGGAACCGTCGAGCCGGTAGGAGAGGTCCAACACGTAGCGTTTGTTGAAATCGTAAGAGGCGGCCAGGGCGAATGAAGCTGCCCGCTCATCGGTATAATCATCCAACAAACCGCCGCCCCGTGAGAAGTAACCATCGAACCCGATGGGCCCCTGTAGCTGGTCGTTGGGGCTCCGCTCGTTGCGCGTTACGGCGCTTTGGCGGCCCGCGATACGGAACTCGTTGAAGAAGTTGATGAAGATGTTGTGGCCACCGGTGAACTCCTTGGCATAGCTCAGGCTGTTGCGGTTGTACAGCTGCGTGGTACGTCCGTTGTACGAATACACTTCCGCGAACTGGTCATTGGCCGCCGCCGGTGTAAAGGTGTCTTCCGTTTTAGACTCATACTCGTAGCTCAGGCTGGTACTCGCCCGTAGCCCTTCAATGAATTGGTAGCTGCCTTCGAGGTTCGCGCGGATGAGGCGTGTGGCGTTGTCGTTGTCTGTGGCCAGTACAGCGCTGTGGCTGCCTCCCGCTTGGTAAAATGAAGGTGGTGGCAGCAGGGTAGAAGACAGGCCGTTGTTTGCCACGCCGGTTTGCAGCATACCGATACCATCGCCTACGCTTTGCTGGCCCAATTGGCCGGTCACTGCTCCGATGATCTGGAACCGCCGGTCTTCGGGTTGGTATTCCATGCGCAGGTTGGCGTTATAACGCGTGAACCCAGTATTGCGGATGATGCCCTGGTCGCTGAAGTAGCCAAGGTTCGCTTTGTAATTGAACAATTGGTCGCCCCCGTCGATGTGCAGGTTGTGGCTTTGGTTGTACCGGGTGCGGTAATAATAATCCTGCCAGTTGGTGGAGTTGTTCCAATAGGCGTTTAAGCTATCGGAAAGGAACGGTGTCTCCGAAATCTGCCAGATGTCGTTTACAGTCAGCGCATTCCCGTAGATTTGCTGCAGTTTGAGCTGCCGCTCCAGGTTGCCGCCCAGTGTTTCGCGCAGTTTCGGTGGGGTGCGTATGAATGAGTTATGCGTATAACGCACCCGCGGTATCGGTGAATTGCCCCGTTTGGTGGTGATAATGATCACCCCATAAGCGGCCATCGACCCGTAGAGGGAGGTGGCTTGGGCATCTTTCAGGATTTCGATGCTGGCAATGTCTTCTTGCGGAATGAGCGACAGCGGGCTGATGCCGGGTCCTTGTTGCTGGAAGCCGTACTCGGTGGCCCTGTCGGCATCCATCGGTATGCCGTCGATGACGTAGAGTGGCGAGGTGGGCTGGAGGAAAGACTGGTTGCCCGAGCCGGTCATCGATACGGTTGAGAGGCCACGGATCTGGGTGGAACCGCGGAAGCCCGGAGCACCGGTACTCACCTGGGTGTTCATACCTGGTACGCGCCCCTGGAGGAGCTGTTCGATGTTCGCGGTAGGGATGTCCTGCACGTCGTCGCCGTCTATTCCAAATGATGAGCCTGTGCTGAGTTCTTTGGATCGCGGCTGATACCCGCGGATGACCACTTCGTCCAACTGATTGTCGATCGGGGCAAGCTGCACGCGCAGCACTGTGCGCCCGGAACCGACATTTTGCGACCGCTCCTGGTAACCTACGATCCGGAACACCAATACAGTGTTTGCGGGTACCGACACCCGGAAATTCCCATTGTCATCGGTGGAAGTCAGCGCACGGAGGGGCCTGCCCACGAAAATGGTCACGCCTGGGAAGGGTTGCCTGTTTTCGTCGATCACGTTACCGGTGACCGTAACGTTGGTTTGAGCAAGGGCAGAGCCGTGGATTAACAAGGCCACCGCTGCAATTACGGTAAACAATGCCTTCATCTTATTCATCTTCAAACTTTGGTAATTCGTTTCTAAAATGGAACACAATCTCCCAGTCGCCGGCTCGGAAAATATTGAAGTCCAGCCCAAAACTCGCGTACGTCAGCGCGCCGCCGAACCCTTTGCGTGAATACTGGAATTCGATGCTGGCGCTCCCGCCGCCACTGGAGGTGTAGGGCGTCTGGAGATTGACCAACGGGATGGGGTAGGCCACATCGTACTGCACATATTCCGCTGTTTTCTGGATATTGAAACCATGCACAAGCGTACCCCACTTCGTTTCATTGAATACCTCTGGGTTAATCCAACTACTATCGGGACCGGGCCCCATGAACTTAAACCGGAGGTTATGGCCGTTCCCGCCTTCGAAAGGCCGGATATACACCACGACGTCTTTGATGTTATTATTGCTTTGGAGAGGCCGGTTGGATTTGTCGCCGATGACATTGTCCAGCCACGGGCGGATATAGTCCCGCTTGTTGGGGTTTTCGGGGTCGCTGGGATCCCGGGCAACACCGCCGGTATACGGGTCGATGTCGTTGGACGGGGAATAGGGGCGCTCGCGCCAAGGGACGAATTGGAAATCGGGGATATATACCGTTCCACCGGTATTGGTCACTTTGAGGTCAAAGAACCGTGTGTCTTGCACCAGTAGGGTGGTATCTTCCGGGCGTGGTTCAATGAGGTCATTGTCAGACGACGCCCAGAGGATGAATTGCCCCGATTCGCGTACTTCAAAAAGCGGCCGGTCTTCCAGTTTACGCTTGGCCTCGATCTCTTCCAGCGACGTTTCAAGGCCATCGTACGCGCTGATCCACACGTAAGTGGGTCGTACCTGGAAGAGGTCGGTTACCGGCCTTCCGTCGCCATAGCGGGCATTCACGATTTCAAACTTCAGCGGCATCGTCGAGGCATCGGGATTGAACTGCCCCATAAGGTTGGTCCGCCCGAGGATGGGTTCCAGGATTTTACTGCCGTAGTTGATGTTTTCGCTGATGTATTCCTTTTCTTCGGGCAGGTCATACAGCTTTTCGCAACCCAGGAGAAAGAGGCCCGCGGCCAGTACGCCGAGAGCAGCCTTTATTTTCCGTAGTAATCTATTGCTTGTCATATAATCTCGCAGTTGTGGCATTAAACTTTTTAATCTTGCGGGTCTTCATCACTCTCCGCTTTGTCGGGCGCGTTGACCGACCAATCGGCCATTTGCATGGTGCTTCCGCTTCTGTTGCGGAGGATATTGAGACGGTAATATTGGTACGCTACACGGTTATTGATGCGGTATACTTTCATTTGGAACCGTTCTTCGAATATCTCACCGGCTCTCGAATCCAATTGTACCCATTCTTCGCCATCGTGTGAACCTTCGAGGTTCCAGTCGATCGGATCGCGTTCGGGGAAGTCGTTGGCCGAGGTGAGGGTATATGCACCGGCGACGGTGGGTTCGTTCAGCTTGAACTGTAACCACGCCCCGTTGAAGCCGCCCAAGAGGAACTTGGTTTCTCGGTTTCCGTCGAAGGCAAACTGTGCTGCTTCGATATGGTTTGGCCCGCCCGAGTTTTCACGTGATGTGGACCACTCGCCACCCACCAGATGGAAAAGGTTGGGTGGAGGTGGGATGAACGTAAGCCGGCTGACGAAATCACCAAATCCGAAAACGTGGTCGCTATTGATGACATGCACGAAGGCATTGTCTGTTTCAATGTTAATCGATCCGGTATTGGTGGTAATCCAGTTCCGCCGGAATTGGCTTCGCTTCGTGTCGCTGAAATCGATGGTTTCCGGTCCACCGTCCCGGAATCCGGAAGAGGTGGTCCGTGCGAGTTTAGCGTGCATGGGGTAGCCGTAGCGGATGCCGTTCAGGTCGACACCATCCTGAAGTTGCATAGAATCAGTGGGGTATTTGCCGCGGATGATGTACTGCGTGAGCATGGTATCCAAATGCTCCTGATCGATGGTGGCCAAATATTCCGATGGGCGATCGGCCAGGTAACGGATGTTATTGAGGTTGGTGATGGCCAATTGGAAACTCTCGTTGGTGAGTGCAAAGATGGTGATGCTGCTATCGCGTAGGGTGGGTTCCAGCCCCAAGCGGTCTATCACCTGCAGCAAGGAGTCGTATACGCCGTGTTTACTCTGCAGGTAGGCATAAGTGTCGCCATTGAAATGCTTATCGATCGCATCGGGTTGGTAGTACCCGCGGTCTTTGGCACAGGCGAGCACAAGCAGGATAAGCAGCAAAGGGAATCCGTATGTTTTAAAAACGTGCTTCATGTTGTTGTCCGTTTCGTTATTTCCAATATTCGTTTTGAGTCAGTTCCTTGTTTTGCGAGAGCAGCGTTTGTGCGATGGGCCAAATGTGGCCATTCTCGGCAATCAAGGGTGCAATGACGGGATGGCTTGGGCGGATACGGTTGTAGCGCACCAAATCGTACCATCGGTGGCCTTCGCCCATCAGTTCCCGCTGCCGTTCGCGGAAGATGGCGTGGAGCAGGTCGCCGTTGACATCCTCATTGTAGGGATCCAATCCCCGCCGGGTGCGGATGGCGTTGAGCATTTCGATGGCACCCTGGCGTTCGCCCAGCACGGCTAAGGCTTCTGCGCGGAGCAGTGTGACATCTTCGAGCCGTGTGAATACGAGTGCGCTCGAGAAGAACCGGAAGGTAGGGTCATTCACGCCACCCATGATGCATTTGATCTTGCTGAAGATGGGGTATCGGCCATTGTAGTTGGTAAAATACCTTTCGGATACGGGCGAGCCCAAGGTGTCTAAACTAAAGCGCTCGTCGCCGGCCTCGTTGAAGATGGCAATGATGGAATCTTTAGGGAGGTAAATATCAGGGATTCGCTTATTCACCACAGGTTCGGCCAGGGTGAGCTCTTCGATGTGACCTGTGAACGATCCATCCACGTGTGCCCATACGAACGCGAACCCGAAGAGCTGGTTGTACCGTTTGTCGTAGAAGAAGCCGTTAGCATCGGTGAGGTGGCCCGTGGAGATGTAGTCGTTTTCTCCGCGTGGGTAATTGTCGATCACAAATTTACTGTAGATGGCGGCATCGGGGTAGTTGCCCTGCCAGGCCGCGAGGTGGGCCAACACGGCGTACGCGGAGAGCTTGCGGGCGAGGGCCCCGTTCCACCTGCTTTCCGCTTCATTGTAGTAGTCGCCCTGCTGCTGCTCGTCGCCATCACTATACTTATATGGTAAATCGGCGGCCGCAGCGAGCATTTCTTCTTCGGCCCAGGCCAGTACCTTGGCTTGGTTTTCGCGCGGCTTGTCTTCGAAACGGCCGTCGTAAGAAGAGATGATAAGCGGTACATCACCCCAGATACGCACCATATAGAAATAGGCAAATGCACGTAGGAAGCGGATTTGCGCGATATCGACCGTCATGTTGTTCTCGGTGTAGCGCAGGTCGTTCTCGCGCACCTCGTGGATACGTTCGAGGAATACATTGGCCGAGTTGATGACCGCATACCAGCGGCGCCAGTTGGATATGGCCTCGATGCTGGGATACGACGCGGTAAGGTCGTGCGAAATGATGGCACGCAGATCCTGCCGCGTCGGAGCGGTAAATTCGCCGGCGCGGACGTCGCCATACAACCAATGCGCATTATGGTCTACCAAGGCCGCCCGGACCAGTCCGTAGGTACCCATGATGGCTGCCCGGCTGTCTTCCAGCGTATTCCACATGTTTTTTTCGCCAACCACCCGTGACGAATCGACGTCTAGCATCTTTTCACATCCGCCCAATCCGGCCAACAAAACCATGCACGGCAACAGGAGCTTCAGGGCACTTGTTTTGAATCGGTTATTTATCGATTTATTCATCATTTGTTTTTTCTCTTAACCAATGGCAATTATAAATTCATTCGCACACCCAATGTGTAGGTGCGTGGTATAGGCAGTCCGTAACCGGTATCGTAGCCCATGAAGTCGACCAACTCAGGGTCCCTGCCTGTATAGGGCGTAAGGGTGAATAGGTTGTGGCCGGTGCAATACACGAATATGCGACTGATGTTCGAACTTTTGTTGAGTAGCTTGGTCAGGTCATAACCCAGCGAAAGCGTACGTAACTTGAGGAAAGAAGCGTCTTCGAGGAAGAGGTCCTGTTCTTTGCGGTAGGGGATGACGTTGCTCCACGGATTATATAACGGATAACGGCTGTAGTCGCCTCGTTTCTCCCAAAAGGTGATTTCCTTCACGGAATTCATTTCTGTTACCCCTTCACGGTTAATGAAATCGAATCGGTTGGCCATATCGGCGTTCAGCACGTTGCGCCCGATGTTGAAGTAAAAATGAGCATCCAGGCTCCAGTCGCCGAAGGTGAATTGGTTCATGAATCCGCCGATGACTTTCGGAAGAATCGTGCCTTTCAATTGGCGGTCGGCGTCATTGATGGTGTTGTCGCCGTTTACGTCCGCCCAACGGGGGTCGCCCGCACGCAGGGGGATGCCATTGTAGTTCATGGCATTGCCATCACGCGTCGGGACTTCCTCATCGCTCAGGTAGATGCCTTCGTTTTGAAGAATCCAAAAGCGATCGATGCGTTCTCCGACGCGGAATAGCCGGTTGTTGATGACGATCTCATCGAGCCCGCCGGGTAGACTAACCAGCTGGTTGGTGTTGTAGCTGATGTTCAGCGACGGTGTCCAGGTGAAGTTGTCCTTTTTTACCGCGTCGGCACTCAATAGGAGCTCAACGCCGGTATTGTTGACGTCCATACCCGCATTATACGACTGGCGGTAACCGAATTCGGCGTACGAAGGAACGCCCAAAAGCTGGTTTCGGTCGTACTTGGTATACCAATCAAGGTTGATGCGGAAGCGTTCATCGGCGAGCCCGATGTCCAATCCAATGTTCAATTGATCGCTATAGGCCCATGGGATGCCATAGCCTGACCATCCGAATTCATACGGCCGGGTGAGTACACCAAAGCCGTTGTAACCGGGTGTGATCACGTTGCCTGTATATCCTACAAAGGTTGAATAGGTTGGTCCCTGCGAAAAATTATCGAATACATTGAGACGGCCCAGACGCCCTACGCTGGTACGTAGCTTCAGTGTGGAAATGGTGGGGGCATCCGCCAGCAGGTCGTTTTTGATATTCCAGTCAAAAGCCAGTGTCGGCGTAAACAGCCAGCGGCTGGTCGGCTGGGCATTGGAAGAGCCGTCCGTTCGTAATAGGAGCGACACCGTGTATCGGTCGTCGAAGTTATAGGTGCCCCGTCCGTACACCGAAATCAGGTTTTGTTTGGTATAGTCTAAGAATTTAAAGACCATTTCCCTCGGAAAAGCAAGCGGATTGAGGTAATTGCCATTGTCAGGGTCTGATTCCAGCAGATTGATTTTAATAAAGTCATTGATGCCTTTGTACGCATAGGCGTAATTGTATTTGAAGGCATCCCATTGGAGCACATTTCCGGCTTCGATGAACAGGTGATGCTGGTTGCCCACCGGCACATTATACGATAAGTGGTTGTCGAAAATAAGCCGTTGATTGTACCCGTAGTAATTCGCTGCGAAACTGTTTTCTTCCATCAGTGGCCGGGGGTAAAATAGGTCGCGGTTACCTTCATTGTAATCAACGGCCAGCCGTGAGGTGACCGTCAGCCGATTGAAATCGAAAAGTAGTTTCGCATGCCCTTCGACGATATTCGTAGCGTTATTGTCGAAGCTGTTATCGAATTCGTTCAAGTATTGGCCATAAACGGTGTTGTTGGGGGATAGTGGCGACGACAGGTCGGGGATGTATGACATGGTGGCGAATCGGTCGCGTAGCGTACGGTTACGGTCGCGAAGCACGCGGTTACCGTTTATCATCGCGGAAAAGAGCAGCCATTTGACTGGTTTCATATTGATATTGAACAACGCGCTGTAGCGTTTCATGCCGGTTTGGTCGGCAACTCCTTGGTTTTGCATGTGGCCCACGGCGAAGCGGAAGTTTGCCCGGTCGCCACCGCCGGAAATATCGGCATCGGCCGAATAGACCAAACCGTTGCGGTAGTAGCTGTCTGTCCAGTTCGACGGCCCGTAATAGGAAGCATTTAGCGAATCGCTGAGGTACAGCGGATACGCATCGTCTGCCGAATACCGTCCGATAGCTGTGTAGCGGTCGTAGAACTGTTGGCGGAAAGCGTTTTCGTATTCGCCATTGATGGCCGTGACCGTCGGCCGCTGCGCAACACCGACGTAGGAATTGAAGCTGATTTTACGTGTGGTACCGGGCTGTTTAGTCGTAATAGCGATTACCCCATTGGCTGCCATTGGACCGTAGATGGCGGTGCTTCCGATGTCTTTAAGTACTTGGATCGATTCGATGTTGTTCATGTCGATATTGCCCAACAGGTTGGTAGCGGGGCCTATACGATCGAACTGATACTGTTGGATATCAAAAGCAAACGGATGTTCCCCAATCAACGGGATCCCATCGAGCACGACCAAGGGCTGTGACTGATATACCTCCTTCTGTGTGAGGATAGGCATCGGTATACCCCTGATGTGCATGGGTTGCACTGTGCCGGGCTCGCCCGTACTTTCCTGTATATAAAGCCCCGGAGCTTGATTTTTGAGATACTGTTGGAGCGAAGTTGCCGGAAAGCGTGCAATGTCATCTGCATCAAGCGCAACCGTAATCACGTGCTGATCGCTAAAAATGGAACCCCTTTTAGGTGGGAGCAAGTCTGTTGCTACTGAATCAACTGCGAGGCTATCTCGCTGCGTGGGCGCTTCCAGCAGGGTATCTTGCGATGCTAGGTGTAGCCCACCGCCCCGAAAGGTAGAACCTGCAGCCACTGCGTGTATGGACAACATCAGTATACAGCCAATTAAGATTCTCATATTATGCATATATATTGGTTTTTCAGATATGTATCTTTTAGGATTAATCCCGATCATAGTAAGCACAAACGGTGCACACGTTGTGAGAAACTCACACAAGTCACTAGGGCGACAAACATATTGCGTCGCTAACCGACAGGATAGTCAGTTGGAAAAACACGGCCAAAGTAATGGCTCCTAAGTTATGATGCGAAAACTAGGTGATTAGCGTAAAAACGATTTTCATAATCTTTTTGGTTTTTTTTAATTTAACAAGTCAATTTTAACGTTATGGTCCGTTAGCCAGTGGTTAATTATTATTACACTTGGTTTGTGACGGCTAAGTTACAAACAAAAATCGTTTTAGCAAGTTTTTTTTATTTTTTCTTATAGGAAGGTATAAAAGCGGTTGTTAATGAGTGTTTTGTGGTTTGGTTTGGGAAAACTTGCGAGTTGATTGATTGTTTGGGTTTTGTAATTAATCTTTACGAAATGAGGAATATCTTAATTTCTGTCCGTAATTTTGTAACAACGATAATATAATGGCAAATAAAAAGAAAAAAACCGCCGAAGAGGTGGATGTTGTTCTTATCGGCGCAGGCATTATGAGCGCTACATTGGGTACGCTGATCAATGAGTTGCACCCCAAGGCGAGTATTGCGATATTCGAGCGCCTTGACGAGGTGGCAGCCGAAAGTTCCGATGCATGGAACAATGCCGGCACCGGCCATTCGGCGTTATGCGAATTGAACTACACCCCCCAACGGCCAGATGGTTCCGTGGATATTAGTAAAGCAATCAGGATCGCAGAGGCGTTCGAACTTTCCAAAGAATTTTGGTCGTACCTTGTTGCACAGGGCATCATTGACCGCCCTGAGCGTTTTATCCGTAGTGTACCCCACATGAGTTTCGTTTTCGGTGACGAGAATGTATCTTTCCTCCGCACCCGGTACGAAACGATGAGCCAGCATCATTTATTCCACGGAATGAGCTATACCGAAGACCATGAGGTGCTACGCGACTGGATTCCATTGATTATGGAAGGGCGCGAGCCCGATGAGCACCTGGCAGCCACACGGATCGATATCGGTACGGATGTCAATTTCGGCGAGCTGACGCGTGCACTGTTCATCCATTTGATACAGCAAAAAGGAGTTAAGCTGCGGCTGGCCAATGAGGTGCGGGATATTGAGCGGGCCGACGACGGCAGATGGAAAATAACCGTGAAGAACTTGACTACCGACAAGAAGAAAACCGTGGTTGCTAAATTTGTCTTTATCGGTGCGGGTGGTGGTTCACTGTTATTACTTGAAAAATCGGGTATACCCGAAGCCGATGGCTTTGGTGGGTTCCCCGTGAGCGGACAATGGTTGAAATGTACGAATCCCGATGTCATCGCGAAGCATCGCGCTAAGGTGTATGGCAAAGCTGCGGTAGGCTCGCCCCCGATGTCGGTGCCCCATCTCGATACCCGCGTTATCGACGGGAAAACGGCGCTGCTTTTCGGGCCGTATGCAGGGTTTTCGACCAAGTTCCTTAAAAATGGCTCGTGGCTTGACTTACCCGCTTCCATTAAGCTCAACAATATCCGCCCGATGTTAGCCGCGGGGATGGATAATATTCCGCTTACCAAATACCTGATCAACCAAGTGCGGCAAAGCCCCGATGACCGGCTGTCGGCATTGAGGGAATATGTGCCTACCGCGCGGAAGGAAGATTGGGAGCTCGAAATTGCGGGCCAGCGGGTGCAGGTGATCAAGAAAGATAAAGAGCATGGCGGCATACTCGAATTTGGCACCGAGGTGGTCAGCAGTGCGGATGGTTCGCTGTCGGCACTGCTCGGAGCATCGCCGGGTGCGTCCACGTCGGTATCGATCATGGTCGGCCTTTTGGCAAAATGCTTCCCCGAGCGTGCAAAAACAGCGCAATACTTGAGCAAATTGCGTGAGATGATCCCTTCGTTCAGCCATTCTATCGCCGATGATGAACAACTATGCCGCGAGACCCGCGACCGGTCGGCCTCGATATTGAAGTTGGAACATACGTTTGAATCCGTTTAAGTGTGGCGGACGTCGCAGACTGGTTCCATGAATTGGCAGTGCAGCTCAAACAGACGCCGCTACTCCATTGGGTCGGTGTAGCCTGTGGTGTAATCCAGGTGCTTCTTGCCAAGTCCAACAAAGTACTGCTCTACCCATTTGGTATCGCCAGTATATTGATTATCATTTATGTACTGTACGAAGCAGGGCTCTATGCGGAGATTCTGCTGAACCTCTACTACCTTGTAATGAGCATTTACGGATGGATGCATTGGCTGGCGCGGCAGGAGCATCAACAGGTGGTGGCCGCTTATTCAAAGCGGAAGGATTGGTACATCACCCTGCTGATCGCCGCCCTTGGTTTTCCACTGCTCTATTTTGCACTGATTCATTTCACAGATTCCACTGTGCCGGTATGGGATGCGTGGGTGAGCGCCACGGCGTGGGCGGGGATGTGGCTTCTGGCCGAGCGAAAGATCGAAAACTGGGTGTGGCTGAATATCAGCAATGCCTTCGCCATCCCACTGCTCGCCTATAAGGGCCTCCATCTCTATGCATTGCTCACATTATTTCTTTTCGTTGTGGCAATTTTTGGCTATTTTGAGTGGAAGCGCATCATCGATAAGCAACATAACGAAGAAAACGCCGTTAGAGCATGAATGAACACGACAAGCACCCCGAGCCACCAATCCCGGATGAACTGATAGCGCAACTTCGTAGGTTTGCTTACCAGGCGGAGGTTCAGGGTGTGCTTACCGCCGAGCAGCTAGCCATTATCTACAATCATCGTTGGTTTAAACTGTTTGTGCCGGCTAGTCTCGGTGGATTGGAGTTGTCATTGCCCGAAGGTGTGCTACTGGAAGAGGAGCTTGCCCGGATTGACGGAAGCTTGGGGTGGACGGTTACGCTATGTGCCGGGGCCAACCTGTTTGTGGGGTATATGGACCGTGCGGTCGGCGAAACGATCTTTGCAGATGCCGAAGTGTGCCTGGGCGGCAGCGGACAGGTTACAGGTAAGGCTGTTACCGTGGGAAACAGGTATCAGGTTTCGGGTAAATGGCGCTATGCTACCGGTGCGCCGCACCTGACGCATTTCACGGCAAACTGCATGACCGAGCAGGGGGTACGTTCTTTTTTCTTTCCGAAGTCGGATGTCCGCATCGTGAACGACTGGAACGCATTCGGACTTAAAGCCACAGCCAGCCGGTCGTTTGAAGTCGACACCGTATCGGCCGACGGATCACAGGCTTTTTTGATAGCACCGGAGGCCGCTACGTGGGACCATCCTATTTACCGGTATCCTTTTTTGCAATTCGCAGAAGCTACGTTGGCAGCCAACACGCTCGGCATGGCCCGGCATTTCCTGGAGTGTGCCGGCGGGTTAGGTGCATCCGAGCTGCGAAAGAAGGTGCAGGATGCCGAATGGAGGCTCTCCGAAGTGAGGAAATTATTTTATGATGCGCTCGGTGCGTCTTGGAACGACTTGTTGCGTGCGGGTGGACTGTCTCCCGCGACATTGGAAAACGTAAGTGAGCTGAGCCGCACGTTGGTCGACGTAGCCCGTAAAGAGGTCGTTGCCTTATATCCGCATGTGGGAATGGCCGGAGCGGATGCATCGTCTGAAATAAACCGTGTGTGGCGCGATATCTTCACCGCAAGCCAGCATAGCCTGCTACGTGTATAGTGGCCAAACGATATAGCGGCGCCCTACTGACGAAATTCTTGCATATACAGCGCAACTTGGCTAAGTTTGCGTTGTTATATGGTCACATTCCCCAACGCCAAGATTAATATCGGGCTCCAGGTGCTCAACCGCCGGGAGGATGGTTACCATAACCTGGAAACCGTGTTTTATCCCATCAGACTGAACGATGTGTTGGAAATGGTGGAAGCCGATGAGACGCGTTTTTTCCCGTCGGGGCTCGCCATTCCTGATGATGGGAGAGATAACCTGTGCTTAAGGGCCTGTCGGCTGCTCCAACAAGAATATGACCTACCGCCTGTCCACATCTACCTCCATAAAGTCATCCCAATCGGTGCGGGTTTGGGTGGCGGATCGGCCGATGCCGCCTTCTTACTGAAGCTTGCCAATGCGAAGTTCGCTCTCGGGCTCGATGAAACCCGGCTGACGGAATACGCCCGCCGGCTGGGTGCCGACTGTGCCTTCTTTATCCGGAATGCGCCGGTGTATGCCACCGGTGTGGGCGATATTTTCCAGGAGGTTGAACTGGACCTGTCGTCGTACCATATCGTGGTAGTGAAACCCGACGTCCATGTCCCCACAGCCGAAGCGTACGGGATGGTGAAGCCCGATCCCGCAGGCCGGCAGCTGGCCATGGCCATAAAAGCGCCGGTGGAAACATGGCGCGATACGATTGTGAATGATTTTGAGGCGGGGATTTTTGCCAAATATCCAGAAATTGCTGCGGTGAAAGCGCTTCTATATGACAGCGGAGCAGTATTCGCTGCTATGAGTGGCAGCGGATCGAGCGTGTATGGCCTGTTTCAAAAGCGGGTGGAGCTGCGGGGGGTGAACCCCGCACATACGGTCTTTGTTATCGATCCGTCTAATCTGTAATCGTTATGGTCACCTTCCAAGCCAAAATACTGCGAGCCGAAAACCAAGGAGCTGCCATGGCCGGATGGGCTTACGTGGAAGTGCCCCGTATCATTGCTTGCCAGATCAAACCGGACTACAAACAGGTTTACCGCGTGCGTGGTCAAATCGACAGCTACACATTTGCAGGCATGGCATTGATGCCGATGGGTGAGGGGGATTATTACCTGGCAATCAATGCTGCCATGCGCCGGACACTGAAAAAAGATATCGGGGATCTCTTGACCCTCTGTTTGGAAGAAGACAAGGAATTCCGTATAGACGTACCCGAAGACCTCGAAATCTGCATGCGGGATGAAGACGATGATTTAATGGAGCGATTTATGGCATTGGCCAAGTCGCATCGCAATTATTTCATCAAATACATTACTGACGCGAAAACTGAACCGACACGTGCCAAACGTATTGCGATGACGGTAGAAGCGATGATCCTCAAACTCGATTTTGGAGCTATGATCCGGTTAGATAAGGCCCGTAGGCAAAATAACTAGACTGTGCGCCAGCTTGGCTGCTGAAAAAAACACCTGGTTTTTTGGTGGTGTTAATTTATTAATGCAACTTTGCTGCAAATTATATGAGGCGTCATTTTCATATATCCCGGTGGTTGCTGTGTGCGATTACGCTAAGCGTGGTGGTTACGGTGGTCAGTATCCCGCTGATTTCCGTCCTGCATACCCACGTTGCCCACGTGGATGGGTGTGATGGCGTGCATGGTGACGCTACGGGTACCGACGGCGCACAAGACTGTAATTTCTGTGCGTTATATACACAATTCACGCCGAAGGACGCACTGCCTGTACCCTCGTTTTCCTTTCGGGCACCGATAACGCCACTGCTTACCATATTTGCCCAACCGAGGCCTAAAGTGCTTTGTAAAGGTATAGCAAACAAACATACTACCCGGGGGCCGCCGTCCCTTTATGCCTGATCAAAAACTCCGGATCAACGGGAAGTTGGTCTGGTGTCTGCATGTTTTTCCTGTTTTCATATTTTTTAATCAATGCGATTATAGCATTCGATGAAATTCGTAATTAATATTCTTATCGGCCTGCTTTGCACCGGCGCCGTCCAGGGGCAGAGCTTCAGCTTGGCAGGCCGGGTGACCGATAGCTTAGATCATCCAATCGCCGAGGCAAATGTTGTATTGCATGGGCCTGGCGTGCCGGCTCGAATTGTGGCGACCGTGAATGCCGATATGGGCGGTGAGTTTTCTTTTTCCGGACTGCCGCGTGGAAATTATCGGGTAGTGGTTGAAAAGAAAGGGTATAGGGAGCAGCAAGTAGCGGTGCCTTTAACGGGCGACCTGCGTGACGTGGCCATAGTTTTGTATGGTGAGGTGCGGTTACTGGATGAAGTGCTCGTGGTAGACAACCACGTTGTCCGCAGAAAGCAGGAGGAATCGCTCAACCTGGAAGTGGTAGGCAAGGATTTTGTTTACCGCAACCTGGGCGGCAGCCTCATGAAAACGCTCGAAAGGTTGCCCGGCGTGCAGACCATCGGCATCGGATCGGGGCAATCGAAGCCGCTCATCAGGGGACTGGGCTTCAACCGGGTGGTGGTGGTCGACCGGGGTATCAAGCACGAAGGACAGCAGTGGGGGAGCGACCATGGCCTCGAGCTGGATCAGTTTGCCGCAGGGGAAGTAGAGCTCATCAAGGGTGCGGCATCGTTCGTTTACGGGTCGGATGCCATTGGCGGGGCCATCGACGTGAAGCCCGAAGCGCTGCCGGCTCCACACACGCGGGCGGTGTCGGTTGATCTGGTAGGACGGAGTAACAACCTCAGCTATGGTACCTCGGTGCGTGTGGGCGGGCGGGGCGACAAATGGTTTGCCGAAGCTCGCTTTACCTACCTGCGTTACGGCGACTACCGCGTCCCCGCAGACACGGTATACGTCTATGATTATGCGGTGCCGCTCAACGGCCAGCACCTCCGCAATACCGCCGGGCGCGAAACAGACGTGCACTTCACCACCGGTTACCTGGGCGGGCGTTTCAATTCCATCCTGTATGTGAGCAACACCTTTCATAAGGCCGGTTTTTTTGCCAATGCGCACGGCCTGGAGCCGCGCAGGGTGGATACGGACCTGCACGACCGATCGGCACGGGATATCCAGCTGCCCGGCCAGCAGGTCAACCACTTCAAGTTGATAAGTAGGAACGCCCTGCATGTAGGCGAGCATCACATCGAGGCAGAGCTGGGGTTCCAGCGCAATTTCAGGCAGGAGCACAGTCCGTATGTGAACCATGGGTATATGCCATCTGTATTGCCGGATACATTGCGCATTCCGGCCACGCTGGAGCGCCAATTCGATAAACAGGTGTATTCGCTGAATGTGAAAGATTACTTAGAGCGGGGCAGGCACCAGCTGACCGTTGGTCTCAATACGGAACATCAGCGGAATAATATCGGTGGGTGGACCTTCCTGGTGCCCTCGTTTGAACAGTCGACGTTGGGTGTCTTCGCGTACGACCGGTTCCGGTTAACCGACCGGGTGCTGCTGCATGGCGCTGTGCGTTTCGACCACGGTAGCCTACGCATGCAGGAATACCGTGATTGGTTTCCGTCTGATGTGCCCGAGGGTGGGCAGGCGTATCTCGTCCGCGCGGCCGATTTGCACCGGCGTTTCAATAGCATCGTGTGGTCGGTAGGCATAAATTACGAGCCGTTCGAAAACCTTTCCTTAAAGGCGAATGTCGGGAAAAGCTTCCGCATGCCCATTGCCAAAGAGCTGTCGGCCAACGGCGTGAATTACCATTATTTCGGCTATGAGCGCGGTAATCCATCGCTTTCGGCGGAGCGGTCGTACCAGGCCGATGTGTCTGCGACGTGGACAGCAGCGGGTTGGTACATTCAGGTAAGCCCGTTTTACAACTATTTCCCCAACTACATTTACCTGAACCCCACGGCGTCGTTCGACCATTTTTATGGTGCCGGCAACCAAGTGTTCGAATATGCCGAGAGTCGGGTGATGCGGTATGGCGGGGAGGTGCAGGTATCGCGTAAGCTGGGGCGGTCGTTCAAGGCAGAAGTGTTGGGTGAGTACCTGTTTTCCAAACAGCTTTCGGGTGCGAAGTCCGGCTTTTCACTGCCGTTTGCCCCGCCGCCATCGCTGTTGATCGGCCTGTCATGGTCGCCCCACTTCCCCGGCAGCCCGTTTGTTGGGGTCGACCATCGGTTGGTGGCTGCGCAGGACCGGATTGTGCCGCCGGAAAAGAAAACTCCCGGTTACGGCGTAATGGCCCTGCGAGCAGGTGGTACGGCCACGTTGGCGGGCGTGCCTGTACAGCTGAACGTACAGGTGCAAAACCTGTT
The DNA here is from genome assembly GCF_025460835.1 of Parapedobacter soli. Lineage (GTDB taxonomy): Bacteria > Bacteroidota > Bacteroidia > Sphingobacteriales > Sphingobacteriaceae > Parapedobacter > Parapedobacter soli. The sequence continues at coordinate 9,887 of NZ_JAMXAY010000007.1, read as the reverse complement.
GAATACCAGGTATATGGATCATGCCAGCTTTTACCGCTTAATCGAACTGCCGGAAATGGGTAGGAACATTGTCCTTTCCCTGCGGATTCCGGTCATCAATAAAAAAAACGATTGAAAAAACATGAGAATCATGGAGAAACTACGGATAAAGAAAGCAATCATTGCCTTTGGAATTCTTTCACTGGCGCTATCATGCAGCAAGGACGCGGAGACGGTCGATACGGAATACCCGGTCATCGAGAAGAATTTTGAAGCAGCGTTCCCACAGCAGTGTGGTACCGTACGGCGGGGGGAGACGTTTGTCTTCCGGGCGAGATTCAGCGACAACGTGGCGCTTGGCTCTTTCGGTTTGAATGTGCATGACAATTTCGACCACCACAACCACAGTACGGAAGTCGAGGAATGTACGTTGGAGCAGGAAGATAGCACTAACACACCGATAAAGCCGTTTACTTACATCAAATCCTTCGACATCCCCGGCGCGCCGGAAACGTACGAAGCCCAGGTTGAGATTGACGTTCCGATGGACGTCGACCCCGGCGATTATCACTTCCTGATTAGCGTAACCGATCGGGAAGGCTGGCAGTCCCGGCGCGGACTGAGCATCAAAATCGAATAATTTTTAACGAACAATATTATCAGTAATGAATAACATCACGAATAAGCGAAATAAATTCCTTGTATATATCCTACTTGGTTTTACCTTTTTTTCCTGGGCGGCGTGCGACAAAGGCGGAACACCGACGGTCGATAAACCGTTGATCGAATCGCTGGAAGTAGGGCACGATAACGACGGTATAGCGCATCCGGGCAGTGACCTTCACCTCGATGCGGCTATTTTGGCGCCTGGTGTCATCGCCCGCATCACGTTGTCAATCCATCCGGAAGGTGAAACCGGATGGACGTTCGAACGCGTGTACACGGAAGGTTATGAAGGGCTTAAGAACGCCGATTTCCATGAACATATCGATATACCAGCCGACGCTGCGGAAGGGGAATACCATTTGCATCTTACCGTAGTTGATAAGGCCGGCAATACGGCGGAAACGGAATCACACCTCGATATCGTGGCGGGTGAGGACGACCATGGCGATCATGACCATGATCACGACCATTAGCGAAGAACAAGGTTAGCGACAATCAAGACCGTCTCGCCTCACATGCGAGGCGGTTTTTTTTATGACCGTGGGTGGTATTGGGTAATCACGGATTGCAAGTATTGACGGTCCACGTGGGTGTATATTTCGGTGGTGGTGATGCTTTCGTGGCCCAGCATGTCTTGCACGGCACGTAGGTCGGCACCGCCCTCCACGAGGTGGCTGGCGAATGAGTGGCGGAACGTATGGGGGCTGATTTTCTTTTTCAGGCCGATTTTGGTAGCAAGGTCGCGGATGATGATGAAGACCATCACCCGCGTGAGGGGCGCACCCCGCCGGTTGAGGAAGGCGAAGTCTTCATTTCCCCGTTTGATTTTCTGGTGTACGCGCACTTCGTTGAGGTATATGCGGAGGAATTTGATGGCGTGGGTACCGATGGGGATGAGCCGTTCTTTGCTTCCCTTGCCTTCTACCTTAATGAACTCCACGTCGAGGAACAGGTTGGATATTTTGAGCCCCACTAGTTCGCTCACCCGGAGTCCACAGCCGTATAGTACCTCCAGCATCGCCTTGTTGCGCATGCCCTCAGGCACAGAAAGATCAATGGCGTCGATAAGCTGTTCGATTTCACGGATGTTCAACACATCGGGTATTTTGCGGGACAGGCGCGGCGTTTCGATCAACGCCGTGGGGTTTTCGAGTAGGTCGTGTTCGAGGCTCATGAACAGGTAAAAAGTTTTGATGCCCGAAAGGATGCGTGCCTGGCTGGTAGCAGATAGCCCGAAGCTATTTATCCAAGTTAAGAAATCCTGTATGTGTTTGGGGGTAACGTCCTTGGGTTCGAGGTTCAGCGGGTCGGCAAACTGCTGGAGTTTGACGAGGTCGTTGAGGTATGCGTCTACGGTGTTTGCCGCCATTGCACGCTCCAATTGGAGGTAGTTTTTAAAGTCGCCGATCGCGGAATCCCAATTCATTGACACGCGTCCAAGGGCCAACGAGTCTACTATTTATTTAGGAACAACAGGATAAAGCCGAATGTTGCCGCTATCGGGCCAATCCAGAAAATGAACATCCATTTGATCACTTCTGACTTAGTTTCTGCTAAATCTGCCTTCGTTGCTAAAATTTTTGTTTTATCACCCACTTCATCCTTAATTTTTTCTTCGATATATGTGGTTAGGTTTTCAGCTGATTCCCTCCCTAATTTATTGGAAAGCAAAGAATATAGCTTTGTAATGGTGATAGTACTCATTCTATATCAGTTTACACAAATTTCGACAAAAATGCCGTTATATGCAAATTCATTCCGATTTCTTAACTTTACGTCCAATGGAAAAGATAGAGCTCGCCTTGGACCACATCATCGAAGCAGTATTATCGCGCATACCCAGTGTGGTGTTGGGCATATTGATATTGATTGCCGGTAGCTGGTTAATCGGGTTGATTCTCCGCATTATCCGGAAGCGGTTCGAGCGGCGAAGCGTTGACCTGTCGCTGCGCGATTTCGTGGCGAGCATCGTCAAGTTTATCTTATATACCATGCTCATCCTCAGTGTGGCATCGATGGTGGGCATCCAGACCACGTCATTTGTGGCGGTACTGGGTGCTGCGAGTCTCTCCATCGGGTTGGCGTTGCAGGGCAGCTTATCTAATTTCGCAGGCGGCGTATTGATTTTATTGTTCCGCCCGTTCCGCGTGGGCGATTACGTGAGCAGTGCGTCGGGCGCAGCGGGCACCATCGAAAAGATCGACATCCTGTATACCACCATGCGCACCTCTGACGGGATTGCCGTCTTTGCGCCGAATGGGCCGCTGGCCAATACCGTGATTACAAACTACTCCAGCATCACCAAGCGGCGCCTTGAGTATAAAATCGGCATTGCCTACGAGTCTAACATCAAAGAAGCACGCGAAGTGATTCTAAAGGTGCTGAACGACGATTACCGCATTATGGGCACGCCTAAGCCGGAAGTGCGTGTTTCGGAGTTAGCCGATAGTGCGGTCAACCTGGTGATTTGGGCATGGGCACCGAAAGAGCAGTTTTGGGAGGCCTATTACGAAAACTTCGAACGCATTAAGCTGGCGCTCGATGCCAATAACATCACCATCCCTTACCCCCAGCAGGAGATGCGTATCGTCAACGTACCCGGTACTGGCGACAGCGGCGGGAGCCTTGGCGGGGACCCCCCGGTTACCCCCTGAGGGCCATGATCCGTGCCACGTACTTGCCGATAACGTCAAATTCGAGATTTACGCTATCGCCGACCCTCACTTCGCTGAGGTTGGTATGTTCGAGGGTATAGGGGATAATCGCTACGGAAAAGCGGTCGGCTTGCGAATCTACCACCGTTAAGCTGATGCCATTGACCGTGATAGACCCTTTCTCCACCGTGATGTTGCCCTGCCCTTGGTCATATTGGAACGTATATAGCCAGCTACCTTGCTGATCGGCGATGGATACGCACTGCGCGGTCTGGTCTACATGCCCCTGTACGATATGGCCATCCAGCCGATCGCCCACCTTGGTGCATCGCTCCAGGTTGATGAGACTCCCTACCTTTAGTTCGTCCAAATTGCTTTTCTGTAGTGTTTCGGCGATGGCCGTGACCGTGTGCTCACCAGGTGATAAGGCAACCACGGTAAGGCAAACGCCGTTATGCGCGATGCTCTGGTCGATTTTGAGCTCATCCGATAAGGTGGAGGCCACAGTAATATGGAGATTTCCCGCTTCCTGACGAAGGTGGGTGACATTGCCTAGGGTTTCGATGATGCCGGTGAACATGTGTGTTTGTGCGTTTGTGAACCAATCCACAAAGATAGTGATTACTTTTTACGCCTGATGAGGGCAAGCAAGATCAGGAAAGCGAACCCGGCACTGCCGGCAAGCCCGGCGTAGGCGGGGTAGTCGCCTGTAGATACGTAGAACGTGATCTCCTCGTTGAGGTTGATGTCTTGTTTAAGCGCGGTGGGCACCCACCAGTTGGTTTGCTGCACCACGTCGCCCCGTTGATTGATGAATGCGGAAATACCCGTGTTGGCCGACCGGGCCACCCAGCGCCGCGTTTCGATAGCCCGTAGTTTGGCGTACGCCAGGTGCTGGTCTTTCCCCGCCGTGTCGCCCCACCAGCCATCATTGGTTATGATAGCGATGAACTGCGCTCCCTCGCGGACGTATTCGGCGACGTAATTACCCCATATCGATTCGTAACAGATGACGGGTGCGGCACCGATGCCACTTTGCGAGTAGAAAACCGAAGGCTTGTCCTGGCTCCCGTACCCGCCTGTGGTGCCGCCGAATCCGGCGAACAGCGGTTTCAGGAACCCCAACGCTCCTGCAAAGGGAAATTGTTCGGCGCCGGCCACCAGCTTGGACTTGTGGTAAAACTGGAGTTTGGCGGAATTTTCGATCAGCACGGCCGAATTGAAGGCATCGTAATAGATACCGTCATATTCGCGCGCAGTAGGCGTCCGTTGATCGTTATAGACCCGATAACCCTCGATGCCCGAGAGGACGTTTCCATTCTTATACTGCCGTAAAAACTGCTCGATACGGAAGAAGGCGGGGTGTTCATAAAAGCGGTCTTCATCAAACCCGCCTTGCCTGGCGATGGCCGTTTCCGGCCAGATGAAAAATTCCGTGTTCGGCTGGGCTACCGAATCCGACAGCCGGATGAGGTTGTCGATCTGTTGTTCGGGCGTGATGAAGGTGAACTTGCCATAAGGGTTGATGTTAGGCTGCACCACCACCACATCCGAGGGGTTTTGGTGTTCCTCGTAGCTGGAATAGCGGTATAAAGACCATGCTGAAGGTATGCCGATGAGGAGCACGAGTGCGCCCAGCAGCTTATAGCGGTGTGCCCGCCCGAAGCCATCTTTGGCGGATAAGATAATCAGGAAGAGCAGGATGTTGCTTGCCCATATCCACACGGTTCCACCATATACCCCCGTAAATTCATACCACTGCACCAGCTGGTGGGTGCCGGCGAACCCGTTGCCCAAGGTCATCCAGGGGAAGGATAGGTCCCAACTCTGGTGCAGGTATTCGTAGGTCATCCAGAAGGAAACCAATCCCGCCAATGACCATCCGATGGCGTAGCGCTTACGCAATTGGTAGTACAGCCGGAAGGCCAAGGCCATCAATAGGGCGGCTAGCCCGAATGGAATCAATGAAACGAACGCTGCCGCATACACGGGCATCACGGCATTCATGGCGTTGAATACCCAGTAGATGGAGGCTGTGTTCCATACGAGACCCGTCAGCCCGCCCAGCAGGAAAACTTTGCCGCCTTTGCGGCGGTAGTCGCCCCGCATCACGGTTTCGAGCGCCAGCAGGAGCGGCACGAAAGCCACCCAAAGTAGGGGCGAGGTATAAGAGAACGGTGGCCATGCCAACCATAATAAGAGCGCACTCAGTAGGGCCAATAAATAGTTTTTTTTCACGGTTACAGCTGGGATAACAGTTCGTTTTTCTTGTTTTCGTATTCGGCTTCGGTAATCAGTTCGCGCTCAAACAAGGTTTTCAACTTTTTGAGTTTTACGGAGAGTTCGTCGTTTGGGTCGGCCGCATCCAGTTGGGCAGTCGCATCGGTGTCGCTAGCTCCATCCCTGGCGGACCGTGCCTGCAAGGCTTCCGTACCCGCTCGGTACAACTTCCGTGCCTGGTCTTTGGGGATGTAGGCCATTGTGAGGGTTTCGCCATTGTATTTGGTGAACGTCACTTGGCTTCCCAAGATACCTTCCTTGAAGGAGAGGTCTTCAATGTCCTGCCACGGCACGATGTCAAAGTCGGTCGCCAGCCCCCATTTGGTCGATTTACAGATGAATACCCGCTTGTTGGTGAGGGCTATGCTATTGGGGAATAACGTGACCGCCGGCTTTTTCTGCACGGCGATGTAGGTGATTTCCTCACCGGCGGAGGCCAACATATCTTGCAGTTTCAGCAGTAACTTTTCCACCGCTATGGGATCCTGATCGTCGTTGATGTATTGGTCGATACGCATCGTAATTTTGGCACTAATATAGGAAAGATTTGTTTAGGTGTTTGAATCTGTTCCGGTGGCGGTTGGAAACCCACCGTAACCGGCCTGCAATGTTGTGCGGCCGATGGGGTTTACATCATAACGATCCGAGGATGGTGTCGCTCAACTCCTACGTACAATAGGCTAAACGCAACACGCATCGCACTTAGCCATCCTGCACCGTCTTGCAATCGTTACCGGTATCGATTGCGTAAATTTTTATCCCATTATTGCCGTAAACTAAGACTACGATACATTATAATTGCAGGAATGGGCAATCGTTGTGGAAGTAATTCCAACGTTGGAAATGCGGTTGCAGACGAATAGCCAATTGTCAATTATAAAACTGGAGACGATAAGTATGAGAAAATTTTATTTATTTCTTTTGGTCATCGCGGTTATGGTGTACGGTAGTGACCCATACGTTTTTGCCCAACAGTCAAACGTTGTTCGCGGTACGGTAAACGACGCTTCTACAGGTGAGCCGATAGCGGGTGTCTCCGTGTCGGAACGGGGTGGGGGCCGCGATGTCCAAACGGACGACAACGGTACCTTCGAACTGGCGCTTGCGCCCGGTGCTAACGCCGTTACATTGGTGTTTAGCTATGTGGGTTACCAAACGGTGGAGCGAGAGGCCGTGTCTGGTGAACCGGTAATCATCGCTTTGACGCCCGACAATAACCTGCTCGAAGAAGCCGTGGCCATTGGCTATGGAACCGTGTCGCGTAAAGATCTGGCAGGGGCCGTAAGCTCGATCAAAGGATCGGAGTTGGCGCAAGCGCCTGTGGTCAATGTTGCCGAGGCACTCACCGGCCGGTTTCCCGGCGTACAGGTAACTAGTGTAGACGGCTCGCCCGGCGCGGAAATCATTATTCGCGTGCGTGGGGGCGGATCCATCACCCAAGACAACTCACCGTTATATATCGTGGATGGTTTCATCGTAGACAATATCAACGATATCGCTGTATCAGACATCGAATCGATCGACGTGTTGAAAGATGCCTCTTCTACTGCCATATATGGCTCGCGTGGGGCGAACGGGGTCGTTATCGTTACTACCAAATCGCCCAAAGCAGGCCGTACTAATATCAACTATAATAATTTCTTTCAGAGCAAGTTCATGCCAAAGGAGCTTGATGTGCTTTCTCCTTACGAGTTTGCACTGTTGCATTACGAATATGGTGTGTTGCGCGGAGAGAACTCAAGCGAGTATACCAATTTCAAGAAGTTTTTTGGCGAATATGACGATTTGGAACTGTATAAATACCAAGCAGGCACCAATTGGCAACGGGAACTGTTTGGCGGTGCGGTGCACTCCGCACAGCACAACCTGAGCATGACCGGAGGAACCGACCTGACGAAAATATGGGTGTCTGCCAGTTACATGGATGAAGACGGCATGAAATTGATGTCTTACGCCAAACGGGCGGCTGCCATGTTCAAGATGGACCAAAAAATCCGTGATAATCTCAACCTGAATCTCACCCTGCGTTATACAGACCGCAGAAGCCTCGGAAACGAAGGTACCACCAGCGGTGCAGGTTCCATCCTCTCGTCGGCCTACCGCTTCCGGCCGATCCGGATTAGCGATATCAAGGGTGATTTATCTCTGCTTACGCACGCTACGCTAGGCGAAGAAGCGACCGTTATGTATGACGTGACCAATCCCGTAAACCGGACCAACGACGTCGAAAACCTTGCCTTGGACCAACATTTTCTCGGTACCACCGGGGCAACGTGGAACATCGTACCGAATCTAACCTATTTTAGCGAATTGACCCTGGCGCGCTCGTACAGCATTGACCGCAACTGGTCGGGACCGACCACCGATGCGAATTTCTTTGTCGCTACCGGCACCATGGAAACGATCGATCGGGTGTTGTTTGCCGGCAACGCAGACTATCGGAAAAATGACCGGTGGAACTTAAGGTGGACCAATACGTTGAATTACGACGTTCTCCAGACAGACAAACATCGACTTAACATACTGGCGGGACAGGAGTTCACCAATTCGGGCGGAACCGACATGCGGATAAACGCCCTGCGTTTCCCGGCGAACTTCACCAAAGAGAATGCGTTTGCCATGATGAACCAATACGATAGTAGCGTAGCGACCAACTTGACCGTTGCCACGGGCGTATCGACGCCCGGACGCATCATCTCTTATTTTGGCCGTGGAAACTATTCGTTCTTAGATCGATACTTATTTACCGTTACCATGCGGGCGGACGGCTCGTCAAACTTTTCGCCGGAACACCGCTGGGGGTATTTCCCAGCAGGGGCCGTGGCGTGGCGTATCTCTAACGAACGTTTTATGGAAAATGTGTCTTGGATAGACGACCTGAAGCTCCGTGCTTCCTACGGCGAGGTGGGCAACGATGCGGTAGATCCCAACCAATGGTCGCAACTTTGGAGGGCCGAAACAGACACACGGCGCCAAGCGGTGTTGGACAATGCCATCCAACCGGCGTATGATTTGGCAGCAGACCAGATGGCCAATAGCGACCTGAAATGGGAAACGACCATTACCCGTAACCTTGGGCTCGACTTTACGTTGCTGCAGAACAGGTTGTGGGGTAGCGTGGAAGTGTATAAAAACAATACACGGGATTTGTTAATGCTCACCGATATCCCATCCATCACCGGGTTTACCACGAGTTATGCCAATGTTGGCCAAACCAGCAACAGGGGTGTTGAACTATCGCTGTCGGGCACCCTTTTCCAAAATGACGATTGGCAGATTACCGCCGGTGGTAATATCAACTTCAACAAGTCAAATATCGATGAGTTGGCCGATGGCGTACAGAGTGCCTACGGGACATCCTTTTTCCAGTCGCGCATTCCCGAGAGCGACTACCTCTTGAAGGAAGGCAAGCCGGTGGGCATTGTGATGGGGTTCCGGACGGTAGATAAGGGCTATTATGAAACGAGCGATTTCAACTACGACGCTGCTACGGGCATGTATACACTGAAAGACGGCGTTCCCGACCTTGCGCCGGCCTTTGTAGCCCATCATAAAGGCGTGGTGCCCGCAGGCCAACAGGCTTACCCCGGTATGCCTAAATTATTCGATCGCGATGGTGATGGGGTAATCAATACCGATGACTACGTGGAAATCGGCAACATGACCCCTAAGCATACAGGTGGTTTCAACCTGACGGTTAAGTATAAGCGAGTAGACCTGGGCGCTTATTTCAACTGGAGCTACGGCAATGAAATCTACAACGCCAACAAATTGGCCTCCTTATACAATGGCAACAAAGGCGGAGGGTTATATGGCAACAAACTCGATATCGTAAACGATGGCTATCGGGTGTATGATATCGACGAAAACCGCAACCTGGTACGCGTTACCGATCCGGCAGCGCTGGACGCGCTTAATAAAAACGCAACGTTGCCACTGACTTATATGCATCAGGGGTATGTAAGCGATATCGGCATCGAAGACGGATCGTACCTTCGGCTCAACACCTTGACACTGGGCTACTCCATGCCCAACCAGTTACTGAGTAAAGCGGGGCTGAGTGCATTGCGGATTTACGGGACCGTCTACAATGTGATGACCTTGACGGGTTATTCCGGAATAGATCCGGAAATAAACAGTAATCCCAACATTAATAATTCGCGTTATCCGACGCCGGGTTTCGACTGGGGCACGTATCCGCGCCCCCGTCAGTTCGTCATCGGTTTAAATGCCAGTTTTTAAGGGTGTAGATTAGGTAGATACTACCCGTTGTGCATTATGACTTAGGGATAAAAAAAACAGAAATAA
>NZ_JAMXAY010000069.1 GCF_025460835.1 Parapedobacter soli | reverse complement strand
TCAACATGCCCGTTACGGGGGTCAGCATATGCGTTTTATCCAACAGCAATTAGCTGTACAGCGGAAGCGACCGTGCATGAGCGATCTTGAGGTCATCAGCCTTAGTCTAACGGCAGAATATCTGGGTGTTGACAGCGAGAGCGACCTTTTCCGAAAGCTTCCGTCTTGTTTGGCGTGTAAAATCGAACGTACGGTATATAATAGACGGAAGCGGCGATTGTTGCCTTACTTAGATGTCATCCGGATGAAACTTGCCGAATCGTTCAATGAGTTTGAGAACATGTTCATCGTAGACAGCATGCCTTTGGAAATCTGTAAGATCGCTCGCAGTTCCCGTTCAAGAATCTGTAAGGAAGAACTGTACAGCATGCCAGCCAAAGGGTACTGTGCCTCGCAGAAGCTGTACTATTACGGCTATAAACTTCATGCAGTATGCTCCTTGCAGGGCGTGTTCCAGTCGATTGACCTTACCCCGGCAAACGTACATGATATCCATTACCTGGATGATATCAGCCTGCAGCTATCCGACTGCACCCTGCTGGGTGATAAAGGGCATCTGTCCACAGCGATCCAACTGAACCTTTTTGAAACAGCGAACATCAGGCTGGATACGCCCAAAAGGGTGAACCAAAAAGGATACAAGCCCCAATTCAGACTGTTCAGAAAATCAAGAAAGCGGATTGAGACCTTGTTCTCTCAACTATGCGATCAATTTATGGTAAGACGTAATTATGCCAAATCATTTGATGGGTTCAAAACCAGAATATTGACAAAGATTACAGCAATGACAATCATTCAATACATCAACAAAAATATATTCGGAAGGAATATCAATAATTTAAAAATCAGCATTATTTAAAATGCACAACGGGTTCTATAATGTCTTTTTCTTCATCAGTGAGCTCGTTTGTGAATTTAGCATTACCGTAGTGTAAAGCTTTTTGCAGGTGATCCCAAACCTCGTTTAGGCTAACTCGATAGTCATAATCTAAGTCATTCAATCTTTCTTGATTTACTTTTCTTTCCTTGTTTTGTTCGCCATTGTATAAAGTGTAATTCATAAGAAGTGCTCTGAATATATCTGCATCTGCACCGGCCACACCATACCTCCCTACTTGATAGATTCTTCTTAAAAGGTATTCATAATTCATTGCTTTTTCCATATTACGTTGATTTGTAGTTGGTTTTGTCTATTATCTTAGGTTTGCGGGTACTTATCATGCAACACTGTCCGCGCTTAGACCATATTTGCTTTTTAGTTAATACAGAGTGTTACCGCTTTTTGAATTTAGGTAGCAACCTGGATGCAGCTAGTGATTGTTTTCACGATCCAAATTCTCAAGCCCTTTATAGTTATTTATCATGTCTATTCCTTACTGGACATTACTTAGTCTTGAAACCATAACTTTAATTTAGGCCGACGACTCAATGTACATCTTTAACTTCAGTTCACGAATCTGCTAAATACGCGGCAAGAAAGTTTACGGATTGCCGTAAACGCTATAATTTTTGTCGCCTTCACTTCATAAATTGGGTTTCACGCATAATCGGTTTATAATTTTGCTGCGTCACTATAGATGACGACGATATTATTTAATCATTTTCAGTTCCTTTATTTTTTTTGTCGTCCGTATCCTTATTCTTCTGCTTTGCAATCAATGCCGCTAACTCCTCGTTAGACATCTTTTCATATTGAGCCGCGTGATTCTGATGAATATAAATTTTCTGCGAGCCGTATTTGCCAATTGAAACGATTTGCTTATTACGTGGCGACCGACCTAATAAGCTGGTAATTTCCGATGTCTTTCTGTTAGCAAGTTTGTTGTTCATTTCTGCGTGAACAAGTTTCGACGTTGTTGGCGAGCCAAAATGACCTTCTGAAATAAGCCTGTCAAGTTCGGTGGCTAAGAGATTGGAAGTGTCCGTTATTTTTTTGCCCGACGCTTTCTCAATTATTTCCTGTGTGGTCTTTGGAAGTGCTTCGATATCTATTTCTTTACTAGCAAAGGAAACAAATTCATCATAAGATTTTCCCCAAAGTTTTTTAGATATATTGTCTGCATCGTCCAGATTTAGTTTACGTTTCAATCGCTCAAAGGCACTATATTCGGGTTGCGTAATTCCCACCACTCCCGCAACGGCAGCTTGAGATAACTTGTATTTTAATCTTAACCTTTTAAGTGCCGACGCAAACTCTCTATTCGCCATTCTTTTAGATAGAGTAAAATTTATTTGTTTATATCTATTTTGTTATTTACCTTTGCCTAAGACGATCAGAAATCACGGCATATAATGCCTTGATGAACGGTGTTTTCTCGAGCCCGAATAGAGCTAAAATTCCGCCGAGAGAGCCGTGCAGATCGCTCCATGCGCTTATATGAAGAAAGTTTAATTACTTTTGCAATATTTGCAGCATGTGGGCGGCCTCACGTTAAGCTTTGGCGGCGTCCCTCTAGAATCTCGTGTAGATTTCAAGGTGACGAAGGGTTAGCTCCCCTTGGGTTCAGAGTGTGGGGTCGCTCCTTGCTTGCAATATAGATTACCACACAACATTCTGAGAAACATCGTTCTGCATAAACCAATAAGGATTATGAGAAAGAACGAGTTAATCACCCTTCCCCAGCTTCCGAGCCGCCTCAAGGAGGTTTGGCTTCGTTTCGCCTATTTTATCTTGATAAAGAACGTTAAGCGAAATCCCGATTAAAATCGGTCGAAAATAAAGCAGCCCGCGAGAGTTTATAGGGAGAGGTAAACAAAAAGCCTCACCCGGAGGCAATTAAAAAAGCCCCGCTTCCCNGATTAAAATCGGTCGAAAATAAAGCAGCCCGCGAGAGTTTATAGGGAGAGGTAAACAAAAAGCCTCACCCGGAGGCAATTAAAAAAGCCCCGCTTCCCGGTTGCTACCGACCCCAATGCTGATAGAAAAACCCGCTTTTAGATCAGGTTGGAGAAGGTGTCCATTTTCGGCAATAATTCGCAATGCTAAAAGTAGGCGCTTTTTCTTATACCTGCAAATAAAATAGCGGAAAAACTCAGCATTGGTACGTCGGTTCTAGAAATAAATTTTTCTTAAACCGTTAAAAACCAATGCACAATGAAGCGGAAATTACGCGTAGGGGATTGCTATGCCCTAACCAAACATAAACGAAAACAAACTACAATAAGATATATCAGCCTATTGGCTGTAGCAACGACCATGTGTTTGTATGCCGTGAAGCAGGTCTCCGCCCAACAGGCGGAGCCTGCGGCTACGGCAGTTGCATTTATCTTTTAACTCTTACACATCTAAACCAGACAATACCATGAAGCAAAAATTACGTTTAATGGCGACGAGTTGGCCCACACATTTGATCGGCTTCCTTATATGGCAATTATCATTTATACCCCCAGCATCTTCCCAAGATGCGCCGATGTACGGGTCATACATAAGTTCGCCAATCAGCCTGTCAATCGGCGACTCTGTACCTGATCAATTTTACAAAATTGAACACGATGCGGTCTTAACTGCAACAAGCCGGCCCACTAAATTGAAATTGAATAAACACCGCGATAAACTGATCATACTCGACTTTTGGGCCACTTGGTGCGGAGGCTGCATCTACTCGTTAAATAAACTTGATAGTATAAGCAAATCGGGTGAAGTCGGCGGTTTCGCAGTGATACCCGTCACCTATCAACAGGCTTCTACTGCCTCCAAAACATGGAGCCGATGGGGCTGGGACTTTGAAGCGATTGTATCCGATTCATTGCTGGGCAAGATATTCCCAACGGCAGCGTTGCCTCACCAGGTTTGGCTCCACAACGGTAAGGTGATTGCCACACCGCGACATGACTACGCGACCGCGGAAAATATTGCGGCGGTCTTGCAGGGGGTTGATCCGCAGAAAATAATGTATATGAAGGACGAGGCAGGGGCTATCGACCCCGCGAAGCCGGCGTTTGTAGCGGGAAACGGAAAGACGGGCCGCTATCATAAATCGCCCTATTCGGTTATCGCTAGATACCTTCCCGGTTATCGATACGAACCCTTGCAATATTATACGTTTGAAGATACCACGGTACTCGTTGCTGTCAACAATCGTTTGAGCGACCTGTATTTGAGTGCTTACCGATATGAAATTTTTCCGCCGTACGCTATCTTCGATAAGCAAAAGGCTATTGTATGGGAAATACCGGATAAGCTTAAAGCGGAAATATTAAGTCAACCCAGCCGTCATTTCACAGCAGATCTGTTGCAAGACAAGAAAAGAGAAGAGCACCTAAAACGACGAAGATTTGGGTACAACCTAAGATATCCAAAGGTAATTAGTGATAAGGCGGCTAGGCGATACATGCAGAACGATCTTAACATATTCTTCGGTATCTATTTCGGTATCAAAGCCGACATAGAAAACCGCATACCGAATACATATGCCGTTCTCCGGCTATTGGGGAGCAGGGAAGACGCCGAAAGACTAATGTCCCGAGATCTTCCTTCAGGCATCAGTAGCGACGGTACGTACTTCCGCTTTAGAGATAGGCCTTTTGAACTGGTGGTCAGCAACGCAAATATTGCTGTAAGTAATGTGGTTGATTACCGGGTTTCGGCTGCATTGGTAGACAGTACTGGGATCGACCCGTCGCTATCCACGACTACCTATTTTTCAAAAGCCATGCGAAGCGGCCGGAGCTTAAGTGAGATCAACAAAGAGTTAAAACGTTATGGCTTAATCCTTACAATCGAAAACAAAAGTGTGCCCGTAGTAGTAATACGACAGACAAATACACCTCATTAAACCTTCATTAACTCTAACACATTATGACCATGAGAACTCCAATCGCTATACTATTTTGCCTGCTCTTTTTTTTAAGCCGGTCGTTTGCCCAATATGACTGCAACGGGACGGTAACCAATGAACGGGGTGAAGCCCTATCAGGCGTATCAATTGTTAGCAACTTCATCCGAACGACCACCGGTGCGGATGGCCGTTTCAGCATAAGAATACCAAGTCCCCCAGATACATTAATCGTCTCTCATATTGGCTACGAAAAACAAGAATTGATCATGCGTTCTCAAGATACGGGCTCCATACATATTCGGCTCAAGGCCCTTGAGGAATTGCTCCCGGAAGTAGAAGTAAACACCGGGTACTATTCGGTACCGAAGGAACGGGCAACGGGATCGTTTGAAATGATAGACAATGCCTTGTTGAATCGAAGCGTGGGCCTTAATGTTCTTGATCGGCTGGAAGGAGTGACGGGCACATTGCTTTTTGATCGCCGTAATGTAGAAGGCGAAGATATCGGTGCCCAGCCGGCCCTCCGCATACGCGGAGTGAGTTCCATTGAGCCGGGGCTCCAACAGCCACTCATCGTTGTTGATAACTTTCCCTACGAAGGGGATATCAATAACCTAAATCCAGGCATGGTAGAATCCGTCACCGTATTGAAGGATGCAGCCGCTGCTAGCATTTGGGGAGCCCGTGCAGGTAATGGAGTAATCGTGATTACCACGAAACAAGGGAAATTCAACCAAAAAAGCCAAGTCCATTTCAGTAGCAACTTCAGTTTCTTGGAAAGACCCGATCTGGAATATAATCAAAGCTGGCTACCTGCGCAGACAGTCATGGAAATTCAAAAGGAACTTTTCAATAGGGGAGCCTACCCGGAAAATGACCAGACTTACTTGCCCCCTTATGTCGAACTCCTCATTAAGCAACGCGATAATCTGGTTGACCAGAACAGCTTTCTAGAAGAAGAAACATTATTTCGTAATACGGACCTGCGGAAGCAGGCGATGACGCACTTATACCAAACCGGCCTCGTCCAGCAATATGTAATCAACATGCAAGGAGGAAGCGATGCATACCGGTACGCTATTTCAGGCGGTTATGACAAGAACCTTGCTAACATCAAATACAACAGCAATAACAGGGCAAACTTTAATCTGCAAAATACCTTCAAATTGACACCCGGATTGGAAGTAACCGGTGGCTTGAGGTATACACTGCAAAATTGGGAAAATAATGGATTGAATTATCGAACAGTAGGCTTAGGCCCGATGGGGTCCGTCTACGAGAGGCTGGTTAACCCGGATGGGAGCGCTGCTTCGTTTGCAAGCGTGTACCGATCGTCGTTTCGTGAGGAGGCAGGGCGTACAGGCCTTGTGGACTGGATATACAGGCCGTTAGAAGAATTGCACCTGGTAAATAAGACGAGGGAATCACGGGAGCTACAATTATCAGCAGGCATCAATTACTCTTTTTTGCAGGGCCTACGCTTCCAGGGTACCTATCAATATATATCGGCTCACAGCAGCGCCCAGCAACTTTACGATAAGGAGAGCTATCATGTACGGAACTTGGTGAACAGGTTCACGCAGGACGATGGAACCCAAGTTATTCCATACGGAGGAATATTAGAATACGCAGCGCCTAGCGAAATTCAACGGCATTACGGCCGCATCCAACTCGACCTCAACCGTGAACTTCCCGGAGACCAACGGTTGGCTGTTTTGGTCGGGGCGGATATCAGGCAAGATGTAAGCATCACAAGCTCAGGACAGACATTGTATAATTTTGATAAAGATGTTTGGCGGAGCGACAGCCGACTGGACTACAAAAACAGTTTTCCGGTTAAACCGACGGGAAGGGCCCAGATTCCAAACACTTCCTTCTCCCCTTCGAAAATAACCAACAGATACCTATCCTATTTTGGCAATGCTAGCCATACCTTCTTTGAAAAGTACATCTTAAGCGGTAGCGTAAGGTGGGATGGTAGTAACCTCTTGGGCGTAAAAACCAATCAGCGGGGTACAGTCCTGTGGTCACTGGGCAGCAGTTGGGAAATGAGTAAAGAGGGCTTTTATCCATTTCGCGTAACAATCCCTTATATGCGCTTTCGTTTCACTTACGGCAGTGCCGGCAACATCGATAAGAGCCAAAGCTACTACCCAACGATTTCTGTAGGGAATAATCAATTCACAGGGCTCCCCGAATCAAATGTAATGCACCCCGGGAACCCATCATTACGATGGGAACAGGTAAACACCTTGAATATCGGTGTAGATATTCGAAGCAAAAGCCAACGTATTAGCGCCAATATAGAATACTATGCAAAGCATGCAAAACACCTCCTCGGCGAGAACATGATGGATCCGACAACAGGCATCAATATCGGAAGTATTTATAAGATGAATTATGGCCATCTTCGTACCAAGGGATGGGATTTTCAAATCAGTAGCCGTAATATCGTCGGTGTTTTCTCTTGGGGCACTACGCTTCTTACCAGCGTAAGTACAAATAAGGTGACCCGATTTAACAACCCAGAAAATTCATTGAGCGATTATCTGTACCGTAATCCAATTGTAAGTGGCGAATCCGTCGACAATATTTACGCCTTTCCTTGGTATGGGTTATCCTCAGAGAACGGCATGCCACTCATAAAGGTCGAGGGGGCGTTAACTAACGATATAGACCAATATGCTGCATATTTCACCAACTTTCCCGTCGAAAACCTCGTGATTGCAGGATCAACCGTTCCCCTAGCTTTCGGGTCGCTGAGAAATTCATTTTCGTATAAGGGTTTTGAGGCTAGTGCCTTGGTTTCCTTCAAATATGGGCATGTTTTCCGTCGAAAATCGATTGCTTCGGGGCAGGAGTATACAACAATAAACCAAATATTTCACATGGATTATTTTAGGCGCTGGGAGCAGCCGGGCGATGAACAATTAACCGACGTACCTGCTTGGGCACCAACAATCAATCCTGCACAACGAAATGAACTCTATCTCTATTCGGAAGCTTTAATAACCAAAGGCGATGTAGTCCGTTTGCAAGATGTGTCTATTAGTTATTCATTTAACCCCAACTCATTTAATAAGCTTGGGCTCCACCAGTTAAAACTTTTCGGGTATGCCCGCAACCTCGGCATACTTTGGCGGGCGAATAAAAATGGCTTGGACCCAGATTATCCAAATGCCGACTATCCTGCGCCCAAGTTATTTGCCGTCGGTTGCTCACTCACATTCTAAAAAACTACTATTATGAAAACCGCTCATATATTTAATTTTATTTGTATTGCACTCTTAGTTTCTTCATGTGGAAACGCATATCTAGATGTCAAGCCGAACGTTTCCCAACGGGTTCCAATAACCCTTTCGGATTTCGCAGGGCTGATGGACAACACAGCAAAGATGAATACGAGAAGTAGTCATCACTTGGGGATTATCGGCGCGGATGAAATTTTTATTCCAGAAGCAAGATACCAAGCATTTCCGTCTTATCCGTTGGAACGGTGGCAAATCAATGCCTATACTTGGAATGAGGAGATTTATGTCGGAGGCGAAGGTGAGAATGACAATCCGCTAGATTGGAACGTCGCCTATGAGCGCATTCTCTGGGCAAATCTTGCATTGGAAGGGCTATCGAAAATTGATAAGAAAGAGAATGAAGCAGACTGGAATAATGCTTACGGTACTGCCCTATTTCACCGCGCATTGAACTATTTTCAACTGGCACAGCTTTTTTGTCCTGCGTATGACGAACTTTCAGCGGCAACGGACATCGGATTGCCGCTAAGGACCGAATCTGATTTGACCATACGAACGGAACGGGCCAGCGCCTCGCATACCTATCAACTCATGATAACAGATCTTTTGGCTGCAGAACTCTTGTTGCCAGAACGAGCGACGACTCCATTTCGGCCCGGTAAAAATACAGTTTATGCACTATTGGCCCGATTATACCTTCAAATGGGTGATTTTGCGTCTGCACGGAAGTATTCCGAAGCTTGTCTGCATATTAGTGACGGACTTCTTGATTATAACCAAATTGACCTTTCTTCAAACGCTCCATTCTTATACCTAGAAAACGAGAACCCAGAGGTAATTTTCTTATCCAGTGCATTTTTAATAACAATTTTCAAAAACGCTTACTTCAATGTTAATCCTGCTGTGTATGCACTGTATGAAGAAGGAGACTTGCGTAAGGAGGCATTCTTCAGGTTAACTACCGCTGGGAATGTTAGGTTTAAAGGTAATTACGGCGTCGCCGACGAGTATACCAGCTCGTTTTTTACCGGAATGGGTTTAGATGAGGTGTTTCTGATCCGCGCTGAATCTAATGCTCGAATGGGTAATCTAGACGATGCCTTGGGTGATTTAAACCGCCTTCGTAAAAATCGGTATTTGCCCACTCACTTTGAGTCCGTTTACAGCGACAATCCTACCGAAGTCCTTAGTTGGGTGTTGCTTGAGCGCCGCAAGGAGCTCGTGTTAAGAGGGCTTCGGTGGGGCGATTTGAAAAGGTTGAACAAAGAGCCTGATTTTCAAATGACGTTAACTCGGACAATCGGCACAACCGAGATTGACCTCCCGCCTAGAAGCGCTCGGTATGTATGGCCCTTACCACTTGAAGTGACGATATCAGATTAGTATAGCTAGTTGGGAATAGGAAAACCCCCCACAATCTCGATTATTATTTGAGACTGCGGGGGTTTTCACAACGATTACTAATCGGCCATTTCAGAAGAATCGCTTAAGAAATAGCCTTTTTCGATATCACCCCGTTAGTCAATATCTGGATCAAACTCCCGCGCGGCGGAGACCGTTGTTGACGCACCCGCATCAATCAGATCTTGGACGGTATAGGTCTGGGTATTGTTGCTGATGTTGGATAAGATTGTGGCTAATTCTGTGTCATCTATTCCTTCAACATCCACTTGGGCGCTACATATTGGGCCAGAGAAGGGCGTATTGCATTCGCTGGGAGAGGGCAAAGTTGCATTGGGTGACCCTGTTATTGTAGCAGCTTTTGGATCGTTGGGCGAACTTGGATTAGCTAAAACTGGAAACCACCGCTGGTCCGTCAGAATTTTACCTTGGGTTGGTTCGAGGTCCGCTTTTAACTGCTCGTGCGTTACAGTTATTAGCTTCGCGTCGACCGATGCCTTCACTTCCACGTTATCCGAAGCCACAACTTTCTCCTGCGCCACAACTACCGTCGTAGCGAACATCATGGCGAATGCGACTATCGCACTCAAGCCTATATTTGTGAATTTCTTCATTGTATTATAATTCTCGTTAAAAAAATATTTTGATTAGTCTCTCATCGGCTAACCAGGCCGCCGGTCCCTGGCCCTGGAGCCGGGGGAGAATCGCCTTGGCAGCGATTACCGGAAATTAAATAACGCGTACGGCCCTGCGCCGGAACAAGGCAAACCGGCGGTTACCGATGGATATGTGGTAGATCGGCCGACTGGCCGGCCTGTTTAGTATGCTGGTGGATATTCCCATGTTAACCATAGTAATACCCCCCTGTGATTTCCCGCTCATCCCGCACCATGCCTAGCGGATACCTGAATATGTCTTCCAATGGCTGTGTACCACCGCCCGAGCAGCCCGGCTTTTGGGCCCGTGCCGCTAATCGCGTCGCTTCACCGTGAGGTGGGCAATTGCAGTCCGATTCGTAGATATATGTAATGTAAGGCCGTCTCACCACCTCTTGCGGAAAGGAAAAAATAAAGGCTACGTAACCGACGACCTGGATAACGAATGGTATTTTATGGGTTGCTTTATTCATGGTATCATCACCAACTTACCTCAGCAAAAATACCGCGTATTCAGCCTGGCCGTTGGTAGATATCCGGCATAGTTAGTGGTAAATATCCGGCATGCGGAGTGGTTGCCGGGTATAGTGGAATGATATACAGAATACAGAACTGTTGATTAATTATTGTTTTTTGCCTATCTTTTTGCCTATCTTTGAGTAATTGTGATATGTCAATAGATATGGCTCAAAATCAATTGTTAGAAAAAATACGGAAAATACCGCCTGCTTATCAACAGGAGGTTGAGGATTTCATCGATTTTATCCTAACTAAGACACGTGTGCCTCGTGAAAAAAGGAAAATACCTAGGAAAATTGGGCTCCTCAAAGGGAAGTTACAAATGGCTGATGATTTTGATGCACCGTTAGACGACTTTAAAGATTATATGTAAACATGGGGCAATACCTTGACTTCCATCATAAAGATCCATTCGATAGGCTCATTGCGGCCACGGCAATCGATATGGGCATACCAATAATTTCTGTTGACCCAAATATTAATAAGTACCCCGTGAACGTGATTTGGTGATTTACCCACGCTCCTTACCTTCTTCGCGTTTCACTCGGCGCCACGCCGAAATATTTCCGGAAAAGCTTGTTGAATGCCTGCACATCTGAAAAGCCCAGCTGGTACGCTACCGCGGATACACTTCGGCCTTCTTCGCTGAGCAGCCGGTAGGCGGTATTCAGGCGCTGCCGCATGAGGTACGCCTGCAAAGGCTGCCCGTAATGCTTTTTATGCATGCGGCTAAGGTGGCCCGAAGTAACCCCGAAATGGGCGGCGATCGCTCCTATGGTTAGCGGGATACCGTCCAGCCGAAGGCTATCCGTTATATAGTTTCGCGCCGCTAGCGCTAACTCCAATGTCTCCGAACCTATCGCGGGGGTTTCATACAATTGGCGGGTCAGGTGGGTAATCCGCGCAATGGGCCAATAGATATCGGCATCCATCACCAACCCGTCTTGCGGCGTAAGGTTGGCCAGTGTAAGCAGGTGCCCCCGGATACCCGCTGTGATAGGCACCGGGAAGGGCCGCCGCAGGTAAGCCAACGCGTGGCGGGCATACCGGCGCGTCCACCCCCAGTCCAACACAAAGGCGAAAAGGAGGTGCCGCCCCGACTGCACCGAAGCCACATGGTTGCCCGGACCGGAAAGCACCCGGAGGTGCTCGTCGGCGGTGAGCTTCAGTGCCTCACGGCCGGCCGCACCGGCAACGGAAAATGCACCCGACAACGGGTAGAGCCAGCGCAGGTCGCGCCGCAGGCATTCCACGCCAAACTGGAGCGGACGCTCGGTAAACACTTCAATGAGGTAAACATACGCGTGGCGGGCGTCGTAGGTCTGCATGCTGATCCACCAATCATCAGCTCGCCAACTCCGCTTCTGCGAATAGGAAACGCGATAGCTGACGCCGGCCGGTAGGCGGGCAGAGGCCACCACCCGTGGATGGTGTTCGGGTATATGGATACGTAAAGATGGTAACATGTGCTTGTGGTTGAATAATGGAAAAAATTGAATACAAACAATCATGGCGGTTTCTCGGGCGGAACGCCGGCAACATAGGTGGACGACGTGTTACACGCCGGCGTCTCACCGCTGCTAGCTGCCGTTACACCGGTAGCCCTCCGGACCTGCACAGAAGGTTCCGGCGGCGGGCAGGCTGAATCGTTCAGATACGGAAAATAAAAGGCGGCAAGGTTGAGGAGGGTCATCAGCCCCGAAAAGGCGTAAAGCCCCAAACAAAGGGCAATGCCGATATGCATCGCTATGGTACCAGCCAACACCCACCGCCGTACCGGCCGCCACCAAATCCCCACCGCATACGAAAGTTCCAAGGCGACCACACCCCAGCCAAGGGCCGCCCATAGCCCCGGCAGAGGTAACAACGCCATGCCGCGGATCAGCGGCTCACCGATGGGCTGCTGCATGGCTTTCCAGAGGGCCTCGCCATTGTGCCAAGTATAGCCGATGGCTTTGTTGAGCCCGCCGAAAAAATACACGGCGCACAGGTGCACCTGCAAGATCCGAAGGGTGAGAAAAGCCCATCGCCGGTCGTATACCGCACAGTAAAAGAGCGCAGATAGCGCCAGGAAGTCGTAGCCGTAGTTGTAAATGGGTACTGCCAGGAAGAACATGTGGTGCAGCAGCATGAGTACCACCGCGGCGGGCCGCGTTTGCCAGCCTGCAATAAGCGCCACACAGGCCGCAAGGTAGCCTGTGGCCAATGCATATACTGTGAGGTACGATGGCCATCCCAGATGGCGCGCTGCGCCCGTGGTGATATCATATACGGAAAGGCCCGAACCATGGGGATGCAAGCGCAGCAGTTCGGCATCAAATAGGCCGGCAGCGCTGAATAGCTCCGGCGCATAGGGCAGCAGCGGCGCGAAAGCCGTGAGGAGTACCACGCCCAGGCCACGGCGATACCAGTCGTACCACCCGCCAGACCTGCCGTCCCCCGCCCTATCGCGTCGTGATATGTGGTGCAGCCAACGGTTCATCAATCAGGGGCGTAGCAGTTATGGAATGCTGCGCGCGCAGGGTGGGCAAATTGATTACGTAAGCGCGCCATCGGGAGGCCTGCGCTCCGTAGCCCTCAGCTATGCGTAGCGCAGCTTGGCGCGCCAATACCCGGGTATAGCGGATGGCTAACGTGTCGGTATCGTATAATCGCCGTTCCGCGGGCAGCAGGTTCCGTAGCGAAGCGGTAAATGCACGATAACGGACCGCCCCGGCGCCCCGGGCCCATCCCGGGCGCACAAGGGTGTCGCATTGCTGCGGGCCACCTGTGCAGGCAACCACTTCAATCACATAGGGGCTGGCCACATGCGGCGAATAAAAGCCATAACCCGTGGCAATGCCCGTAAACCGGGCATAATGAACGATAGGTACTGTGTGGCCCAGGCTACGCAATCGATCAATGAAGCGGCTTTGCTGGGGGGCGCCCTGCGGTGCAACGACCGATAAGGACATATGGAACCCTACGACATTGAATAGCAAAATCGTACCGATATGGAAGGCACCCACCACCCAGCCAAGCCGCCGCCAAACCATCCTACCGCTCCTCGTAAGTGGTTAGTAGCGCTTCCAGACTTTCGTGCCGCTGCTGTACGTCAACACCAGGCCGGTCCGCGCGCATCGGCAAAAAGAATTTCGTGTCTAAGCAGACCGCCCCATCCGCGGCATGCGCGCTAACCACTGTTACCTTGGGGACTGCCGCGGTGGTGCCGCCGAGTGCCGACATGGTCCATTCATAGGCCATTCCTGTCATCATTAGGGCAGCAACCGCTGCTCCTGTTACGTGCTTTCTCATGTTCATGATATGGTGTTTTTGTTAATAATTACCCTAAACTACCACATGACATTAGGTAGATTTTTTTTATGTGAGGAGTGCTAGGAAAAATGTGACGAACCCCCTCTTTTTTTGGATGTTTATTTCATTTGGCTTAACTTGGTCTACTCATATTTATAAAACTGACCAACTACATGGGGTATTATGATAAGAGCTATTGCCATTGAAGACGAACCTTCAGCCCTCACCCGGTTAACAGATTGTTTGCGTGCGGTTCCAGACATCGAGCTGGTCGCCTCATTTTCAAACATAGCCGGTGCATTAAAATTCCTGCGGGAAAAAGGTGATGTAGACTTGATTTTCTGCGACATCGAACTGCCCGACGTAAGCGGATTGGAGGCATCCGACTGGTTGAAGGGACATACGAAAGACCTGGTATTCATCACGGGCCACGACGACCGTGCGTTGGACGCATACCGGAAATATGTGAAGTATTTTATTGTCAAACCCGTCTCCGTGATAGACCTGCAAAAGCTGGTCGAGGAACTGTTGGGGCCAGACGCAACGAAACACCCAATAAAGCTGAAATACGGCAAATTGCTGCTTTACGACGGCGGGAAAAAGACGTATACGCCAACGATGCCCGACCAAGTGGTGAAGCTTATCCAAGCCGGGAACTACGTGAATGTGTATCTCCTAAACCGAGATGCGCCGCTATGCATCCGCTGCTCGTTAACCCAGGCAATGGCCGTGTTGGAGCCGACGGGCTTATTTCTCAAGATCAGCAGGAGTGCCATCGTCAATTTGGATGAAGTGAGCACTTTCCATCCCGACAGTGTGACTATCGGCTCCTTCACGTATGACGTTGGCGAAACACACAAAGAGGCCTATCTCGATTTTCTGCACAGATACCAGATGGGCAAAGGCAACGGCATCAAATAACCAATGCGCACGCTTACGGAACGGATTCCCTTTCTGGAGTATCAGTTGATCGGCTGGCTGGTATGGGGTACGGCCCTTTGGATCTATATGGACAAAGTGGTGCCCGGTGCTTTCAGAGGTGTGGGCGACTGGGGCATCATGATGGGTATCCACATCGCTACAGCCAACCTAACCGCCTTTGTGTTAGGGCCGCAGGTAACCGTGCTTTGCCGGCGGAGGCGGTACGTGCGCGCAGCATTGGCGATAGTGCTTTTTCTGCTCGGCATCGTCGTATTTGCCATCGCATTGAGTATCGCACTACGTGCCATGGCGGTCACCGCCCCGCAAGCGTATCCGGAATCAGAGGTGGTCAACAAATGGCAAACGCTGATCGTATTGTTTAGCGGCACCATTTTGGGCACCCTATACTACGCGGCACTGTGGGTACGGCAGGCGTTTCGGCTGGATAAGACCCAATACGACGACCTCGAACGGCGCTTGCAAAGCGCGTTAAACGAGCATACCCTCGAACAGCTCAACGGGCAGCTGATACCGCACCTGATCAATAACCTGATGGACACCTTGGCCTATACCGTGAAATGGCGGCCCGACAAGGTGGCTTACATCGTATACGCGATTTCGCAATTCACCAAGGCCTATGGCCGGACTAGCCGGGACAACCTCATCCCGCTGGAAGATGAACTTGCCCTGCTGCAACTGTATATCCAAGTCATCCAAATTCGGCTGGGCTTCCGGCCGCATATCATCGTCGACGCCGCGCCGACCCATAGCGGGGTGCGGTGCATCCCCATGCTCCTGATCCTGCTGGTCGAAAACATGAAAAAATATGCGGTATTGGACGACCATGCCCATCCCGCGGTGATTCGCGTCGGCGTATATGAAGGCCGCCTGACGGTTCGCGCCACGAACCGGAAACGCCGGGCATCGGCGGTATATAGCACGCAAACGGGCTTGCGAAACCTGGAAGACCGCCTCCGGCTCCTTTGGGGCGAGGAAGCCTGCATGGAGGTACAGGGCCTCACCAGCGCGGCCGATACATTTTCAGTGAATATTTGCTGCCATACCGAGCTTTTCGCTTAACTTAGCATTCGGACGACTAATGGTTTCATCTGCCGGTTACCTTCGATGCAGTGGCGAAAGCCGCTCCATGGCCTGCCGGAGTGACCGGCAACGAACACATGCTTACTTATGAACCGCATCGTAAACCTGATTTCAGCGATGCTGAATAACATCATAGACATCCTGAAACAGATACTTGAGCTATTAACCCGTATGGAACAAGGGGCAACCAGCGGAGATGCCGCCGCCGAAGAACCTACCCCACAGAAACAAGATGACGACCGGCTATATAGTGCGAAATATGCCGCCGAACGCATCGGGGTGGGCGAACGAACCATTTACCGGCTCACCAAACGGGGATTGCTACCGGTGGATTCCTATACACTAGGCATGCGCCTGTTCCGCCACAGCGATATCGAGCGGTGCCGGCGCTTTTACCTCGGGGAGTAGGCTTCGGACCGGCTTCGGACATCCATGCGGATAACGTGTGGATCTGATTTGTACTGGGACTGGACTTGGATTGGCGGCGCCAGTAGGAGTCCAAACCAAGGCCAGTCTCGTTATAAGCGCTGCACCCAAGCAGACCCGAAGCGTACCCCAAGCCGATACCGGAAACACCCCATCCCCGAACCACACCGCTCCCTTTGGCCTGACAGTATACCGACAACATCCTGACTAAATCACCCAAAACCCTATCAATATACTGACTATCAACGTTTTGCTATTGTTTTGCAAAAACAGCATGCCTACGTTTGTGCCGTTGGCGTTAGGCTGTCGGCAGACAGGACGCCTTCATGAACAGAAGTAAAATTTAACATTTGACATAACATGGCAAAATTTATCAACGGTGCTATCGGCACCTTTTCAGGAAAAGTAGGAAGTATAATCGGTAGCAGCTGGCGCGACATCCACTACATGCGCGGCCTGCCCAAGAAACGCACCAAGCCGTTTTCCCAAGCGCAGCTGGCACAGCAACAGCGGTTCCGTCTCATGGGCAAGTTCCTCCTCCCATTGAAGGGCTTGTTTGAAATCGGCTTCGCCAAGGCGTATGTAGGCGAGTCGACGCTGTTCAACCAGGCGATGGCGGCCAATTTACCGGCGACAACGGGCGACTACCCGGATTTCACCATCGATTACAGCAAGCTGAAATTCAGCAACGGTGGCCTGCTACCTCCCCGGGGCGTCACGGTAGTGCCCGGTGAACATGAGGTAACGGTATCGTGGCGCCCTTCCGTAACCACCTTCAATGGTAGGGCAGATGATGATGTCTACGTACTGCTGTACGACAGCGAGCTGCAGTTGTTTTATACCACGGATGAGGTAGTGCAACGGTCGGTCGGCGAGGCAGTCATCGCGGTCGATGACGACACGGTAGGCCACCCGGCGGAAGTATGGCTGTTCTGCGTGAGCCGCGACAGCGGATCGATCTCCAATACCGTATACGGCGGATCGGTGGTATTGGCATAAATCGTTGGTTTTCTTACGGACTGGGGCGCCCGCCCCAGTTCTTTAAATAGGAGTGAACAATGGCAAGA
Organism: Parapedobacter soli; assembly: GCF_025460835.1. Classification (GTDB taxonomy): domain Bacteria; phylum Bacteroidota; class Bacteroidia; order Sphingobacteriales; family Sphingobacteriaceae; genus Parapedobacter; species Parapedobacter soli. The sequence goes on along the minus strand of NZ_JAMXAY010000069.1, from coordinate 2,837 downwards.
TTATCAAATTTATTAGCTTTTTCAGGCATATTAGGCGAATTGGTGGGCTGCAACGGCCCCAGCGGATTCTACATCCGCAGCCGGCCCAAACGGTCCGCGAAAGCGCCCTCGCCCAAGCAGCAGGACGCACGAAGCCGCCTGGCAACGGTCATGCGGTTCCTTAAACCGCTCAAGGAAATCATCTACATGGGCTTTGCCCAAGCGCACCCGTCGCGCTCCAAAACCACGGCCATGAATGCGGCGGCTTCCCACATGCTCAACTACGCTGTTGAGGGGGAATTCCCGGATATCACCATCAATCCCGCAGCGGTAAGACTAAGCCGGGGTTCGCTGGCACCGCTGCCAGATATCGCTTATGAGCAAGTTGGTTCGTCCGTGGCAATTACTTGGTCGCCGCTCATGCCGCGCTTCAGCGGCCATAGCGACGATACCGTCATGGCTATATGCTACAACCTGCAGGAGCAGTCAATAACGGTCGCGGAGGCCTTGCGCAGCGATGGATTGGTGACACTCGATCTTTTCGAGTTCCCGCTCCTTAGTAGCTCGCTGATTTACGTATGTGTATGCGACCGGGACCGGAAACAGTTTTCGAGCAGCCAGTTTGTAGGGGAGATCGAACGATGAACGAAACGCGCATCATCCGCGTGGCCCAGGGGAAGCACAGTACCCTGAGCCACCTCTACATCGGCGGCCTGTTCTGCTGCTACCTGCTGGAGGACCGCATCCGCGACGAGAAAATCGCGGGCGAGACCTGCATCCCTCCCGGCGACTACGGCCTCTCGCTCAACCTTTCGGCAACGATGCACACCGAATACGCCAAGCGTTTCCCCCGGCTGCACAAGGGCATGGTAGAGATCGTGGAGATCCCCAACTTCCGGTTGGTGTTCGTCCACATCGGAAACTACCACCACGAAACGTGGGGCTGCCCGCTCACGGGCTTATACTGGCAATGGCTAGACGGCGACTACCAGGTGAAGGGATCGCAAACGGCCTATGAATTTGTGTACCCCATGCTGGTGGCGGAGATTAAGAAAGGCAATGATAGGTTAGTGGTTGAGAATAGATTGCCCCACGACGACGGGGTGCAAGCACCCTAGCCGCTTGCGCGATAGTTAAAACACAAAGGGAGATGATAAGAAATTAAAAACGAAACAACAATGAAAAACACAAAAACCGTCGGCCTCCCGGAAACGGAGAAACCGACACTTTACGACAGGATCAAGGAGACACTGGCCGTAGCCAGCCAGTTCATCATCGCCTCACCGGTGAAGCTGCCGCCCAAAGTGGTGGTGGTAGCACGGTACCTTACGCTGGCACTGGGCGTGCTGGAGGCGGTGGAAAGCGGTCTGCGAAGCCGCGACCAGGAAGGAGAAAGCGATGAAGACGACTAACTTCCAGCTCGGTGTAGGCACCGGCGGCGGCACCCTGCTCAGCATCGCGGCCCAGCTGGGCATGCACGATATGGTCAAAACCGCTGTGCTGGCCGCCATCGGCGCGGCTGTGAGCTTCGCGGTTACCTGGGCGCTGCAGCGGTGGCAACGTCGCCGACGGTAAGGCCATCGGCTACGCTAAAACACAGAACCCCGAAAGTTGAAAGATGCTTTCGGGGTTTTTTTACCGGAGACCGGGCTGCGAATAACGGGGAGCTGGTGAATTGAGGGGGGCGGGGGCAAAAACTCGTGCATATAAATGTGGTCAACAACAAAAACTCGTACATAAAAATGTAATATATGACAAAAACTCGTGCATATTTATGTATTTTTGCAATATGGAGCGTACCTTATATACAAAACTGCAGGATTGGAAAGCGCGTCAATCCCGCAAGCCGCTTATCATCCGCGGTGCCCGGCAAGTGGGCAAAACATGGTTAATGCGGGCCTTTGGCAAGGCGGAGTACAAAGCCGTCGCGTACATCAATATGGAGAGCAGTCCGTTGATGAAACAGCTGTTTTCAACCGATTTTGATGTGGATCGAATTTTAACCGGTCTTCGTATTGAAACGGGCGTAGCTATCGATACCGACACACTGCTGATTTTTGACGAGATACAGGAAGTCCCGGAAGCCCTCACGTCGTTAAAATACTTTCAGGAGAATGCCCCCGAATACCACATCCTTTGTGCAGGCTCGTTGTTGGGTGTTGCCCTCCATCACCACACCTCCTTCCCTGTTGGCAAGGTCGAATTCCTCGACCTCCATCCGCTAACGTTCGTGGAGTTTCTGGAAGCCGTTGGCGAAACAGCACTTACCGAGTTGCTCCTTAGCGAAGACTGGCCGCTCATTAACAGCTTCGCACCCCGGTTCATCGAGCGCCTGCGACAGTACTACTATGTGGGCGGAATGCCGGAAGCTGTACTTACGTTTTCACGAACACAAGATTTTGCAGAAATTCGCCACATCCAAAAACGAATCCTCACGGCTTATGAACAGGATTTCTCCAAGCACGCTCCCCATGAAATCGTGCCGCGTATACGCATGTTATGGAACTCCATTCCAGCGCAATTGGCTAAGGAAAACAAAAAGTTTATTTACGGCGTCATCCGGCAAGGCGCCCGCGCCAAGGATTATGAGCTTGCCATCGCCTGGCTCAAGGATTGTGGTTTGATACATCAGGTAAATAACGTAACCAAACCGGCCATCCCATTGAAGGCCTATGCCGATTTCAGCGTTTTTAAGCTCTTCACCGTGGATGTAGGCCTACTGGGTGCAATGACCGATCTGGATGTGCGTACGCTGCTGGAAGGGAACGTTATTTTTCAGGAATTCAAAGGCGCACTCACCGAACAGTATGTATTGCAGCAACTTGCGGCACGGGATGACCTCGCCATCTATTACTGGT
>NZ_JAMXAY010000068.1 GCF_025460835.1 Parapedobacter soli | reverse complement strand
CTTAGTTTATGAAAAATCTGTCCAACGATTGGGGGGAATTATACTTCGGTTTTGAATTAAATAAATTTATCTCAGTTGAATAGTTGTAGTCGTTATTGCTCTTTCGCTTGATATTATGAAAGTCTTCGAGTTTGGATTGCAGTAATTGAAATATTTCATTTGCATATTCCTGTAGCAATTCGACTTCATCAAACACTTTAATCTCATTTTCTATTTTTTCAACAATATCAACTTCCTTCTGAAAATCTTCATTGAAAACATCATCATCTGCAACACTATATCTTGCTGTTATACTGTAGTTCAAAATACTGGTTATGAGGTCATAGTTAAAGGAGTTGGTATCAAAATCAAACTCAATTATGTATGAAGAATCTTCTTTGAAAATCTCACACTCAACATAAATTATTGGTGCAGCATATTGCCTACCTTTTATACCCGCAACCAATCCGAAGCCACAAAATAGTTTCTTGTCGTTGTTTTTGCTTAGGTAATCTTCAATATTTTTAATTCTTGGGTATAATTCATCCTTCTCTGTGAACGAAAGTTTATTGTTGGTCTTTTGAAAAGCAAAAGACTTGTTCGTTCTGCTTTTGTCAAGAAGTGCTTTTTCAAAACCTGAATCAGCAACTATTTTTCGGCTTATATCCTTTAGATATGCTAAATAGTTTTTAATCATTGTGGTTCAGATTTATTTTCAAAGGTTCTGTTATTGCTTTGAGAATGTCACTCTGTTTTTTGTTAATCTCTTTACTGGCTTGCTCAAATCGGTCTAAAACTTTTGATTGTTCGTCCTTTAGGGTTTTAGAGTATGAATTTGTCAAATGAGTCAAATCATTAACAAGCTTGTCTGATAGGTTGTTGTCAAGCTCTTTAATTCTTGCATCAATATTGTCTTTAAAGAGTTTTACACTGTCCGAAAGACCTTCGATTGTTGAATTTGTTTTTGCTTTTACAGATTCTAAGCCATCAGAAATTTTACCTTCGGAATTCTGAATGTGGTTGTCGATATTTTTGATGATTTCTGATTTTACATCTTTTATTTCATTTTCTAGGTCTTTGATTTCTGCCTTTAGTTGGTCAATTGCGTTTACTAAACCTTTGTGTTCAATCCCAATACTTTCAATTAGCTGTAGATTTAGTGTTTTCAAATTGTTGTCAGAATTTGAAAAACCTTTCTGAATTTCTTGAAGGTGGTTTGTAAGTTGGATTTTGGCTTCTTTCGATTGAACCCAAATCTGGAAAATAAAAAATGTCACGATGCCAAGTAGTATTACTGCAACAATGACGAGGATTAAAATTGCTATGTCCATTTTATTAGGTGTTAATTGTTTTACTTTTTTGTCTGTTCGTTTTGTTTTGTGTCGTGTCTTTTTAGAATGACGCCCAACGTGCCGGCGGCTTTGCGAAGTTTCGAGCAGAGCGCAGCTCTAAGCTCGGAATTTTGCAAAACCGCTTGATGTACGAAGTCCGCGCAGCGACTGAGTGCATCAAGGCGGTGAAGGCGCCGGCACGATGTGACGCAAGGAGCGTAGCGGATTGCGTCACATCGGTTTGCGGCTTGGCGCAGGCGGGGATTTTTACCACAAAACTTGCTACGAAGCCGAAAGCTCAAATTTACGAAAAACTGTCATGCGAAGCACTAAACCCCCGCTTGTGCCAAGCCGCTGTTATGGGCTGCCTTTCTTCTGTCGGATTAGTCCAATTCCCAATGTCAAAAGTCCAAAAGTCAGTATTGCATTACCAACATACAAAATGAAAATTAGTCCTGTCGGTTCGGTAATTTGTCTGCCGATAGCTGCCGCAAAGAAGCCTAAGCTAATTGTAATGGCTGAAATCGGGAATGAAAGTCGGGCAAACCATTTCCAACGATTGGACAAAGAAGCGTGGTCTGCGAAGAGTTGAGCAACTAACGCAAGAATGACCAAAACACCTGCGTGGGCGTGTCCTGCACGGAACATTGATTTTTGGAAGTCCGTTAATTGCAAATGTTCCTGTTGTCCGCTTAAAACGGTGAGCAAAAAATACCCACCGTAAATGATTGTCGGAACGGAAAGCAAAATGTAACCGCTTATTTTTCTTGCTTCGTTTGTCATAGCTGTTAGTGTTTAAAGGTTGTTGGTGCTTTGTCCAATTTACTTTTAATAAAAATCAAAGCGGTTTCTTCGTTCTTCATAAACGGAATTTCTTTGCCGTCTTTTTCTTTGATGAGTTCAACAGTTTCGGTCAGCACACCTTCTTCGTAGTTGTAGTTTTGCGTAATTCTAAACTTGTTATACGGCATAAACTTACTTGCATTTGGAACATACATTATCAAAACGGATTTACGAAATTCTGCGTCTGTTGTTCCCGTTCCGTTGCCAAGCGATGAATTGATAGTTGCTTGCACTTTTCCGTCAATCAGATTTTGGTAAGCAACTTCAAAATACATTGTCTGGTCTCTGTTACCCGCTTTGCCGTCATAGTCGGGGTGAATACGGTGCAATGATTTAACGGATTTCCAATGATTGTCATAACGTTTTTGAACAACGTTAAATTGGTAATCATAACTTTCTGCTCGCAACCATTGTCCGTTTTCGTATCGGTATGCTTTGCTGACACCGTTCCAATTAATTGTGTAGGTGTCGTCCAACTCAACGGAACGGTTAAGCGGAACTGTTACTTGTTTTGAAGTGCTGCAACTCGCCAAAATCATAAAAGCTATTGCAGTAGCGGAAAAAATCACCTTTTTCATTCTGAATTTTTTTAGTGAAACATTAAATTTTACACTGCAAAAGTCTCAAAGGTGAATGAAGAAGAAATTGACAAATGTTACAATCGCTACTTGTAAGCAATTTTTTTCCGTAGTCGGCTCAAGCTTTCCCGTTCAAGACCTAAGTAGGAAGCAATATGATATAACGGTATTCTGTCAAGAATGTGAGGTTGGTTTTCAAGTAAGTCAAGGTAACGTTGCTCTCCGTCTAAAAACAAAAAGCTCTCAACACGTTGGGTTGTCAGCTTGTAAGATTGTTCGGCTATCATTCTGCCAAAGCGTTCCCAATTTTGCGATTGGTTGTAGGCATTTTGTAAAGCGGATAAATTGAATGTTACAATTTCAGCGTCTTCCAATGCCTGAATGAAGTAGCGGCTGGGTTTACTTTGTAAAAAGCTGTCATAGTCCGTTACAAATTCATTTTCAAATGCAAAATGCGTGTTGATTTCCTTTCCGTCTGCAAGGTAATAAGTTCTGAAACAGCCTTGATTGATAAAGCCGATTTCGTGACAAATTTTTCCTTCGGTCAAAAAGTAGTCTTTCGCTTTAAGTTGTTTTGTCTTTAAAAAGGGTTCAAAAAGCGAACAGTCCTTTTCTGTCAGAAAGGAAACTTGTGTCAGCCAATTTTTAAATATTTTAAAGTCGCTCATTGTCCTGTGTTCGTTGGTCTGTGGGGGTGTCGTCTAAGGTTGCCCATAACTCCCAAATATGCGCAACTGTTAATGTCTAAAATTATTAATTGCTGCGTTTTACTTATCTTCAAATCAATAAGTTGCATTTATGTTTTCATATTGTGTATTCCGCAACGTTTTCAAGACGCTAGCTCTTTGGTTATCCAGCATGCGCACTGCGCATTTCGGATAACTTTTCATTTATCAGCTTTTCATATCTAACCAGGTTCCCCTTCATAGCTCCATACGGTTTCTTGTAAAGTCCATCGCCTTTCCGGCAATAATGGTGATCGCAAACGCCAAGGGTATGGGGGGGTTATATTTCACGCCACTCTTCCCTCGTGAGCTGCAATAAGAACCGTTCCCTACTTCAAATAACGAGGCAAGGGGGAAATCAAACCTTACCCTATATTTCCTAATGTCAGAAAACTGGTTCATAGATACTTCTGCGGCTATCGCTACCCTGTCAATTTTGGTTTTGGTCATCGGTCTTTAGGCTTAAAATTGTTTTCAGTAAATAGTCACAATCCGTGACCACATGTTTCCATGTATCGTGTCTTTTCTTTTTATTTATCCATTATTAGTTACACCATAATCCCGCCGAGTCGCACCTAGGCGGCAACACAAAAAGGGGTTAAGTAGTATCAAAACAGATATTTTTCATTAAGATCTGCCTTTGTTAGTTGATAATTGTTTCCGATCAATACTAATCACGGTAACATTGGTTGCGTTAAAGGTAAAAACTTTAAAGTTGACTTCCAAATCCCTTTTATTCCCATTCCTTATCATCGGTCGCAAAAAGTAGGGAAGATACGTCAAGGTGCAAAGCATAGCGTTTTCGTCCCTCGATATCGTGGTTTCGTCCCTGATAGTCGTTCCCATATCCGACAGGTCTTATTTTTGTGTTGAGGTAAAGGGCGACGTAACAATTTGGCTTTCAGTCCGTCTTACCTTGTATAATGATGTTGGTGAGCAGATGGCGAAACTGATGCAATTTTTCTGGTGGTGCAGCGGTGTGCATCAACCCACGTTGGCCAAATACCCCGCCGAGCATAACAAATATGTGGGTATTGGGGCAACGATCTTTTTTACAGGTCTTTTCGCGGCCCTGTCTGGCGGGTATGCCCTGTATTTTGTGTTCAGCAGCGATGGAGGTGCCATCGGGTATGCGGTGCTTTTCGGACTGCTGTGGGGGCTGGCGATATTCAATATGGACCGTTACATCGTATCGAGCATCAATAAAAATGCATCGGGTTTCAAACAGTTCCTGCAGGCTACGCCGCGCATCCTGCTGGCGGTCCTTATCGGCATTGTCATTGCCCGACCATTGGAAATCAAGGTATTCGACAAGGAGATCCGCGATCAGTTGCGGGTTACCTACCTCGACCGGCAGCGGGCAAGCATCGATACCCTCAACCGGGCATTCGACAGCAAGTACGCCGTCGAGCTGGCAAAAATCGCCGAACTGAAAGTGGAACTCGATTCGGTGGAGGCCACGCTCAAAGCCGACCGAATAAAGCTTAAGATGGAAACTTTCGGCGAGAAAAGCGTGGAAACATCGGGTATTGTGGGGTACGGCCCATACGCTAAGCAGCGGCAGGCCGATCTGGAAAAACAGGAGCGATATTTAGACACATTGCGATCGACCATTGCGGCGCAGGAGGCATTCATCCAGCAACGCAAGCAATTCGAAGGACTGATGGATGCGCGGTTATTAACCGGAGCGCAGATGGACAGCGCCGTGAACCGTGCAGGGTTTGCCGACCGTAACGCGGCATTGGGCGACTTGAAGTATAACCCTGATGGCACCGTGAACAGCTCGAACTATTGGTCCATCACCTTCATCATGCTGCTTTTCATTTTCTTCGAATGCCTACCCGTGTTTGTGAAGCTGATGAGTGCCCGCGATGCTTATGATATTGCACTGAAGGACCAACAGGTTGTGGATATCTACCGTTCGGGAAAATACCGCGACGCGGAGATGGCAATCGTGGATGGCGTATACGATACCAAGGTGCAGGAGGGCATCGAAAGGCAGAAGGCGCAGCTTTGGGAGGATTGAGGCTTCAGAACCCTATTCACCCCTGTATTCCCTACTTTCATCCCAGATTATTGCCCTATCTAGGCCTTTTGCCTTTCTTTGTTGGCAAAGCAGTAAACTATGAAGCTGAATCGTATTGAAACTATCTTAGCCACGGGCATTTACCTATTTGCGCTTGTACTCATCTTTAGTAATGAAGGGCGGGCGGGTGTTACACGGAGTGCCGCCTCGTTGATGGGGTATGCAACTGTTATTTATGGTGCGTATCTGGCATTTACACAATGGATTTCGCCCGTGTTTTTCAGGGAGCGCAAAATTGATCTGGCGATTGCGTTTACATTATCGCTCTTCTTCCTGGTTTGGCTGGGACTCACCACTTGCGTGTGGGTGCGTGATCACCATTGGAACGACGGGCAATTTGTTGCCCACCTTAAGCGCGGCGAGTCGCTGGGCGGTGCACTGCTTGTGTTCTTGCTGTTATTTGTCTATGAAGGCATCAAGCGGCTGGTGCGTTACTTGCAGCAAACTCAAAGCACACTGGTTACGCGTATCACCAAGGAAAGCTTGGTCGTACTCGGGGGCGGGGCGATGGTTTTTGTCATGTTATTGGCCATTGAAGATGATCTTGCCATATTCTGGCTAAGTTTGGTGCCTTATGTTTATCTTGTTTTTGCACTGAATATCTATTGGTTGTTGCCCCTAAAAGAGAAAAAGAGATATACGCTTACCTCCTACTTGCTTATCGCTATAGGCGTAGCGTTCGTCGCTTTTATTCCATCCGGCGTGTTTTTTTTAAATGTTACAGGTTCGGCAGGGCCTGTGTATTTCGTCATCTGGATTTGTATCACCTTAATCGTTCTTCCACTTGTCAATTTTGTATACCAGCAGCAAAGGGTCCGTATCGGCCAGTTGGTAAACCTCCAAACGGAGCTTGGGCATACCTCGGCGGGCCTGAGTTTCCTGCGGTCGCAGATCAACCCCCATTTCCTGTTCAATATCCTGAACACGCTGTATGGAACTGCACTGCAGGAAGATGCCGAGCGTACATCCGCCGGCATCCAGAAACTGGGCGACATGATGCGTTTCATGCTCCATGAGAACAACCAAGACCGTATCTTATTGGCCCGTGAGATCGAATACCTCCGCAACTACATCGACCTGCAGCTGCTGCGCACCGCTACCTCTCCTGATATTACCGTAGAATGTGATATCAAAGACGCGTTAGAAAGCACCTATGTTGCTCCGATGCTGCTTATCCCATTCGTGGAGAACGCGTTCAAACATGGCATCAGTTTAAACGAGAAGTCGTGGATAAAAGTCAGCCTCTACGAATCGGAAGGGAACGTGTACTTCGACGTGCATAACAGCATCCACCGCAAGTCGGAGTCCGACCCGGAGCGTCGCCATTCGGGCGTAGGGCTCGAAAATGTGAAGCAGCGCCTGGCCATGCTCTATCCCAACAGGCACGAGCTGGTGATCCGCGAAACGACACAGGAGTATTTCGTGCATTTGACGGTACAATTGTAGGTGGCAACATTTTTTCTACCTTTGGAAGAAGGGTATATTGAAGATGATAACAGCCATTGCCGTAGACGACGAACCCATCGCGCTTGACGTAGTGCGTAGCCATGCCGCCAAGGTGCCTTTCCTAGATTTACAAGCTGCCTTTACCAATGCTTTTGAGGCGATGGACTACCTGCGGCAGCATCCGGTAGACCTTCTGTTTCTCGACATCAAGATGCCGGATATTTCGGGCATCGAGTTTTTCAGAAGCTTGAGTAAGAAGCCGTTGGTGGTTTTTACCACCGCCTACTCCGAGCACGCCGTGGCCGGTTTCGAGCTGGATGCCGTGGACTACCTGCTCAAACCTTTCTCGTTGCCGCGTTTCCTCAAAGCCTGTAATAAGGCGCAGGAGTGGCTGGAACTTCGCGGCAAGGATACCAAGCCGACGTATATCTTCGTCAAAACCGGATATGAGCAGGTGAAGGTAGATTTCGATGCCATCGATTACCTCGAAGCGACTGGCAACTATGTCAACTTTGTGTTGCGCGATAACCAGGTGTTGAGCCGGATGACGATTACCGAATGTGAGGCGCTGTTACCCGCCGACCGTTTTGTACGTATCCATCGTTCGTTTATTGCTGCAATAAACAACGTGCAGAAAATCGAGCGGCACCAACTTACCATCAACGGGAGCATACTGCCCATCGGCGCGTCGTATATGGCTGCGGTGAAGGGGTGTGTGCGGAAATAATTTCGAAGGCTAGCCCGATTTTGCCCACAAACCTTAAAGAACAACGTTTTACCGAAGAAAGGAAAAATTGAAAATACTGCAATCTGGGTGCTGGAAACTCATTTTACTGTGGCATAATTGATTTTACTGCACGATTTAATAAAGCGTTATTTTTAATCAAAAAAATATTTTACTTCACATGTGTCCTTTTTTATTAATTTTACTGCAAAGAAAAGGAAATTACTGCAAAACATGGTACTTCAGCCCGTAGGAAGCCAGTGGCTTAAACAACGTTTGGGATTAATACATCATCGACTTACCCACCGGTCTTTTATCGGAACGAGGAATAAAATAGAGGTCGCTCTTGATGGTACCGTTGACCAGACCTATGGGCCGAAATATGCACCAAAAGAGGATTCAATGGCGAGCCATATTGAATTCTCGTTCAAATATGACGATTTGAAAATCTTGACTTTTTAGCCATAGTTTTCAGTCGCATAAAACGGGGTGAACTTATTGATTTCATTTCGTCTAACCCAAACGGACGTTATACTAGAAAGATGGGGTTTCTGTATGAATGGTTGACGGGCAATATACTGGAAATGGAGACAGCACCGGGCAGCAACTATGTAGATTTCCTTGATCCATCAAAGTATATCGTTGGGACATCACTTCGCAATAGTAGGTGGAAAATAAATGATAATTTGCTGGGAACACCGGAATTTTGCCCTATTGTCCGCCGAACCCAAGCGCTATCGGAGTTGTTGTCCATAGATATATCGGCTGAGCTTGAGCAACTCAAAGCTGGCTATGCCGAAGAGATATTTAATCGTGCTACGCAATATCTTTACAGAAAGGAAACCAAATCATCCTATGAAATCGAGCAAGAAAAACCTTCCCCGGATCGCATGAACCGTTTCATCGCCATCCTTTATGATGCTGGCAAACAACCAGCCAATCAACTGCTCACCGAACAAAACCTTACCTCGCTGCAAAATGCGATAGTAGACCCTAGATATGTGCAGTCGGGATACCGGAGCTTCCAGAACTACATTGGGCAAAGGAGTTACCGGATGGAGGAAATCTACCACTATGTTTGTCCCCCGCCTGGCATGGTACACTCCATGATGAACGGTATACTTGCTGTCGAGGAAAAAACCAGGGATGCGTCACCTGTTATACGCGCTACGCTTATTTCATTCGGTTTTGTATTCATACATCCATTTTTGGATGGTAATGGCCGTATTCATCGGTTTCTGATCCATGATATGCTTACAAGAGACGGAATGGTTAGCCAGGGGTCAATTATACCTGTTTCTGCCCATATGGTAAATAACCTGAAAGATTATGATTTGGTTTTAGAAGCGTATTCCAAGCCATTAATGCAACGTATACAGTTTGTAAGCGATGCTAACGGTGAGCTCACGGTGACCAATCCCGATGAGATTGGTTCTTACTTCCGTTACCCTGAACTCACGGCACAATGTATTTATTTGGCAAATACCCTTCGGGCGACGATACGACATGACCTTTCTGAAGAACTCTTATTTTTGGAACGCTATGACGAATTGAAAAGGGAGTTGCAACAGCTGATCGACATGCCCGACAAGCGTCTTGATGAAATTATAGTTTTCCTTCATCAAAACAAAGGTATATTTCCCAATCGCAGGAAAAAGCAGTTCCAAGAAATCACAGACGCCGAATTTTCCGGCATGGAAGATGCTTATCGCGAAATATTTACGAAATAGTATCTGGCAGCGGTGAAGGGGCTTATGCAGAAATAGCCGCTGGGGCACACTGTCCGTTTCCGAACACCTACTGCCCGATATCGAACAACGTCTACCCATTCAAGTTTTACAACCAGTTAATAATTAGTTGATTGTTGTTTTGGCGTAGACTGTGATAACGTTATGCCAAAACGAGAAAAAGACATGTTGTTACCGATACGTTATATCGCCTGTTTGTTTGTCGCTGTTGGCGCCATCGTCTTACAGGTTGTTGCACAGGAAGCACCCACGCCCGATACGCTGACCCTGGAGCGCAGCATCGAGCTGGCCCTTGCCCATAACCGCAATGTGCAGCAGAGCCGCATCCAAACACAGGGAGCGGCCATCAACCTGCGGCAGGCCAAGCAGAACCTGCTGCCATCGCTCGACGCAGGCATGAGCCACAGCTATAGCCAAGGGCGGTTTATTAACCCTACGACCAACCAATATGTGGAAGAGAATTTCGTGTCCGGCAATCAGTATGTCAGTAGTTCACTGGTTTTATTCGACGGGTTACGGATGTTCCGCAACATTACGCTGCAAGCCCATGCTTACCGCGCTACGCAGTTGGAGGAACAGCTGATGGAAGAACAGGTGGCGCTGGATGTCACGGCGGCATACATCAACGTACTTACGGCAAAAGACATGGTGGCGCAGATCGATAGCCAGGTGGCGGTAACCCAAAGACAGGTGGAGCGCAGTACGGTACTTTTCGATGAGGGGGCTATTCCCCCGGGCGACTATTACGACCTCAAAGGGCAGTACGCCAGCGACCTCAACAGCCTGAACGCGGCTAAGAACACGCTGAGTGAGAATTTGCTGGACTTATTCCGGTTGTTGAATCTACCGTATGACGAACAGGTGTCCCTTGCCCCGCTCCAAGCGGTGCCCCTGCCGAAGGCACCTATGTCGGATGCCGATGGCCTCTACCAAACGGCCTCCGAACGGCTGGGAATCATCAAGGCGGCGGACCATTGGCAGCAGCAGGCCGAGTTTTCGCTGAAGGCTGCCCGTTCGTCGTATTTCCCCACCTTGTCGCTAGGTGCTGGATTGTCTAGCAACTACTCGAAAGATGGCATGGGCAGTTATTACGACCAGGTGCAGAATAACCTGGGACGGTCGCTCGCGTTTTCACTTTCGATACCCATTTTCTCGCGGTTCCAGGTGCGGAATAATGTGGCACGTGCGAAGCTGGATGTGCTGAACGCTGAGCAGGCGGCCCAAACGCGCCGCAATGAGTTGCAGCAAACCACCCATCAGGTGCTGTTCAACCTGGAGGCGGCCAAGGAGCGCTATAGGAATCTGGTGGAGCAGGTTGCCCATTATACGGAATCATTCCGCATCGCCGAAGTGCGGTTCAATGCAGGGGCCATCAACTCCGTGGAATTCCTGATTGCCAAGAACAAAATGGATAATGCGAATGCCAACCTCGTCATTGCGCGCTACCAATGGCACCTCCGGCAGCGGATTGTGGACTATTACAACGGGGAATTGCTGGTCGGTGAGGCAGAATGAGCCCGGGCGTTATAATCAAATTTATTGGTAAACAGGTGTAAAATTGGGCCAAAATTCGCACAGCCCGGTCGGAGTTTTGGCGCGATTTTACACCTCAGCCGATTTTTATGTCAGTAGTGGCCTTGTAATTAATTGATTTATAATTAGTTTTATTTTTTCGTTGTCAAAATCGATGTATTCTGTCTCAGACTACATGTATTTTGTCTCGGATTACATGTATTCTATCCCGGACTACATGTATTTCCTCTCAGCTTAAATGTATTTTGTTTCGGACTACATGTATTCTGTCCCGGATTACATGTACCTCGTTTCTGCTTAAATGTATTCTGTATCAGCTTAAATGTAGCCAGCCTCAAATTACATGTACTTTTTGTCGGGATACATGTACTTTACCCGAAATCACATGTAGCCCGTCTCAGACTTCATGTACTTTGTATCGGATTAATTGAAGCCTGCCGCATTTTACATGTGATTTGAGGCGGAAATGGTGTGGTTTTTTGTGGATTTCACCTAACTTTTTTGGAATTCAGGAGTTTTATAACGGGTGGAAGTGGTTGATGTTGACATCTACCCGTGTGCCATCGCCGACCACGACCGCGGCGTCAACGATTACATTCAATGTAATGGCTCCCCGCTGCACGGTGACCAATTGGTAGAACCCTTTGAACTGGATGTCCTGCACGGTAAAGCTGCCCTGCTCATTTTCGGTTATCGAAAGCCACTCGGGGTGTATGGCTACGGCTGTGGCCACATCGATACCCAACGATTGGACCTCATCCGCTTCAAGGACGTTACTTTTCGCCAGCAGGCGTGCGGTATACGCGTTGGGCGGTTGGTGGTATAGCTGTGGCGGCTGACCGGTAGCCATTAGTCGACCGCTCTTTAACACAATCAGTTCGTCGGCCATGGAAAGCACCTCGGAGGGATCGTGCGACACGAGTACCACGGTAAGCCTGGTTTCTTCCACAATGCTGCGGATATCCAGCTGCAGGGTTTCCCTGAACGAAGCGTCAACTTGGTTGAAGGGCTCATCCATCAACAATACTTCAGGCTTGTTGACCAGGGCCCTGGCTAGGCCAACCCGTTGCTTTTCACCACCACTCAGGTCGGCGATGCGCTGCTTGGCCAAATGGTCGATGCGCATGCGGCCCAGGGTGGCCTCCGTATCGCGGAATTTGCCTTCGATATCGGTGTTGGATAGCTGCGATGCCACATTGTCCCATACGTTGGCATAGGTGTTGAGGTCGTCAAATCCCTGCGATACCATGCGCATGGCGTCGTGGCCAGGGATGAGCTTTTCTTTGGGGCCGGGTATGCGCCACCCGCGGTAACGGATTTCGCCACTGTCGGGCCCCAGCAATCCGTAGATGAGCTTGAGTAGCGTACTCTTGCCGCTGCCGCTTTCACCGATAATAGCGGTAATCCCACCCTCGCGGATACCAAAAGAAAGGTCGCTGATGGCCACGATCGGCTCTTTCGCAGCAAAAGTACGGTTTACGTGCTCGCCGTGGATAAGCGGAAGCCCCATGCGCTGTACGTCATTCGGTACCGAACAGGAAGGGGCGCTTGTGGTGGGTGTTGCCATAAATAAGACCGCCCCGGTTACCGGGGCGGCACAAAATTACGAAATATAATGCAATGATTTAAAAGCCCAGCATCAGGCCGAACGCCATGGTCTGCAGGCCGGCTTGATCCGGGCTGTTTTCAAACAGGTCGTTGAAATAGTACTTGGCATAGATGCCGAAGGAACCCACGCCGAAGCGGGCGAAAGCACCATACCGGAACTGGGTGAAGTTATAGTCGTCTTTGAACTTCTGCTTGCCCAGCTCATCGCTCTTGAACCGTTGTGTCCCCTTAAGCAGGAAGCCGCCTTCGGGACCGAAGGCAAACCGCAGCCGGCCTGGGCCACTGTAATGTTTGCTGCGTAGTTCGAACGTGAGGGGCAACCGCAGGTAGGTGGCTGTGAGCTTGTTTTTGGAATAATCTATTGAAGAGGTTTCCCAAGCCAAGGGGGAGGTGTTTTCCAGGAAATCGATGTTTTCCCGCAGCCGGATATAGGTCCAGTCGAATCCGGCGGATAGGAACGTACGGAAATTGTCGTTGAAACGATAGCCCGCCTGGAGCAGGTCGAAGCCGAAATTGACGGTTTTGCCGGGGCGATACCTGAAATCGCGGTTATTATCGGAAAGCGTGAAACTACCATTATCGATCAGTTTGACCAGTCCGAGGTCGATCCGCGAGAAGGTGATGCCGTAGATGGGGTGTGCTTTCCGGGTTTCCTCCACGGTCACTTTTACATCGCTGTCACCCTGGTCGTCCTTATCGCGATTCCCGAATTCATAGGTCTTCTCCGATTTTTCTATGGTGATGACGCCGTCATCTTTGCCCGGGATCGTGATGCGTACCTTGCGCCGTTCGCCGGTTTCCACGTCTTCCATGATGACGGTATCCATCGTATTCCGCTGGTTTATCCGGAGGGTATCCGTTTTCTTTTTCTCCTGTGCGGTCGCCGTCAGTAGGGCGGCGCAGCATAGCACTGTAAGGCTTACGTATTTCATGTTGATCTGGTATTAAAGGGTGATTTACTTTATTCGTTTTTTCTTGTTTTTTGCCAGACTGAAGTTGAAGTCGAGCTTCAGCGAGCCCTCGCCATCGTTGGAGAACGTCACCAACTTTTCGTCGCGCTGGTCCACGGCACCCACCACATAGTTCAGGATGTTACTGACGCCAAAAGGTGGCCTGGGCGCCTCTGTGGCAGCCAAGAGGATCTCTTCCTCATCTTCCAACACCACGGGCGGCTGGATATCCGGCACGGTTGCCGCCACCGCTTCCCCGGTAAGTGATGGCTGTTGCTCTGTTGATGGCGGCGTGGCTGGTTCATCGTTTTTCGCCAATACCTGAGTGGATGCACGGGCCTCTTCGGTCACCGTGACGGTACCGCCGGTCGTTACTGATGGCCGGTCGATGGGTGGTGGTGTTTCTGCCACTAACGTTTCCGGCTTGTTTTCATTTCTCGACGTGCGGTTTCGCTTCGCGAACAGGTGCTTGAGCCGGTCGATGTCTAGGGGTTCTACCACCGGAGCAGGTTCGGGTGCCGGTTCTTCAACCGTGGGTACTTCCACTGCTTCATGGGCCACCGGGCTATGGAGGTACGTTACCGTAACAGGCCGATTATACCAATACACAACACCGCATACGAGCAGTACGGTTGCTGCTACCGATATCCACCAAGTGGGGAACCGGCGCTGCTGTTTTATTGGTATGATGCCATCCTGCCCCTGGTCATCGAGCTTGGAGGCTATCTTATCCCACAGGCCACCGGGTACTTCGGGGTGGAAATTTCCAAACTTTTCCGCAAGCACCCTGTCAAATTCGCTGTTCTTATCTCGATTCATGGATCCCTCCTTCTAGTTGTTTTATCCGTTGTTTTAGCCAGGCTCTCGCCCTGGATAATTGTGATTTGGATGCGCTTTCACTGATCTGCAGCGATTCGGCTATTTCCTTGTGCGAGAACCCCTCTATCGCGTACATATTGAACACCATGCGGTAGCCATCGGGAAGCGCCCGTATCAGCCGCAGCAAATCCTCACATTCCAGACTGTCCATTGCGAATGTCTGTTGTGCATCATCGTACACTTCGTCTAGCTCCACCTGCTGCCCGCCCCGCATGTTCCGGCGGTATGTCTCTATCGCTGTATTCACGATAATCCGCCGTATCCACCCTTCAAAAGAACCCTCGCCGCGGTAGCTAGCCAAACTGTGGAACACTTTGATGAAGCCGGCCTGCAACATATCCTCCGCTTCGAAGGTGCTGCTTGCGTAGCGCATGCATACACCCAACAGTTTTGATGCCAACGCGTTGTATAGTTGCTCCTGTGCCTGACGGCTACCACCTTTGCAACCTTCATACAAACTTTCTATTGTAACCGTTCGCTCCAATTCGGGTGTGTTTATTACTATGATGGTAAGATAGGTAAAAAGGTTGCATGGCCGACACGATTATTTTACGCGGCACGAACATTCGTGATGCTCGCTGATGTATTTGATCGATTCTTCGCAGAGTTCCCGTAAAACGGGGATGTCGATGTCGGAAAGTTTTTTCACATAGATGCAGGCCTTACCCATTTTAAATTTTCCGAGGTTGGCTAATGCCCGTTTACTTTTTTCGGTGTCTGAGTAAACATAAAGTGAAAACGCGGCTTTTCTTGGGGAAAATCCAAGCACGGGTGCATCGCCTTCGTGTCCGCTTTTGTATTTGTAGTGGTAATTGCCGAAGCCGATAATCGATGGCCCCCACATTTTGGGCGCACAGCCTGTGATATCCTGCATCAGTTTCAGCAGCTCAAAGCTGTCGTGCCGCTTCTGATCGGTGTCCGCAAAAGAATTGATGAATTCGTGGACATCAGCCGTTGTGTAGTTCGTTTTGGTTTTAGCCATAGATAGTTTGTTTTTAACGTTTGCGGCGGTAACTATTACACAAACTTAGCAAAAAATGCTTGCCGAGCACCCCTGATGTTTATCATTTAATACATGGGCTATAAAGCATGTTTCCAACAGAAAAGCCGTCTCGTTTCAAACAAGACGGCTTCCAAAGATTATTTGCGGTCGTTCGTTACGCCAGTAGGCGTACCGGTTCTTCCAGCAGTGATTTCAGTGTTTGCAGGAAGGCAGCGCCTGTTGCTCCGTCCACCACGCGGTGGTCGCACGTAAGTGTTACTTTCATCACATTGCCCGGAACAATCTGCCCGTTTTTCACCACGGGGACCTGGTCGATCCCGCCGATGGCGAGGATACAAGAATCTGGCGCATTGATGATGGCGGTAAACTCATCGATACCGAACATGCCCAGGTTAGACACCGTAAAGGTAGAGCCTTCCCAATCGGCCGGTTGCAGTTTCTTGGCTTTGGCACGCTGTGCAAATTCTTTCACCTCGGCCGATATGTGCGACAGTGACTTGCCATCTGCAAACCGTACCACGGGTACGAGCAGTCCTTCGTCTACCGCGACAGCCACGCCTATATTGACGTGTTCGTTGTAACGGATGGTGTCGCCCTGCCAAGAGGCATTGATTGCCGGATGCTGCTTCAACGCCACCGCTGCCGCCTTGATGACCAAATCATTGAAAGACACCTTAACCGGTGCCACTTCGTTGATTTTAGCACGGGCCTGGATGACCGTATCCATATCGATCTTGATGGTGAGGTAGAAATGCGGCACGAGGAATGACTCAGAGAGCCTCCTGCTAATGGTCTTCCGCATTTGGGTAACCGGCTTGTCGGTATACCGTTCTTCACCCACGAATTGCGGGATGTTGATGGTCGTAGTGGCGCTTTCGCTGGCATCGGATTTCGCTGCCGCTGGGGCTGCTGGCTGTGCGGAAGGGGTGTAAGATTCAACATCTTTTTTGATGATGCGCCCGCCGTCGCCGGTACCTTTCACATCCGTGAGGTTTATGCCTTTATCTTTGGCGATTTTGCGTGCCAATGGCGATGCTTTCACCCTCGAATCATCTGCTGTGGCCGCGGGTTCTTCGGCTTCGCTTCCTTTTGTTGGTTCGGCCGCGGTCGGCTCCGAGCTCTTGTCGCCCTCATTGGTAGCAGGGGCAGGCTTCTTGCCGGCTTGTTGCTTCAGCAAAGGTGTTATATCGGTGCCCGCTTCGCCTACAATGGCGATGATGTCATTTACCTTGGCTGCCTGTCCTTTTTCCACACCGATATACAGCAGGGTGCCTTCGGCATACGCGGTCACTTCCATGGTTGCCTTATCGGTTTCCACATCGGCAATCACGTCGTCGCTTTTTATGGTGTCACCCACTTTGAAGTGCCACTCGGCGATGACCCCTTCGGTCATCGTGTCGCTAAGCAGCGGCATGGTAATCACTTCTGCGTTGATGTCCTCAACATTAACGGCTTCTTCATCGCTCCCGGCTGCTTTTTCTTCGGGCTTATCATCCTTTTCGTCCGATCCGGCGTCATCACTGCCGTCGGCGCTCTCGTTCAGCAGGGCCTGGTAATCTTCGCCTTCTTCGCCCAATACCGCAATAACCGCATTTACGGGTACGGCTTCACCCTCTTTCGGTCCGATATACAATAACGTTCCTTCTTGGTATGATTCGAAGTCCATTGTGGCCTTATCGGTCTCTACTTCCGCTATCAAATCGCCGGAACTGACTTTGTCGCCTACTTTTTTGTGCCATTTCGCGACCACCCCTTCGGTCATGGTATCGCTCATCTTCGGCATTCTAACTACTTCAGCCATATTATATTGCGGTTTATCTTTTACTTAAACATTAATTAGCTATGCTCAATTATCTCAATTCATGATAAAGGGGTAATCATCCGCTGCATATACGTCTTTGTACAGCTCGTCCACTTCGGGGTAGGGCGATTCCTCAGCGAATTTAACGCACTCTTCAATGGTCTTTTTCACGTCTGCCTCTACTTGTGCGAACCACTCTTCGTCGGCATATTTCTTTTCGGAAATCGCCGCCTTGGTCAAAATCAACGGGTCCCGTCCTTTGTATTCCTCCAGCTCTTCCTTGGTCCGGTATTTGGCTGGGTCAGACATGGAGTGCCCTTTGTACCGGTAGGTGCGCATTTCCAGGAATGTAGGCCCTTCTCCGCTCCGTGCACGTTGTACGGCTTCGTCCATTGCGTTGTGTACCGCTACCACATCCATGCCATCCACAGGCGCACTGGGCATATCAAAGCCGAGGCCCATCTTATAAATATCAATCATGTTGGTTGTGCGGCCCACGGATGTCCCCATGGCATAACCATTGTTTTCGCATACAAAGATAACCGGGAGTTTCCAAAGCATGGCCATGTTGAGCGTTTCGTTGAAGGCTCCCTGCCTTACTGCGCCATCACCCATGTAGCATACGCATACGCTGTCTATGCCGTTGTATTTTTCGGCGAACGCGATGCCCGCGCCGAGTGGGATCTGGCCACCGACGATACCGTGGCCTCCCATGAATTTGTGTTCTTTGCTAAAAAAGTGCATGGAACCGCCCTTGCCTTTGGAGCAACCGGTGGCTTTGCCAAAAAGTTCGGCCATTGCCGCATTGGGCGAAACGCCCTTTGCCAATGCGTGGGCATGGCAACGGTATGCCGTGATCATCGAATCGTCGGGGCGCAACACCGACATGGCTCCCGCTACAACAGCCTCCTGGCCGATGTAAAGGTGGCAAAAACCACGGATTTTTTGCTGTCCGTACAATTGACCGGCCTTCTCTTCAAATTTTCGCATGAGCAGTATAGACTTATACCACTCCAAATACGTTTCTTTCTTTATCGGTGTCGAACTCATTTCAACGTCTGTTTGCTTATCGAATTTTTGGAAGGCAAACTTAGATAAAAATGTTGTGATATGCAATTGACCATGTGTGCGGAATGCTATAAGGTGTTAAGTGTTTGGTATTCGTTACAAAGTGTTTACTATAGGGATCCATCACTTTGTCCTTTTCAGCCTCTTTTTTGGAAGCGATGACGGCCCCAGCAACGGAACCCGTTCAACGGTGACAAAGCTGGAGTCGAGCCCGAAGCTGCGCTCTTCCGAAAGACTGAATGCTTTCAGTAGGTGGTAAACGTCCAATACGATGCGCTCCGCAAAACGGAATGCCGAGGTGTTGAACAACACACGTTCAAGCACGATGAAACGGAAGTCGCCATCGATATGGTATTTGCGGAGCGTATCGAAGTTGCTTTTGATATCCACCTCACCGTTGGCAACGAGATTTTCGACAATTTCACGGAATAGGATGCTAATACGCTGCTCATCACGGAACCCTAGCCGGAAATCGACCCGGATTAGCCGGCCGGGCACCAGCTGCGTTATTTCGTATTCGCCGGTATAGGGCGAGTCTGTGACGTCCACGTGCACTAACCAGTACACATCGGCCCGCTTCGGCTTTTTCCTGATGATGGAATAGATGATGCTTTCTTCGATTTCGGAATCGAAATTGGCACTGGTGAGGTAAACCAGCTGTGACGCATAGAGCGGGATGGATTTATCCCGGCCGATTTCTGAAATGATAGGGATATACTTTCCAATATCTACAAAGCGCGTATGCCTGTTTTTTATTTTCCTGGCCCACCACCAGCAAAACATCATCGAAAAAATGATAGCTGTTATCAGCAAGGTGAGCCACCCCCCATGTGTGAATTTGGATACATTGCCAACGAAGAAGGTGGATTCGATAATGAGGTATATAACAAGGAAGCCAATTGCTACGGCTTTTGGAACCCGCTTTTGTAAAAGAAAGACGGTCATCAACATCGTTGTGACTATGAAACTGATGTTTATGGCCAGTCCGTAAGCGGCTTCCATCTTAGCCGATTCGCGGAACACCAAGATGACGATGATGCAGCCGACGAATAAAATCCAGTTCGCCGATGGCACATAAAGCTGGCCTTTGAGTAAGTTGGGGTGCACAAGGCGCACCTTGGGCCACAGGTTGAGCCGCACGGCTTCAGCAACAAGGGTAAAGGCGCCGGAAATCATCGCTTGGCTAGCGATAACAGCTGCCAGGGTGGCTATGGAAATGCCGTATGGAACAAACCATGTGGGCATCACCATGTAAAACGGATTGCTGCCGGCGAGTAGCGCCCCATCGTGCTCAAGCAACCATGCACCCTGCCCGAAATAATTGAACAGTAGACAGGCTTTCACAAAAACCCAGGAAACCCGGATGTTCTTAAGCCCGCAATGGCCAAGATCGGAGTATAGTGCTTCGGCCCCCGTTGTACAGAGGAAGACCGCCCCGATAATCAAAAGTGCATCGGGGTGACTGACAATAGTTTGAATAGCGTAGTGGGGGCTCACCGCCTTAAGTATGGCGGGGGTGCCGGCCAGGTGGGTAAAACCCAATATCGCCAACATCGAAAACCAGATTAACATCACCGGGCCGAATAGCCGGCCCACAACGGCCGTGCCGAATCGTTGAAGGGAAAAAAGGACAGCGACGATAACCAGGACAATAGGAACGGTCTGCAATTGCGGATAAAAGATTCCCAGCCCTTCTATGGCCGAAGAAATGGTAATGGCCGGCGTGATCATGCCATCTGCCAGTAGCGCTGCGCCACCAAGCATAGCCGGAAATACGATCCACTTGCCATTCTTTCGGACTAAGGAAAAAAGGGAAAGAATGCCTCCTTCCCCTTTATTGTCCGCTCGTAAGGTGATAATGACGTATTTGACGGTCGTTTGCAGCGTAAGTGTCCAGAAAATGCACGATAGGCCACCATATACCAATCGTGGATTAATCGTGCCCTGCCCTACAATGGCTTTAAAAACATATAAAGGGGATGTGCCAATATCGCCATAAATAATACCCAGTGCGATAAGGATACCTGCCGCCGTGAGGGGGTGTCTGGACAATTGCTGGCCCATTGATCTCAGCGTTACTTACTTGCAAACATACTGTTTTATCGGGTTATAACGCCAAGAAAAATATCAACGTATTTAACGCTGTTATTACTCACTCGCCGATTGCGTAATACTTGAACCCCATGCTGGGGAGGTCGTTTCCGCCGAGTAGCTTTCTGCCATCGAACACGAACGGGGGTTTCATCATGTGGTCCTTGATG
>NZ_JAMXAY010000067.1 GCF_025460835.1 Parapedobacter soli | reverse complement strand
GCCCGTGTTGGTCACCGTGAACGTATACTCGATGGTGTTGCCGTCAGCGGACAGCACACCGGTCTTGACCAGTGAAAGTGATGGGTCCGCAGGGATTTCCACTTCCGTAGGCGTCCCAGGTGGGCTTGCCGGGTTAGCAGGGTCAGGCGTAGACTCAACGGGATCAACGGGATCACCGTCAGGATTATCGCCCTCAACTGTAGCAAGATTCTCAACCACGCCCAAATCAAACTCGTTCTGGTCAGGCGTATAAACTGCCGTACCCGTGGCAATGCCACCGGGAGCAAGCGCAGTTAAGTCAAGCACAATAGGGCTGGCGATCTTAGGGTCGCTAACGACAATATTATCAACGGGTACGCTACCCGTGTTCTCTACCACAAACGTGTACGTAATCGTTCCGTTACTAGCATCGAGTACTCCTGTCTTTGCCAAACGCAGCTCAGGTATCAGATAACTTACCACGACATCGTCGGACACGACACAGCTTGCATTGGTCGCAGTCCAGCGGAGCGTCACGGTGGTGTTGGCTGGCAAGGTAACCGTCGCATTTGGGTTCAGGATATCGCTGATGGCCGAAAGGTCCAATCCGGCCGGCGACGCAGACACGATCGACCATTCGCCATCCCCCACGCTGTTCGTGGCGCCGAGCTGGAATAACGGATTCGTGTATTGGGTCATATCCGTGCCAGCATTAACGACAGGCACTTCCGTGATTGTAATCTCACCTGTGGCGATGACAGGTCCACAGCTTCCCGATGCCGGAATCGTGTAGGTAACGGTATAGGCTCCTGGGGTGCTGGCACCGAGGTCAATTTCGCCCGTAGCCGTATTAATCACTAATCCGGCCGTGCTGCTGTACGTTCCAGTGGCATAAGCTCCGGTTCCATTAATTAGGACGGGCGCTGTACCCTCATCGGCGCAATATGTGCCATACTCGATCGTAACCGTAGGGGGAATAGATACGGTAATCGTTGCTTGACTAGAATAGACGGCGTCACAGGCCCCGCTTTTCACACGTGCACGGAATGTGGTCGCTTGTGCCAACGCATCTGGCTGGTATGTGGACAGTCCTTCAGAGCCGGCTATATCGGTCCACGAGTTTCCTCCGTCAATGCTGGCTTCCCAAGACTCCACGAAGCCCACATGCTCGGACAGCGTCAAAGGTGCCGGTACATCATTCAGGCAAACGTCGCTACCACCGGCGATGCTGCCACCTACCGAAGCTGGGCTTTGCATAATAATAGCGTTGCCACTGATGGTACCGGCACAGGGGGTGCCTGTGGCCGTAACGGATTTTAGGCGGAACACCCCATCGTGAGCGGGATTAATGGTATAGGTGTTTTGGTTGGTCACAACCGTGTGTTCTAAGCCTTCTCCGTCTACGTAGACGAACGTTCTATTGCCGGATCCGGTCAGCGTAACCGTTATCGGCGGCATCGGCGAACCCGCACAATATTCCCCACCGCCTGACATCACTGCCGTAGGCAAAACCGTGTTGTTTTCCAGCGTAAGTTCCGCATAATCGCTACAATCACCATTGGTAACTACCCAGCGGACCACAACAGCCTGGCCAACAGGCACATTGGCAACCATCGTGTTGGGCTGTGTCGGGGTGGCGAGCTGGGCACCGTGCGAATCGCCCACAAATGTCCATCTACCCTCACCGACACCCGGCACATTACCTGCTATATAAAACGTACCGTCGTTACATGCTGCACCCAAGTTGGTGACTTGTGCCGTTACGCCCGTTACCGGTGCATACACTGTCGCTTCGGACGAACCTCCGCCCGTTACGGTCGCCAGATTGGACCAACTTGCTTGTGTCGCACCAGCGGCGATCCGTACTGGTATTTTGATATCGTCAGCATCCGAATTCGCACCCAGTGCCGCTCGAGTAAACGTATAGAGCGAACCGGAAGCGCTTACCGACCAGCCCGGCGCTGTAATCATTCCATTGAGCTCGAGACCCGCTGGAAGTATATCCTCGACGATGATATTGTTGACGGCCACTGCTTCTTCGTTTCTGACCGATATCGTGAATACGCTTCCATTTACCGGATCCAAGCAAGTATTGTCTACTGTTTTGACAATAGAAACGGTTGGAGCCTCTATAATAACGTCTTCATCGGGCTGGTTTAGATCATAGTTGGTTCCGCCCACCGACTCACCGTTGGACATATAGGATGTATTCGCCCCAGGCAACGCGTGCGATACCGGGGATACCGCTCGTTCCGGATCTGAAATATCCCGGCCGGGGTCGAAAAAGGTAACCTGCGCCGGGTTATGGTACGTGCCTGGCACAGTAGAACTCGGCACATTTACCCGCATTCTAATAATCGCCGTAACCCCTCCCGGGATATTGAACGGGCCAAACTGTGGCGCTTCCGGCGTACCGGAATTAGTAATATTCGTGACCGTGCCCGGTGCCGTGGAGTATATTATCGTAGCGGAAGTAGCTAAAAACCCGGCAGGCAACTGGTCATGGACCATTACATTTTTTGCTCCTCCACCGGCGATGCTTTCTATTTCGATATCATAAGTGATCGCCGACCCGGCAGGGATAGGCGTTGTTGGGTTGATTCTAGATTTTCGGATTTCTAGCATCGGGTAGCATGTCGCGCTGTTCCCCTGCAGGTAAGGAGGTAATTGATCTGGTGTGAAACTGGCCGCTTGCCCCACCCCGCCGGCAGACGAGCCATGCTCATCGCCAGCGCCGTCGTTGATTCTGCCATTAAGGCCGGCGATGACCGAAGTAGTAATATTTGCCGAAGGCGCATGGTAGTACACCACGCCACCGCCGCCACCACCACCCGGGCCGTGAGGTGTTGCAGTGAATGCGTGTCCTCCATTTCCTCCCCGGGCTTGAACGTTAAGACTTGCTCCCGGACTGGGGCTGGCTACATTCAGGAAAACCGTGCCGCCCGCGCCACCGCCACCGGCACCATCGGCGGAAGACCCTTCGCGGCCAGCCTCACCACGTCCGCCATTGGCGAGAATCGCACCCATACCAGCCAATCGATTGGCCGTGATGATGACAATCCCACCGCCAACGCCTCCCTTAACCCCGGATAGCGCGTTATTGGCGTCACCGGCACCACCACCGCCCCCCATAAACAGGCGGCCGTATTCGTGGGGCATGGCCGCTCCCCCCCGGCCTCCGGTAAGCTGATTGTTACCCGAACCACTATCCCATCCGTAGCCACCTGACCCACCGGCACCTCCGTTGCCACCGCCACCACCACCGGCGTTATGCACATTCCCTCCACCGCCCGCATTTCCGGGCGCCCCGCGACCATAATCGCCATTGGGGTACCCTTGCCAGCCTTCGGGATACGCTACTTCGTTGTACCCGTCCCACATGAATGTTGGTGTACCCGCCACCCCTTCCCCTTTCGTGGAGGCGAGGACTGTGTTTTCTGTTCTATAAAGTGATTGGTTCGCGTTTCCAATTGTTCTTGTATTCAGGTAGCCACCTCGGAAGCCGGTCATACTGGCATCGATGAGGTAACCGTTGAAATCCAGCGTTCCCGCAACGTCAAAAGCGATAATGCCTCCTGCCCGTCCGTTCCACGGCGTGGTCTTGATGTCCTGAACCATGGTTAGATTCGAGAATTGCATCAGCCGAACAACTTGGAAACGCTTCTGCCCGGAGGTTGCTGTCGCGGATGCATTTTCATACGAATAGATTAACCCACCCCCTGGACCACCTCCTCTAAACTCAAGCACACCCCCCGTCAATGGGACATCATTCAACGCTACGACATATTCATACCGACCTACGTCGCCTATATCTGTGTATCCACTTCCTTGCCCGGCGGCACTGCCCGATCCATATGACGCATTATCCGAACTATTTATTTCGGCACCCTGCATTTGAATAATCAAGAGCAAACTACCCTTTTCAATCTGGTTAGTCCCGAAATTGTATGTTGTAGCACCCACCAAAAATGGGTCCGGAACCGGATCCAACTGCACTTGTGTAGCGCCCTCCGCAATGATAATATCATCATGACTCCCCGGAAAAAAAGTGTTAATCGGAGAAGGATAGTTGTATGGCCCGTCAGCCCCCGGCGTAGCACATATTGGCATATTTTGCCCGTTCGAAACAAACGGCGTACTGAGCAGTAGGCAAAAAAAACTGTATGCTATTTTACGTAAAAACATTTCCATGCGATTGGTATTGAATACGCGTTAAGATTAAGTCTGACGATAGAAAGATAAATAACACAGGAATCACCACCCCGTGACACTCAGCAATGCTTTCAGCCTAGATTACCTGGGCTATAAATAAGCATTGAAAAAACCCAAAATTGACCGATTTCCTAAGTGGTAAGCGTAAAAATCCTCCTATATGCACTGGTATTTATATTAACCAAACATTACTAAATATTCTGATTATCAACTAGGAAACCATTCAATTTCAGCAGACGCGCAAAGATAATCGCTTCCCTTCTCGTTCCATTCGACACCCTTACACAATAACATAATCATGCTATCTAATATCGATCGAATAACATATTTGTGCTACTCACGACGAACAATCGTTTTTTCATCCCATTCCACTAAATGTAGCTGGTTGTGAACGGAAAAACGAGCTTTTCGTGTACACAGCTACACTTTCCATGAACGTGAATTGCTGATCCACAGACATGGACTATCGATTCACGGACACGGATGCCTCATCCATGGACGTGGATGGGCCATCCACAGACGCGTATTTAATTTCCATGGACATGGATACGAAATCCATGGACGCGGATGGCCCATCCATGGACGTGGAAACCGAATCCACGCCTGTGGACAACGTATCTACGAACGTGGATACGAAATCCATGGACGTGGATGGCCCATCCATGGACGCAGAAATCGAATCCACGATCGCGGACAGCGCATCTGTGCACGTGGATTTAGGCTAGATTTGAAAGAAATGTATAATTTTACCACGGTATCCCCTTGCGTAAATGTGTTGTCCATAATAATAAAGCGTATGCAACGAAAAACCCGGATGTGCTTACTTATCGGTATGCTTACCGTTACCGCCCCAACCTTGGTGTCGGTGGCCGATGAACACCCCACCATCCAGCAATTGGATGGACAATGGAAACAAGGCGATTTGGATAGCCGCGGATACGCTAACGCGGTGAACGACTGGATCAATCGCCAATTCGCCGCAGGTGTCCATTTCCATCGGGATACGCTCATCCAACGGCTTGCCACGTTCCGCGAGTTTGCTTGGAGTGCAGATTCGTTGAGCAGTAGTCGCATTAACTACTACATTAACCTGAGCAACAACGCGAACTATGGAAACCGCGAAGGCGAAGGAATTTATTTCCTGGAAAAAGCCGAACAGGAGATTTTGGCCGCGCATGGCGAAAAACCACTGTTGGTGGCCGGCCGGAAATGCAATATGTACATCGACAAACGCAATTACAAGAACGTTATCGCTACGTTTGAACAGGAACGTAAATATATCGAGCGGTTCCCGGAACTGCTGCGTTCCAAAGCCATTAATTTGAATATTGCGGCTAGTTTTATCAATGTACTGAACCCAACGGTCCAAGCGTATGCCAAGCTCGGAGACGCGGCGGGCGTCGACGGAACCATCGCCCTTGCCGAAGCCATTTATAGCGAATTGGAAAAACAGATGAAGGGGTCATCCAACACGGCCTTCACGGTTAATTTTTACATGAAAAACCTCAACTATCATAAGTATTTCACAACGGAACACCACCAACAGCAATCGTGGGAGGCGCTAAACGCGATGCAGACCGCGCTTTATGCCGATACGACCAGGCCTGCCGGGTTGGTCCAGCAATTGGCACCCGTATTGGAGACCAAATTGATCGACTATTTCCTTACCTACAAACAAAACGACAGTGCAGCCTTCTATATTGCCAAACTGAAAGCGAGCCCTGGGGTATTCACCGACCACGACTTTACATTGAACCGGTTTGAAGCGGAACTGTTGGCTAACCAGGGGAAGTATCAACAAGCATTTGAACGGGCCGCGGATGCCGTGCAGGATATCGATTCCATCCAGTCCATACTCGTCAACGATATCGACGAATTGCTCTACGCGCATACCGAAGCGGAATATAACCGGCAGGCATTGGAAGAAGCTGAACAGGAAAAGCGTCGGCGCACGACGTGGTTGATTGCCGTGTCTATTTTTACCGTCGCAGCTATCGCTGTCGTTTACTTGATGATACGTCGTCGCGAAAAAAAGACGCAAGCGCAAATTGAAACGCTGAATACCGCTGCCAACATCCAAATAGCTGCCATGGAAGAGATCAAGGCGCAGGCGGTCCGCGATGAACAGAAACGCCTGGCACGCGACCTCCACGATGGGCTGTCGGCCACCTTGGCGGCAGCCAAATTCCAACTGGAGTTGTTGATAGCCGACAGTGAGCCGGAAGTTGCCGGGAAGCTCAGCGATATCCAACATCAAATTGGGCACGCCTATACCATCGCCCGCGGCAAAAGCCATCAATGGTATGACCAAGCTACTGAATCGGGAGAGTCTGATTTCAAACATCGGATTCAACACCTGCTCGACAGTGCGCTCGCCGATCGCCATTACACCAAGGAGGTGCACGTAGATGATGCTACGCTATCCCGTTTACCCATAACCGTCCGAATTGATTTACTCCGCATTATACAAGAGGCCATCACGAACACGATCAAGCACACGAATGCGCGACATGTTGCGGTCCTGTTATACCGCGAGGACCCAGCGCTGGTGTTGTCAATTTCTGACGATGGTAAAGGCGCCAAATCAATAAAATCATCCACAACGGGTATCGGTATCCAATCGATGAAAGACCGTGCGGAGCAATACGGTGGTTTTCTTACCGTTGATTCCAATTCGCGAGGCACGCAAATTACCGCTTCTATTCCGCTCGGTGAACTAATCCCCGCATCGTAAGCGCAATGGTAGCGGGCGTCGCAATAAAATAATATTTTTTTGCTAAGTTTGGTACTTTCAACTAATCATGAGCTTTGCTATCATCAAAAAATAACCCCTTGCTCCGTACCGCGATACCCTTACACTCGTTAGAAAGCCCTATTGCGGTTATCTACGATGATCATTTACTGTTTGCCGAAGCGTTTTCTTCGGTTCTTGAGCGGCTTAATCTTTTCAAATCGGCAAATATTTTTGCAGGTGACGAACGGGCTTACCTGGAATTTTTGGTTAAGCACTTCGATGAGCCGTTCTATTTATTCCTCGATTATTACTTGCCGCAAAAGAATGCGCTGACCCTGATCAACGAGACGCGGCGGATTAACAAGAAAGCCAAGGTCATCATCGTCAGTAGCGTATCCACGCCAGCTATTGTCAATCACATTTCAACCTATAAACCCGACGGATTTCTCAGCAAAGCCTGCGGCGTCGACGTCGTTATCCAATGCCTACAAGCCATCGCACAAGACAAATCCTATGTGGGCCCGTTGATTCAAGAAGTGATGGATACGACGTTGCTGTCGGCGGATGAAATCCCATTCACTGCCCGTGAGCTCGAAATGCTTCACCATTTCGCACAAGGGCTGTCGGTAATCGAACCGGCAAACAAATCCCACCTCAGCAGACATACGGTTGTGGCCCACCGGCGCAAGATGATGACAAAGGCTCAAGTAAACTCAATTACCGAGTTGCTGGCCTACGCAAGAGAGAAAGAGCTGATTTGATCATTATCGCCTTGCTGGTTGTTGGCCAAATAGCGTTTAACTTCCGCTACTCCGATATGATCCAGTAATTCGGTAATACCGTAGTATTGGATCGCAACTACAATGTCTGCCTGCCGCAATGGATTGCCCAAGGCATCATCGAACTCGTTTGCGACCGGATTTTTTCTTTTCTTTTTGCCCTTTTTCTGGGCCTTCGTCCGTATAACGCTCTTCATATCACGTTAATTTAGTATAACAATACGGTTACTTCCGTCCTGCGGTTGGCTTGGTGTTCTTCACGGCTACATGGCACACCATTGGCACAGCGGTTTACCAACTTGGTCTCGCCGTACCCTTTGGCTACCATGCGGTCGCGCGCAATACCGCGGCTCACCAGGTAATCAACGGCCGACTGTGCCCTACGCTGCGACAATGCTTCGTTATACGCGTGGCTGCCACGGCTGTCCGTATGGCTCGACAGCTCGATCCTGAGCGTCGGGTTGTCGCGCATTGTGCGCACCAGCTCGTCCAGTATCTCCGCCGCATCCGGACGGATGTTGTGCTTGTCAAAGTCGTAGTAGATGTTCTCCAGCTCGAAGGTGTCTCCCGGCTTGAACACCGGCTCCAGCAGCAGGGCTACTTCCAACGTGTCAGACTTGGTGATGCCTTCCGTGCTCACCTTCGCAGAGTCCGCATGGTAGCCTTCCTTCTGCCCCAGCACCGTGTAGCGCTGTCCAGGCGAAAGCTCGAAAATAAAGTTGCCCGAACCGTCGCTCGCCTTCCGTGCGATAAGCTCGCGGCGGCCGTCGTAAAGGGATACCGAGGCTTCTGCCAAGCGCTCGCCCGTATGCTTGTCAGACGTCGTACCTTTCAGGATGATGATGATCTTCGGACGCTCCCAGCCGAACGAGTAGATGTCGTCGCCACCAACGCCGCCGCGGCGGTTGGACGAAAGGTATCCTTTCTTGCCCCCCTCGCCCAGCTCCGAAACCACGAACGCGAAGTCGTCGCCGCTCGAGTTGACCGGGTGCCGCAGGTTGGCCGGGGTGCTCCACGTACCACGGCTGCCTTCCGAACGGAAGATATCCAGTCCGCCCATACCCGCAAAGCCGTCGCTCGAGTAGTACAGCGTACCGTCCGGTGCGATGCTCGGGAACAGCTCGTCTCCCGCACTGTTGATGGTGCCTCCCGCATTGGTAGGCGTGCCCCAGCTACCGTCATCCTGCAGCTCGCTGTACCAGATGTCCGTGCCTCCATGCCCACCGGGCATGTCGCTGGAGAAGTAAAGGATCTGGCCGTCCGGCGAAAGCGCGGCATGGCCCACCGAGTATTCACTCGGGTTGTTATGCGCAAAGGCTTCCGTGGTCCACGTGCCGTCGCCCTGCTCGCGGTGGATGTACAGCTCCAGGGTATGCGTGCGGAACCGCTTGCGGTCCTCGCGCGTGCGCAGTGTTTCTTCTTTCTCCGCATACGTGCGGGTCACGTAGAGTATCTCCCCGTCGGCGCTGGCCGCAACCGGGCCGATGTGGTAGGTGCCGTCATTGACCGCCCCCGGCATGAGCCCGGGGTTAGTCAGTCCGCCCGTACCCGGGCTGGACGTGTACACCCGCAGGTAGCTTTCGCCTGTCCATCCGTAGGTACCCGCACCTACTTCGGCACCGGGCTCCCCCGCGTAGTAGACCGTACTCCCCGAAGGGAAGGCTGAAAACTCCGAGCGCTCCGTGTTCACCCCGCGCTCGTTGTGCAGCGTGTGCGTGGTCGGGTCGGCAAGCCAAACCCGGGCAGAGTCAGCCCCGGCGATGGCCACGGCAACCGAGGCCTCATCGCCCGTAAGCCCGGCGTACGACTCGTACTGGGCCTTGGCCTCGGCATACTTGCCCTGCGCCTTCAGCACCTCGGCATAGCCCAGGCGGTGCTCAGGACGGCTGTCGCCGTGCGAGACAACGCGGGCGTACCACGTCTCCGAACGCTCGTAGTCCTTCATCAGCCAGTAGCCCTCGGCAAGACGCTCCAGGTCGCCAATGCGCGGGTTGCGCGTATCCGCCAGACGCTGGTAAAGCTCTACCGCGTTCGCGTACTCGTATTTCTGGTAAAGCAGGTTGGCCTTCTCCCGGACGCTGAGCTGCTCCTGGCCCAATGCAGGAAAACAGAACGCCACTAAAAATGAAAAGACCAAGTAGCGGGTGTAATGTAATTTCATGTTCGTTATTTTTGCTTATTCGCTATTTCGTTGATGTCTTGATGCGGGAATTTGTTGATTCGTTATTGGGCGCAAGATTTTGCGCCCCTACCGTCTCAAACCTCAATACTCAATACCTGCCTGCGGCAGGCAGGCGCTATACTCAATACTCAATACTCAATACTAAAAAAACCTCGGACTCAGTACCCGTCCATGGCGGCGGCCGAAGGTAATCCCCAGCGTCACTTCGTGTGAACCGTTCTGCACGCTAGCCAGACGGCTAACGATGTGGTCGTACGAGTAACCCAGGCGAAGCTCCGGCGTCAGGTAAACCTGCGCAATGGCCGAAAACGAGTTCTTGCGGCTCAGCTTGTTGCCCGAAATGCGGTTGTACTCGCGCTCGAACACCGAAACCCCCGTACGCCAGCCGCCACCAAGCCAGAAGCGTTCGCCGAAGATGAACATCGCGTTCAGGTCCAGGCTCGTCGGACCCCTGAAGTCTTCCTTGACCAGCACACTCGGGCGCAGCTTCGTGCCCGGACCCAGGTCGAACATCAGCCCCGCCATCACGTACAGGTGGCGCTGCCGGCGGATGTTGTCCGTCGTGGTGCCGTCCCACCGGAAAATGTTGTTGCTCTGGTCGCCCGACAGCAGGTCCATCACCGATACCCCCGCATACCAGCGCGGAGCGTAGTAGTATACCCCGAAGCGGATATCCGGGATGAAGCTGTTGATCCGGTTGGGCGGAAGCAGGGCGTCGCCCCCATCGATCGGGTCCAGCATCGTGCCGTCCAGGCTGTACTGCGTCACCCCCGCACCCAGGCCGAAGCTCAGACGCCGCGTATCCGCGTCATCCAGACGCAGCCGGAACGCGTAGTTCAGGTAGCCCGAGGTTGCCGACTGCGGACCCAGTTTGTCGGCCGTCAGCTGCAGGCCCACCCCGTGGCGCTTGGCACCGTCCGCGTCCAGCACGCCGTCTACCGACAGCAAGCCCGTCTGCGGCGCTCCGTCCAGGCCCACCCACTGGCTCCGGAGACCCAGCTGACCGAACCACTCCTCCTTGTAACCCGCATAGCCCGGGTTCACGCTCATCGAGTTGAAAATATACTGCGTGAACTGGATGTTCTGCTGGGAGCGGACAGGCTGGGAAAACCCGACCACCAACCCTAATACTGCTAATCCTACTATCTTTTTCATATGTATTGCGTATTCGTTGATTCGCTTATTTGCCTATTCGCTTATTCGCTGATCTGTTGATTTGTCGATTCGATGACTCCGATAGTGGGCGCAAAATCTTGCGCCCCTACCGTCTCATATCTCATCCCGATGCATCGGGACTTCACTATGTTCAGTATCTCACGTCTATTTATGCTTTTGTATCATTAAAGCGTCACAGACGCTGTTCTCATACATCCTCGTTTCAAACGAGGACGATTGTGGACTTCACTCCGTTCAGCGTCTCAAATCTCACGTCTCTACTGCCTCTTAATCAATACCCAACCGGTATAATCCCCGGCCTGCCCTCCGCGATGTGTCCTGATCTGATAATAATAAGTACCCTCATTCAGGTTGCCACCGTTCCAATCGTTCCGGTAGTTGGTATTGCGGTACACCTCATTACCCCAACGGTTAATGACGGTTACCTCAATGCGGTCGAACCCTTCGATGCCTTCAATCTCGAAGACGTCGTTGCGTCCGTCACCGTTCGGCGTGAACACGTTCGGGATGCGGAGCGGACGCGGTGTAACCGTAATGGTCACCTCCGCACGGTCCGTCAGGCCGTTTTCATCCTCAATTTCATACTCGAACGTATCATCGCCCACAAAACCTTCGTTAGGTGTATACGTAATGCTTCCATCCAGATTGACCACGACCGTGCCGTTAGCGGGTTGACGCGTAATGCGCACGCCACTGGAAACAATTGGGCTACTACCCGGCTCATCATTGGCCAGTACCACGATCTGCACTGAGGAGCCCGACTCGACGTTCGCCATGTCGTCATGCGCCGTAGGCCCTATGTCCGCCGCATACGAGAATTTGGTCAGCCAGCTGCCGTCCGTAGCCGTGCCCGTGGCCACCAGGATGTCGGCCCGCGTATGGATTCCCTCGCCCTCAAGCACCGTCACGTCGCCAATCCAGTTGGTACCACCTGCATACTGCACGACCTCTGCCGTCTCATCCACGTAAAGCAAACCGTTGGTCACGGTATTATGCTGAAGCGTATACGTCGCGTTTACGCCTCCATCGGCATAAATATGCCAGATGCGGTCCATTCCCTCTTCGGGGTCGGGGAGCTCGATGCCCGCCGCACCGTAGTCTTGCACGCCCACGTAGAGCGTAGCGTCGCCTTGGGGCGCCAGGGTCGCCGGCGTGTAGTCGCCCTCGGCGATGCCGACGGGGAAGGTAAAGGCCAAGCGGTTGGCATAGGTTTTCACCAAGTGTCCGGCTACGCTATTGCTGGTGACGACCATACGCCGCGGACCGTAGCCGAGCAAGCTGGATTCGGCGCTGAGGAGCATGTCGTGGCCGTTGAGCATGACGTCGCCGCCGTCAACCGCAAACTCGAACAGCCCGCCCAAATGGAGGGCGGCCGCGCGCGATCCGGCCGGGTTGGCCAACCCGTAGCCCGGGTCGGCAATGTCGCCCAGCACCAAGTTGTTCGGGTTGCGCAATTCAACCGCTACGCCGATCGGGTTGCTGTCGTTGCCGTCGATCAAGGTGGGGGCCGAAGCCATATCCTCGTAATAGGGGTTGGTACCCGGATCGTGGATGATGATGCGACCCGTTCCCGTAAATTTAGCGGTGGGTGCGATCCAAATATTCTTGCTCCAAATCTCCAACGTGCCGTGGATTTCCCACTCACTGTTGGGGCCAAAGTAAGAGGACTCCGAAAAACGAAGCTCAACGGTTCCCGGAGCAATCACCACCCGGGAATTGTCTGAGGTGAAACTTCCGGCACCGTCTTGGGCCAGCACGCCAAACGGAAGTGCCATCAGCAACACCATCAGTACAGCTTCTCCTATCCTGTTCATATATTTTTCTTGTTAATACCTGATTAATTAATGCCCACCCATCGGTTCACTTCACCTGATTTTATCTACCGCTTTCGATTTACTGCCTCGCCTGGTTGATAAGAATAGGGTTCGTGATAATTCTTCGCTGGCAATCTTTGAAGAATGTCACCGAATTTAGCGCTCTAAAGCCTACGCCTCTGGCTTCATCCTCACCCAATCGATAGTCTGTTCCATCAGAGAACGCCGCATATCGCCACTCATAAGTATCTCCCGCTCTTAACTTCGTACTTAGAATATTAGCGTTCGGGACCGGGTTTATCCCCGTCTGAATTAGTGGTTTCATCCAGAAACCTGAACGATTAAAATTGATCTCTAAGTCTCCTGCAGCAGTTACTTCAAAAGCTTCTGTTTTCACCGTATAACCTGCCGGAGCTACAGGGTAATTGCCTATCGTCATCGAAAACCTTCCCAACTCATCTATCGCTCCCTCTTCAAGCCTCGTGGTAAACACGTTGTCTGTACGGTTATGTGCCAATGGAGGTCCTTCAGCCTGTTGGTTGTTTGGTGGCAAACCGTCGTACCAACCGTTTATACCATTGGGTCCCACATCAGGTCTAAGCGTCAAAACCGTACCGCCAGCCTCTAACCGATAGTCTAACCACTTGTGATCTTCGCCGAAGTGGCTTCTGAACTCACTAATCGTCACAGGCACCGTAAACTCTGTACCGATACCCGGTACTGGATCCCCGGAGGCCAGGGTATAGACGAGGTCTATCGTACCGCCGTCGGGTCCAAACACATTCGTGGGTAAAGCTGCCGTAGCAGTTGCGCTAAAGGTGTAGGTTGACTCTTCACCTACACAACCATAGATTTCTGTACTAACTGTAGCGCTATTGTTGCTTAGGTCTGTATCATCTTCATATTCGGCTGTTGCTGTGTTCACAATAATATCATTAACAACACCAGTTACCGTACCTGTTACTGTAAAAGTTACCCCGCTGCTTGATGGCATACTTGGTATAACAATACCTGCACCTTGTAAATCGGCAATTGTTGCAGAGGCTGGAGCTGTTGCGCTACCTCCTGATCCTGCACCCAACTCATAAGTAACACCTGTTACTTCGAAATAGTCAACTTCTGGATCTTTCACCACTACATCTGTAGCATCTCCAGGACCGTTATTAGTTACATGGATGGTATAACTTATGGTACCGCCTACTTCTGCTGAAACAGGTCCTATTTTATGAACTTGTATATCCACTGCACAGTTTCTTTCTTTTGCTACCCCGAACATAAAGTTTGCATAATTTTCTGCTGCAGTATAGTCGAAAGAAATAGAACTGTGTGTACCCGGAATCCTTACGATTGCATAACCTTCGTGCCCTGTTATCTGGTATTCTGAATCCCAAGAAACACTCCAACTTCCTGGAGGACTATCCATCCACAATACCTCCATCGGTTGCGCAAACTCTACTGGAACAGCCCCCGCAGGACCTCCAATAGATGAGAATACCAAAATAGGATCTGTTACTGGCGCATCAAAAGTAATGGTATTGCTTGTTACTTCAATATTCCTAATTACAGCATGCCCTAATCTTGGGAAACTAAAAATATCTGAAGGATCTGTTGAAGCAGGGAATACATTGTAACTGTCAAATATCTGAGGTGATGTTAGCACATTGGAACTACTGGTGTAAGTATATCCTATACCACCAATGGTTCCGGTCGCAGTGTTACCTGAAGCAACAACTGGCGAGCTCCATACGAACTCAGGCAAGCATTCTTCTTCCATCACACCATAAGTAATGTATTGTTGTGATGCATCAGCATTGAAGTCGTAGCTGTGAATCCATTTACCTACCTGATGTACACCTTGAATGGTTCTTACGTTAACTGTAAAATCCTCGTCATCGGCAATAATCATTACAACACCGTTAAGTGCGCTGAAATCTGAGCCATAGCTCAAAAGATCCGCTTGGAAGAACAACTCACCAGGCGTGTTGTGTCTTTGTGACAACCAAGTGCGTTTGATGCGTTTGTAATTCTCCCCACCTATAACCATAATTTCTGAATCCGTATCTACAACATCATTATCACCTAATAAGAAATATGTTTGGTCATTGGCAAAGCCCGTACGCGAAGCCTCTAAGTTTGGACTTACGAAATCATCGTTAGTTGCTATTGTAAGGATGGTTCCTGCGTTCACACTATTCGACACTTTTTGTTCAAAAAGACCGATGTCTTCACGAGCCACACCAAAGATGTTATTGTTGAAAGCAGTGTTAGCTGATCCATTCCACACCAAGCTTTCATCAGCACTTAAGTAATGTTCTGTAGCAACTCTACCTAAAGTAATACCATATTTAATTGCTAAATACGAATCTACTCTACGGCGTTCGATATCTGATAAAGTACCTGCACCATAGATGATGGTTTCACCTACATGACCAGTCATACCAGCATCATCGCCTCCTAATGGAGCGGCTCTATTATCACCAAAGATATGTCCTCCTTCAATACTTCCAATT
The DNA here is from genome assembly GCF_025460835.1 of Parapedobacter soli. Classification (GTDB taxonomy): domain Bacteria; phylum Bacteroidota; class Bacteroidia; order Sphingobacteriales; family Sphingobacteriaceae; genus Parapedobacter; species Parapedobacter soli. The sequence goes on along the minus strand of NZ_JAMXAY010000067.1, from coordinate 6,482 downwards.
GGTGTTGCGAACGTATCATCAACTCCGTTAGCATCTCCATTAAGACCCTGGCTAACTGTTGTTTGTGTAAATGTTCGGTACATAATACTTGGAATAGTTGTAGAAGGCTGTATTCCTCCAGGGTATCTATCACTATAGACTACCACTTCATTTGTGTTTCTGAATCCCACTCGCCCATCAATTCTGATACCAGGTTGATCCCAGTTACCTCCAGCAGCTCTCGTATTACTATATCCAATATTAAGCAGTCGATTTCCTGAGACACCTTCTTTGGTAAAGGTAAATATGTCATAATCATCGTTGGTCAATGTTCTTACCTCGATGTTTCCGATTCTTTGTGTCAAGTCAGTAAAATTAATTCCTGGATTAAAGTTGAAATAATCAACCGCACCTTGTTTGTATGTCGGCAGACGGTTGTCACCCAATTGTGCAACTGTTGTTCCACCCCACATATCGGTCCATCCGGTAACATCTGTGTCTTCTCCGGTGTTTTCGACATCCATATCTGCACGATACCAATAAGACAAGCCGTTGGTTACACCGCCCGGAGCATTTCCAAATCCGGCAAAGGTAAAGTAGTTGCCCAATGTTACATTTGCGATGTTATAAACAACTCCGTTAATTGTTACTTCATTTGTCATTGGCACGAAATCATCGCTTAGATCGATAACGTCATCTGACGATTGTACCAAGTATAAGTTTCTTACCCCTTTTGGCCACGCTATGGTTACTGTACCTACACTTCCTGTATTTTGGGTTTTCCAAATGGAAGCAAAACGCATATTGGTTTCACCGTTTGTTCCTCCGGTATAAGCCAAAGGAACCCGCAGACCTTGCTCTAAACCATTGTCGCCAATCATCAGGAACTGACCGTCGGTCAAGCTGTTCGAGTTCTCCGCATTGCTTTCGGCCAAAGAGTTACCCGCACCAATGATCAGTTTCTGACTGGGGTTCTGGCTTCTGGACTGCTTCTGGTCCAACGCTGAATTTTCGTCATTGGCTATACCGAATACGTTATTGTGGTAGGCAGTGTTCGTAGTGCCATCCCATACCACGCTATTATCGGAGGAACGATAATCATACACACCCGTCTCAAAGTCGCCACTACGCAAAGTAACGCCGTATTTGATCGCCAAGTAGCTATCTACCCGATTCTTTTCATCTGCCGTAAGGTCATGTGCAAAATATAGGGCTTCACCGATGTTACCATCGTAAGCACCATAATTTGTATCGTGTCCGATACGATACACAGTATTAGAATGGCTGATGTTCAACACATTATCATAACTGACAACAAACCCATTGTAGCGCGTGTCAAACAGTAATCGGCTCGTATTTATTCCTGCGCCGTTTTTCCATGATCCACCTATAATGTTAGGGATAGAGCTATTAATTGCTTCTGTGGTTGGTGTAAAGTTCCCATTATGGAAAAGCAAATATTCCCCACTACTGAGCGTGTGCCATCCAGGGTAGTCCATCGTATTGTCCCAGCCCAAGACACCCGACCCAAAATTGGTAGCGGTAGCCTGTTTGGCAACAAAATACAAGCTTCCCATTTCTTTAACCGAAGAAGTAGGTGCCGTATAGATCATGTGATTTAGATCTGCTCTCGTAAACCGCACTGTGGGGTTGAAGTTGAGCATCACTTCGGGGGTATAGGTTGGTTTTCTCACTTCTGTAGTCTGTGAAAAGTCCATACCTGTTCCGTTGAACTCACCCCAGAATTGTATTTTTTGTCCTTCAGAGGCTAAAGTAGTTCCATTATCCACGTACACTAAAGCGTCCGCCCTATGCCATGCTGCTGCCGCAACGCCACCAGGTGCGGGACAATCTGTATCGGTAACGGTCAACGTTGTTTCGTCGTAGCTGGTACAATCACCGGTTGTGATTGTCCAACGGAGGGTATATGTTCCTGGTCTAAATCCTGATACCTCTGCATTGCGTAGTGTAATATCTGAGAAGGTTGGATCCGGTGCACCTACTGGTTTAGATTCAATTGTCCACTCTCCGTTACTTGCTACACCTGGATCATTACCATTCATCGTAATTGTTGCTCCTAACGGACAGGTTATATTTTGATCACTTCCTGCATTGGCATTGACCTGCGTACTGACGAATACCGAGAAGGTACCTTTGAGGGAAGCATCCGAGCACTCGTATTCTTGATCGAGAAATGCTCCGACACCTCCAGCTCTGGGTCTTGCCTCTATCGTAAACACATATTCCCCCTCCCTGTTCAGGTTACTGATGGTCGTGGAGGTATGGGTCAATGTCCGCTGGTCTGTAGTTTGAAATACCGGAACTGCTGACCCTGGAGGTCTTGAAACCGTTGTAAAGTGATATATTCCATCAAAATTCTGTAAGTAACTGCTGTTCACTACTTGCTGATAAACATCAGGAAGTGGTACGGTAGCTGTTACCGAGCCTGAGCCCGGATAGCAAACTGTTATATCATCTACTCCTACATCTACACGATTACCATCCGATATATGGATAAAGTAATCTTGTGAGGTTCCACAAGATCCAGGCCCGGTTCCGTTACGTGTTTCCACTCCAATTCTATACGTTCCTACACTCCATCCTCCTGCAGGTGGTGTTACCGTTACAGAGCGGTCATGCGTACCGGCTCCGCTTAACGACAGAGTTGGTGCACCACCCGGAGGTGCGATTCCACTATTCTTTATTATAGAGATTACTGTGGCTGGATCCGAAGGATCAATAGTAAAGAAAAACGTGATGGGTGTATTGGTACCTGCCATAGAGGCACAATGCACCTCCCCGCCTGAACCTCCAAAAGAATACACCGCCATTTGTTCTGGTCGGGAAGCTGTCAGGAAACTGACATTTCTCGGTTGAATACCATTATTGGTGTAGGTAAGATTGGGTGTAGTATAACTCTCTCCAAGCGTATTGCTTACTGTAATGGTAAATACATAAGACCCCGGAACATCTGTCCCATCAAAATAAAGGCGTTCGTCACTGATATCCCTGTACGATATATTTCCTCCTGCTGGCTGGCTCACTACATTCAGTGTGACTGTCGTACCGTAGGCAGGATTTCCAGCAACATCGCTTTGCCGTGTAGCAAATATCGGTGAGTTAGCTGTAAAGGGTAAGTAATAATCCCCAGCAGGATTCGTCGGCGATATACACATCGAATATGGTGAACGCAATTCGATTTGTGGATTGGGTATAAAGCGTACAATCAACTCATCTTCGTAGGAGCAATTTGGGTTTTCGATAGAGGTTATTTTCGCTATCACCCGATAAGCCGGGTCCACATCGTGGTTTGCTTTTTTGATTAAGCTGAACGTTGTTGTCGGTGAGGTAAGCGTGCTAAATTGTGCGTTTGCTGAATTCGTCTGACTAAAACGTACGTTGTTGTAGATATTGATAGCACTCCACTGTATGGTGTAACCGGGCGGCACCACCGCATTGAGTTCCACCTCCCCTACTGAGGCAGGTGTTGTCGTAATGTCTGCTCCGGCGGTAAATGTGGAAACATCGCCGGGTGCTGTAACCGTTACTTGAGAAGTTACTGTTCCCGAGGTACAGTTTTGTGAAATTTGGAACGTATAATCGCCAGGATGGGTCAGCCCTGTGACATCGGGCGTATAGGAGTTTATATCGCTAATCTCCGGATCCGGAGCCCCTGCTGGTTTAGATACTATTGTCCATGTAGGCGAGCCCGACGTATTTCCGCTATAAGCACCCGCCAATGTGTGCGTCGTGCCACAGATCGTGACATCACCGCCCGCGTTTATGCTACACGTTTGCGCTATCGCCGTACCTCCAGCGAAGGTAAGCACGAATAGCATTAACAATGTCTTTAACTGTCTCATCTTTTGTCCTCTCTAATAAAACCGCTTTCTACCTTAGTCGTCGTATAATGGCTGTTCAATAATAGCGTTGTCACCAAACAATTCTTCGATACATTGACTCGACACTGGATATCGTCACTTAGCGTTGTGTTGTATAGGTGCCACCACAGGCTAAGTTGTCGGCATTCAAAAAATTCAAGTTACATTTGAGCCTTACATTTGCGTTGTGCTTCACCCCGTCTATAAGGCTCAAATGCCACCTTTACAATATATCAATTAATCTTCTTTAACAGCAAATACAATATTCATAAACGATCCAACGGTAATATCTGATCCGTCTATTACTTTGTAAGTCATTACTCCGCTTGCGTCCACGTCTACACTTTCAAACACATTGGTATCGTACCATGTTACATAATAATGCAACTCTGAGGCTGGCAATACTGGTAATGCTGGCGCACCGGGGCTGGTCTCGGCAACACCTGTTAACCCAAACTGCTCTGCATAACGAGTATGCAACTGAATTGTTCCCTGACGAGTGGCATCATTAAATGCATCTCCTGTTACTTTTCCGGCCCCTGCAGCATTTAATTGTTCTTCACTTGTCGGCACGATGATAGACGGCATATAGAAGAACTTAGGCATGGCTGCTTTGAGTGCTTTCACGTTGTTATCCGCATCTACCGCCAACAAATGTTGGGTAATACCTGTACCTGTTGCTCCATTTACCGTAGCTTGCACTTTTGTTTTGTCTAAGCCTGATATGATTAAATCACTGTCTGTGGCATCGATTTCAAAGTCGAATTCATCTAAGGTGATTAATGTGTTTTTCTTTAAGTCACCTCCTAACTGGATGTTGTCCAATGTTTTGGTTAGACCGTTGTCGGCAGTTACGTTTGATGCTATATCGGTTACGGCTACGGTTTTTAACACTCCGTCCGCATCTGCAACGACTATTTTGTCGGTAGTTGCATCTCCTGTATAATCAACGCTATTGATATTGCGTATCCTTAAGCCCCCTTGTCCAAGCACATCAGTTCCGCCTAAGTCTAATAATTCAGTAGGCTTAGCTGCAGCTTCAGTACCTACAACGCCAATAGCGGTATGTGCGTTTTTCAAAACAGTGATGGCGTTATTTCCAATGCTGAGACCATTTCCTAACTGAAAGAGCGCATCAGTATTTACCCAAGTTGTAGCATCTCCAGTCTTTATGGCGTTATGCCTCCCAAACGCTACTTCGGATAAAGAATGAGGCTCTATTTGTGCTCCTACTGCAAACGAGTGTTCTCCATAAGCCATAGCTTGAGAAAACGCGGTGGAGAATTGGCCATATGCTTGCGCATAGTTTCCTAATGATAGTGAGAAATCACCTATTGCTTGACCACTACTACCGAATGCCATAGCATAAGTTCCCATAGCATAGGAAGCACCTATCGAGACAGAGTTCAGACCCGTTGCTTCTGCCCCATTTCCAATTGCCACCGAATTTTCGCCACTGGCTTCTGACTCTCTACCCATCGCCACGGAATTTTCACCGCTGGCTATATTTTGTGATCCGGTAGCGAAAGACTCCGCTCCACTTGCTACGTTATCTGAACCGAAAGCTGCTGAGTTAAATCCGACATCGCCGTTATAATTTATACCACCTCGCACAGCGCCTGCCACGTCTAAAGCAACATCAGGCATTGACGTCATTTTCTGCACAGCTACGTTCCCAATCTGATAAATATTTTGGAAGTTTTCCGTTGCTTCGGTGTTGGTGGCTTGGTCAAACCAAGGCTCTGTTTTCAGATCTGTTGCAATCGCCAAACGCACCCACTTGGTACCATCGTTGTAATAGTAGCCCGGTGTAACGGCCGTCGCTCCTGTGCCGGATGTAGCTGTATTGTACACGGTCATACCTGCTACGTGTTCGGTAAGTGGATCAAAATCATCTGTTGCCCTCAGTGCCAAGCGTGGAATTAACAAGCCCTTATTGGTACTTTGCACATCCAGAACGGCATTGCGATTAATCATTGTCGGATTATCTCCAACTTTTTGTTGCGTGACTTGTGCGGACACCGTGGTTGCTACAAACAGCGCAGCGACCAACATTCCAACATTTTTTATGGTTGTATTCATTATTTCTAATTTTGACGTTAAACCCAAATTACTATCCACGCTTAGTTGATTTTATACCAATTTGTACCATCACTCTGGATACGTATCGTCCCTTGTATATTGAATTGGGTGAAGGTAATGCCATTGGCCATCGTCACGTTTGCGCTGAGTGTGATGATATTTCCAGTAGTATCCATATTGCGTAGTTCGATAATACGATTTTCACTGTCTGCTGCCGCAGGAAGCGTAATTGTGGAACCACCTGCTGGCGTATTGATCAGCACAGTCCCTTCGTCGTCTTCTACAACATGTGTAGCGGTTACAGTCACCACTTTATTCGCAAGTGCGTAATATGCACCGCCGTCATCACCTACGGTGATTCGGTTTCCATCATCGCCGCTGACGACATTGGCTGTGGTTGCCGGACCGCTCTCCGGGGTATAGGTAATGATGCCGGTATCGTCATCCTGCAACATTGATGTCAGGGTCTCGTTCGCCTGCACGATCTCCTCGATAGTAGCCCACTCCAGATCACCGTCCTCGTTCGTGATCAGCATCGAG
>NZ_JAMXAY010000066.1 GCF_025460835.1 Parapedobacter soli | reverse complement strand
GCGGGTGTCGTGGTGGGAGCTACTGGATTCGAACCAGTGACCCTCTGCTTGTAAGGCAGATGCTCTGAACCAGCTGAGCTAAGCTCCCATTATTTCTTTGCTCTTTCGGACAGGAACCCTCCCGACTTAAAGTCGGGATGCTCAGAACCAGCTGAGCTAAGCTCCCCTTATTTCGTGGCTCTTTCGGACAGTGACCCTCCCGACTTATAGTCGGGATGCTCTGAACCAGCTGAGCTACGCTCCCATTATTTCTTTGCTCTTTCGGACAGGAACCCTCCCGACTTAAAGTCGGGATGCTCAGAACCAGCTGAGCTAAGCTCCCCTTATTTCGTGGCTCTTTCGGACAGTGACCCTCCCGACTTATAGTCGGGATGCTCTGAACCAGCTTAGCTAATCACCCATTATTTCTTTGCTCTTTCGGACAGTCACCCTCCCGACTTAAACTCGGGATGCTCTGAACCAGCTGAGCTAAGCTCCCATTATTTCTTTGCTCTTTCGGACAGTGACCCTCCCGACTTAAAGTCGGGATGCTCTGAACCAGCTGAGCTAAGCTCCCATTATTTCTTTGCTCTTTCGGACAGTGACCCTCCCGACTTAAAGTCGGGATGCTCTGAACCAGCTAAGCCCCCTCATTTGGGTCTGCAAATATAGCGCAGTTTAGCGATATACAAAATTATTTTTTTCATTTTTTTGTCTGCCCATGCTTATAGTTGTAGCTTTACGGTTCAAATCCAGAGAGGCAAGAGATTGTATGAAGCATGCACGCATATTAATCGTAGACGATGACACCGATGTATTAACAGCTGTACGTCTGCTGCTCAAGCAGCAAGTTGGGGCAGTTATCACCGAACACAATCCCGAGCAGATACCGGCCCTGCTTACGAAAGAAAAGCTCGATTTGGTGCTACTGGACATGAACTTCAAAAGCACCATCAATACCGGCAACGAGGGGCTCTACTGGTTAAATCGAATAAAAACAGCCAAACCTGACCTGCCCGTCGTGATGATTACCGCATACGGCGCAATTGATCTGGCCGTCACCTCGCTTAAACAGGGGGCCGCCGACTTTGTGGTAAAACCTTGGCAGAACGAACAGCTCATCAACGTTGTCAGCAGCCTGCTGTCTAAGAGCGAGCCAAAAAAGAAAGAAAGTGCGCCGGGTGCCGACCCGGACTTCATAGGTGAGTCTACAGTCATACAAGACTTGCGTTACAAAATCAGCAAAATTGCGCCCACCGACGCCAACATCCTCATATTGGGTGAAAACGGAACCGGCAAAGACCTCATCGCTACCGCTATCCACCAGCAGTCCAAGCGAGCCGGCAAACCATTCATCAAGGTCGATGTCGGCGCACTCACGGAGAGCCTTTTTGAAAGCGAACTGTTCGGCCATAAAAAGGGAGCCTTTACCGATGCCAGAGAAGATCGCGCAGGTCGTTTCGAGGCAGCCAATGGTGGCACCCTCTTCCTCGACGAAATCGGCAACATCTCACTCCAGCAGCAGGCCAAGCTGCTGAGCGTACTCCAAAACAGGCAGGTCACCCCCCTCGGCAGCAATACCCCCATTCCCGTAGATATCCGCCTGGTCTGCGCAACCAATGTGCCGCTGGCCGACCTCGCCAATGAAAGCCGCTTCCGCAAAGACCTCATTTACCGCATCAATACGGTAGACCTGCAGGTACCGCCACTACGGGACCGTGGCGACGATATCCTGCACATCGCAAGGCACTTCCTCCGCAAATATGCCCAGAAATACATGAAGCCGGCCACCGATTTCGACAAGCACGCAGCACACAAGCTCCTCGGCTATCACTATCCGGGCAATGTCCGCGAGCTCCAATATAGTATCGAGCGCGCCGTCATCATGGCTGAGGGTGAAATCCTAGGGGCCGAAGACCTTATTTTTTCACCCATCGAGCAGACGGCGACTGCTATACAAAGCAACCACGTGGGCACAGACAAGCATAACCTCGTGGAGCTCGAACGCATCACCATTGCCAATGTTGTCGAAAAACATGGCGGTAATATCAGCAAAGCGGCCAAAGAGCTGGGCATTACCCGCACCGCCCTCTATAGGAGGCTAAGCAAATACGATATTTAGGTATGCGACGGTTCAGGCGGCTGATTTTTTTCCGGGCGGTGCTGCTTGCCATCACCCTGACCGGCCTCGCTTACCTCCTGTTCAACGCGCAATACGTCTATGCCGCTCTGCTAGCCCCCATTTGCATCTGGCTGCTGGCACTCAATTTCCGGTCGCAGCTGCGTGCATACCGCGAGCTGGAAGAGTTCGCGGAGGCCGCACGGTACCGCGATTTCACCCGCCACTTCCCGCTGAGCCGCGCCCGGGCAGAATTGCTCCCACTACGGAGTGCTTTCAACGAAATCAACGGTGTGTTTAAGAAGATAAGCGGCGAGCGCGAAACACAATACCAATACCTGCATCAAATACTCGAAATCGTAGATACGGCCATCCTTTCCTACAATACCGAAACGCATGAGGTGATGTGGATGAACGACGCCTTCAAAAAGCTGTTCGGTATTCCCTATCTACACCGCTTTGAGGGCCTGCAAAAGAAAAACGAAGACCTCTACCGGAAAACCATCCAGTTGGTGCCGGGCCAGCAGACCTTACTAAGCGTGAACTCGGCAAAGGGTAATATCAAACTGTTGCTCACAGCCAGCTACTTCCAGACACCCGAAGGCAAGTTCCAGCTGATCGTGTACCAGAATGTCAATGAAGCCATTGATGAGACGGAGGCAAAAGCATGGCAAAAGCTGCTCAGCGTGCTCACCCACGAAATCATGAATTCCATCGCACCGATTTCTTCACTCGCCGAAACGCTGAAAGGCCGGCTGGACAACCTGCCCAACAGCGAAGAGCTGGAAGACATCCGCTTGGGCACAGAAACCATCAAACGACGTAGCGAGGGCCTACTCAAATTTGCCGGCACCTATCGGTCGTTAAATAAAATCGAACGCCCCAGCCTGAGCATGGTACGGGCTGCCGACTTGTTCGAAAACCTATACCAACTCATGGAGCCATCCATACTGCAGAAAAATATCGAGCTGGATATCATATTGAGAAACACCCAGTTGGCTTTAGAGCTGGACGTCAACCTGATTGAGCAAGTACTGATCAACCTGCTGCTCAACGCCATGGAAGCCGTAAAAGACGTGCCTCAACCCCACATCACACTCTCGGCCTCAGAAACCGACGGCAAACCAAGGATACAGGTAAGCGACAACGGGAGGGGTATCCCCGCAGATTTGCTCGAGAGCATTTTTATTCCTTTCTTTACCACCCGGAAATCGGGCAGCGGCGTGGGACTTACCCTCAGCAAACAGATCATGCTGCTACACGGTGGAAACATCCTTGTACATAGTGAAGAAGATAAGGGGAGTGTATTTACATTACAATTTTAATAGTTGATCATGAAGATACTGATGGTATGCCTGGGCAACATCTGCCGGTCGCCATTGGCACACGGCGTGCTCCAGCATTTGGCAGATAATAACGGATTGGCTTGGACGGTCGAGTCGGCAGGTACCGGTAATTGGCATGTGGGCGACCCACCGGACCGCCGGACCATCGCAGTGGCGAGGCAATACGGCATCGATATCAGCGGGCAGCGTGCCCAGCAGTTCCAAAGCTACCATTTCGATGAGTACGACCATATTCTGGTGATGGACCGCGAAAACCTGCGCAATGTACTGGCCAAAGCCCGTACAGCCGAACAGCGGGCACGGGTGCAGCTATTCCTTCCGGATGACGAAGTACCCGACCCGTATTTCGACGACGAGCTGTTCGACCCCGTATACAAGCTCGTGGAGGCTCGGTGCAAAGAACTGGTGGAGGAATGGAGCAAAGATAGGCCATAAAAAAAGCGCCACCGAAGCGACGCCTTTCCAGATACTAAAACAAACAGTTCATACTTACTAAGTAATTTACCGTTCTCTTCAAACTGCCCCCAAGCCGGGGCGGTTATATCGTTGTTAATTGCTTTGCCAACACCATCCCATAACGGTTGCTTCAATACGTACAATACTATGCCAGTTTAACCCATTACTCCATACGTATCCTCAAAATCGCGTACTATATTGGCGTTCAACTAGTTTCAACATTCCCGGCTAGGCGTACCTGTGTGGCAGCCGTACACCCTGAGGCAACACACCACTTCCAGCCTCCACACTTTGTGGAATAAACACCCCACACCGCGGCTCGCTATTTACCTTGCATATAAACGGCGAGTTAGCTAAGTTTGCGGGGTGAATGCAGCATTGATAAATAAGAAGTGGAACGAGCTCCAAGTCCGTACGGCAGAGCAGTTCGAAACAGAAAAGCCCGACATCAAAGTGATGCTTTTCCTCATCGGTGTGCAGGAACTCGGGAAAGGGCCCCAAAAATTTAATAAAAGGCAGAAAGAAGAGCTAATGCATATTGCCACCTGCCGCCTGTTCAGCGCCATGGGGTTTTATGAACTGGACGGCCTCGACCAAGACGGGTGGCCCCATTGGAGGCTTGTTAAGCCTATCCCCAATTACACGCTCCTAGAGCAGGAAATGGTCATCAAGTCGCTGATCATCGATTATTTCGACGAAGCATGAAAAAAACCATCCTCATCACCGCACTGGTGGCTTTCTATACCCTGCTCCAAGCAGCGCCACCCCACAAATACATACGCATCATCACCCCAAAAGGGGAGTGCCTGTTAAAGTTATACGACGAGACACCGCTGCATCGCGATAACTTCGTAAAGTTGGTACGCGAGGGGTACTACAACGACCTGCTTTTCCACCGGGTCATCAACCATTTCATGATACAGGGCGGCGACCCCAACTCCCGTTACGCTGCCGAGAAGCAACGCTTGGGTGAGGGCGGCCCGGGATACACCATCCCTGCAGAGTTCAACGACAGTCTATTCCATAAGAAAGGGGCTATCGGCGCTGCACGCGATGACAATCCTGAAAAAGCATCGAGCGGCTCCCAATTCTACTTGGTGCAGGGACGTACTTTCAGCGACCGTGGGCTCGACAGTTTAGAGCAGGTCCGGCTCGGCGGGCGTAAAATCCCCGCATACCAGCGCGAAGTCTATAAAACAATCGGCGGAACACCGCACCTCGACCAAAGCTACACCGTATTCGGTGAGGTCATATCAGGGATCGCTACCATCGATAGCATAGCCGCGGTGGCAACCGACCGCTACGACCGGCCGCAACAAGACCAACGGATGGAAATGGTGCTGCTAACCCGACGGGAAGCAATCAATTTGGAACGCCAACAGGCCGGACTGGAACCGCGCAGCGGTATTTTCACCAAGTTCCTTGACCTGTTCAGGCCCAAATATTAGCCATCCCGCTACGGCCTACCTATTGGCTATCGGTTTTCTCTTTCTTGCCAAACACACGTTTGAAGAAGCCACCCGTCTTTTCAGATGCCTTTTTAGCCTCCTCAGCAGCATTCATCAGGCGCCTTTCACGCTCAGCGCTAATCCCAGCACATTCCTTGACCCCCTGTAGAAGACTCTGCCAGAGCATCTTGAAAAAAGAATAAGTCGCCGGGCGCACGTAGTTGATTCGGCCCGTATGGTATACGCCGTTCGCATCGGGATTACTGTCGTTTATAATGAAATTGTTAGCAATGAAAGAAACAACCTTTTTCGATGATTTCCCTCCATTTTCATCATCAGTAAGTACCCTCAGCCGCATATTGTCATAATCGAAACGAAGCGACCCACGAGATCGGTAGTCATCCGCCTCCACGTCAAACCGCACGCCTTTTATGTTGGCGCTGGCCACCTCGGCATTCAGCAGCGGTGTGAGTATCCGGTTCAGCGGCCGCCCGTTCATCGGGCCAAGCGACCCTTTATAAGTATATGCCCCTCGCGGATCCAGCAGGTCGAAAGCAAACTCCACATGCACCTTACCCGTATTCATCAGGTATGACGTCACATCGGCCACCATTGTTTTGTTCCGTAGCAGGGTTAGCGAGTCGTTTGTCACATTCCGGAATACGCCACTGGTACGGTCGAAGGTTATCACCCCCTCTTCCCCATATTTTTTCCCCACCTCCGAGTAGCTGATATCCACATTGTTCAACAACACCGAATCTACCCTTATAGGCTGTTTGAGCTTTAGCAGCTGTTGGTGGGGCGACTTGCCGATCTTATTAGTCGATTTTTTCGGATAGCGCAAGTCGTTGGCTATCGCTACCGAGCCGCTATCTATATGCAAGCTCCCGGCATACACCTTCTGGCTCCGCACAAACTCCTGCAGGTCGATATCTTCAAGCCTGATAGCCGGAAAGGTGAGCGCAACCATGTCTTTAGCCTCCTGCTTCCGCCTGAAATACTCGGCCTTGCCCATCCTCGGCGCATAGGTCAACCCCAAGAGCTTCACCTGCTTGTAATGTGTTGCGATCTGCAGGCGGTCGAGACTCACATAATAAAAGCTGTCGGGCGTCTCATACCGCAGTCCCGGCATATCGACATCAATAGCACGGGTGTGATAAAACCGCTCCGTATCAAATTGCGAGAGTGAGTCGATGAGGATATCGCTCACCTGCACATTCAGGTTATGCAGCACGGTTTCCTTCCGGGTAGAATCGGTTTTCTTGGTAAATTTAAAATGGATATCGTTAAATGCAATGCGCGATACACTCACTTCACGTAAAATACCGGATATCCGTTGATATAGGGTGCGGTCGTCGCGCTTTGTGGTTACCGTATCGTTATAGTAATGATACTTATTGATCACATGGATGGTGGGTGTATCAATGACGATATCTTCGATATGCAGTTTCCTATCGGTGAGTACACGCCGCGGGTGGAAGCGCCGGATCCGCAGGTTCGCAATATTGATTTGGTAAACATTATCGGGTGCCTGTTCCAGGAGCTCCAGCTGTCCATACCGGTTGCTATCGGCCATCAGCCGCAAGTTCTTGATGGAAGCGTTACCCGTAATCAGGTTGAAGTCCAGCCCATCGTATCCAATCAGGTAAAGACTATCGGTAGCGTTTATGATTGCTTCTTTCAGCTGTGCATCCAATATCGGCTTCCAATGCCGGCTCAGATACCAAGCACCAACCGCTACAATAATCAACAGGGAGGCCACAATGCCGATGATCCATTTAAAGACTGGCTTCATAAAATGTAAGTATTTACGCCTAATAATTCTTAAGTTCTTGCTTTATCCGTATTGACCGAAAAACAACAATTGGTTATGAATGTTTTTGTAAAGATATGGATTTGCGGCTGATATATTACAAAAAAACGGAGAACCGCCTCTTTCGATTTGAATTCTCCGTTTTTAACCTTAAGTACAGCCGTAGCTGTAAATCAGGCATCAAGTCGAGTATCTTTGCTGGCATCCTTGTTTCGTGTGATTGCTAGTGAAAGCAGTTACATTCGTCGTCATGCAGCTTGCCTCTTGGCGCTTTCCTCCGTAGAGTTCCGCGTAATCGACAAACTCCCGATGCGCTCTGTCGATTGTGTCTCGTACCGTTGGCATTCAACTTGTTCCGTTTCGGCATTAAGCCTCCGGGAACCAATCTGTCGCTAAAGTCATCGATGGTTTCAGCCTCTCGGCTATCCGTCATCTTTGCGATGCTTCATTCGGGCTATGTTAAAGAACTCCGTTCTTGATAGTACTAAGGTAATAACAAAAGCCGTCCGATGCAAGAAAAAAATGAATTATTTTATTAACATCTTTTCCACCTTTATACCGTTACTTATCAACAGCCTGATATAGCCACTAGCACGCGTTAAAGACATATTATGCCCCATCGAACCCATGCTGTCAACAAATCCGCCGCTTGGGTTTATCCACAACCAAAATCAAATCAGGCAGGCAGCCACTCATTTTTTTCCGCGTAAAAACACCTAGCTGCGTATTCCTCTGACTAAAAAACAGTATTTTTATCCCATGGCTACACCGCGAAAAATTTTCGTTTTAGACACCTCCGTGATCCTATACGACCACAATGCCCTCAATAATTTCCAGGAGCACGACGTGGCCATTCCCATCCAGGTACTCGAGGAACTCGATAACATGAAGGGTGGCAACGAAACCCGCAATTTTGAGGCACGGGGCTTCATCCGGCTTATCGATGAGCTATCCGGCAAAAAGCTGATCAACCAGTGGGTATACCTCAACGGCAAAACCAAGGGCCGTTTCCGGGTGATTTTACCTAGCCACCAGCTTTCCGTAGACGCGGTCGAGGTCTTCGGTAACGACAAATACGACCACCAAATCATCAACGCGGCGCTCATCCTCGTGGAAGAGCACCCCGACAAAAAAGTGATACTCGTATCAAAAGATATCTGCCTCCGGCTCAAAGCCAAGGCACTTAACCTCCACGCCGAGGACTACGAAACGGGTAAAATAAAAAATGTAGAGGCGCTCTTTACAGGCAAAACCATACGCCGAGACGTCCCAGCGGCGCTTATCGACGGCTTAAGGCAAAAAGATGCGGTCGCGGCGGACCAAATTACGGTCGACCATGTAGGTGCAAATCAATTTTACGTATTCAAGCAACAACGGAAAACCGCCTACGCCTTTTACCACAAGAGCACAAACACGTTTATTCCCGTACCCGGAGCCACGGTATTCCGCGTCAAGCCGCGCAACCCCGAGCAGGCCTTCGCCCTCCACGCCCTGCTAGACCCCTCCATCCGGTTGGTAAGCATACAAGGTAATGCAGGCACCGGCAAGACGCTCCTCGCATTGGCCAGCGCCCTGGAACAACGCAAGCATTACCGCCAAATCTACATCACCCGCCCCGTTATCCCGCTCAGCAATAGGGAAATAGGCTTCCTCCCCGGTGATGCCAAATCAAAAACAGACCCCTTCCTGGCACCCATTTGGGATAATATCCGATTCATCAAGGAACAATTTGCAGACGACCCGAAGATGAGCGATAAAATCGATGAACTGATCGCCACCGAGAAAATCGCCATCGCACCGCTGGCGTTTATCCGGGGACGTACGCTGACCAAGATTTTCTTCATCGTAGACGAGGCGCAGAACCTCACGCCGCATGAGATAAAAACCATCATCTCGCGGGCCGGCGAACACACCAAAATCGTTTTCACTGGCGACATCTACCAAATTGACACCCCCTACCTCGATGCCGAAAGCAACGGGCTCTCTTACCTTATCGAACACGTAAAAGACCATCCGCTATACGCCCACATCACCCTCCAAAAGGGTGAGCGCAGCGAACTGGCCAACCTAGCGAATGATTTGCTTTAGCCGATGCTACATCGTGGCGATGCGCCAAGCCTTGGGGTAGTAGTTGTTAATGCGGTTAGGAAGCACTTTCATCCAGCCCAGCGCCACCCCCTCGTAGCTGGCAAGCACCCAGCCCCGCAGCCCCTCTTTATTGATAGCCGGCGAAAGATTGCCTTTACGCAGGTATTCCAATGCCTCTTCCTTCGTCAGCTCCATCATCGGGAGATCCGCACGGCGCACTACGCTCAGGGCCAGGTCGTGTGCCGGCACAAGGTCCCCGTTGGCCATCCATCCTACATACGTGCCCGCATTGCGGAGATACAGTATCTTGCGAAGGATATGGAGATCAGCCTCCCATCTTTTGGGAAGGATGTGGATATCCTCGCCAATCGTAAACGCAAAATAGTCGTCGGCCGAGGCCACCCATTTGTCCAACGTAGGCACGGCCGTCTGCTCCACCTTCGGTTTACGGCGTTCAAACGTGTCCTGCTTGGCCACCTTCCGGAAGGCAGCCAGGAAAAAGCCCTCACCGCGCAGCTTATGCGGATAGAACCGGTAGCCGGGGCACCGATGTTTATCAGACAATGTCTGCTCAATCCCCCACTCCGGCAAAATGGGCAGGTACAACGACTCAAATCCCTGTGTGTCACACAGCCAATCGGCCATCTTTTCATTTTCTTCGGTAGAGTAGGAGCAGGTGGAGTACAGCAGTACGCCTCCCTCTTTAAGTGCCGGCAAGCTGGCGGCCAGGATCCGCTGCTGCCGTTCATAGCAAAGCTGCACAGCAGCTTCAGACCACGCGCCTATTGCTTCATGGTCTTTATGGAACAGCCCCGAGCCCGAGCACGGTGCATCTACTAGCATCAGGTCTACATACCCCGGCAGGTGCCCAAAAGCGGAAGGATCATTATTGGAGACCACCGTGTTGGCTCGCCCCCAGCGCACGAGGTTATCGACGAGTGCAGCTGCACGTGTTTTGATGAGTTCATTGGCAATAAGCAGGCTGTCTGGGTGGAGGTAGGTGTTTAGCAATGTGCTCTTCCCACCCGGGGCGGCGCAGAGGTCCAGCGCCACCAGGGGCTGTTTATCCAGGCCCAACTCCCTGACCGCATGGGCCACAAACATGGATGATGCTTCCTGCACGTAGTAACACCCGGCATGAAACAGCGGGTCGAGCGTGAAAACCGGCCGGTCTGCCAGGTAATAGCCCGTATCGCACCACGGCACGGCATCAGCGGTTATTTCGCTGGGCGCCTTCCATTTGGCGGGATTGACCCTGATGGCCGTAAAACCACCTTCCTGCTCGTGCACAGCCTCGAAAGCCGTAGTATCAAACCCTGCCAGATTACCCAATCGGCGTACCAGTGCAGGTGGGAGAATGTTGCTCATGGGCGGTAAAGTTACGGATTCGATAAAAAAAAAGCATTAAGTTTGTTTCCGCTATTAGGGGACCGGGATTCCCCATAAATACAGATACAATACGGACACACCCTTCATTATGAACAAATTCACGCTAACGTTACTTTTTTTCGTGGTGGCCATCCCTGCCGGCTGGTGCCAGATCCAAATCACCCACAACCCCTATTTACAGGCCCTGCATGATACAGGTGTCACGATTGTATGGACAACCGATAAAGACGCCATCGGATGGGTAGAGCTCGCGCCGGATGACGGCACCCATTTTTACAAGCAGGAGCGGCCCAAATATTTTGCCAGCAGCCACGGTTTCAAAAACGTGTCTACCCTGCATAAAGTTACCCTGCGGGGGCTCACCCCCGGCACAACCTATCGGTACCGTGTATATGCCCAGGAGGTAACCAGTCACATAGGTACAAAGGTTACCTATGGCAACATTGTGGCTACCCGTGTTTACCGGCAAGAGCCGCTGGCCTTTACTACCAGCCAGCCGGGGCAACAGCAGGTTTCATTTGCCGTGATCAACGACATCCACGGCCGCAACGATGTGATGAAAAATCTGCTGGGACAGCTCGACTGGCCGACCACCGACCTGGTTTTTTTCAATGGCGATATGGCCGATAATCTGCTGACCGAAACACAGCTTTTCGCACACTATATGGATACCGCTACGGCGCTTTTTGCTTCGGAAACGCCCATGTATTATGCCCGGGGCAACCACGAAACACGGGGTAATTTTGCCTTCAGATTTCCCGATTATTTCCCTACCACTTCAGGCCACCTGTATTACCTGTTCCGCCGGGGTCCCGTGTGCTTTGTTGTGCTCGACTGCGGGGAAGACAAGCCCGATAGCGACATCGAATACAGTGGCATCGTGGATATGGATGCATACCGTACCCAACAGGCCGAATGGCTGGAAGACGCGCTGAAGCAACCCGAATACCGGGATGCACCCTATAAAGTGGTGATCTGCCACATGCCCCCGTTCGGTGGCTGGCATGGTGAAGAAGATATTGCGGCCAAGTTCGTTCCCCTGCTCAATGCGGCGGGTGCCCAAGTGATGCTCAGCGGCCACCTGCACCGGCATATCAAGCGGGAGGCCGAGCCGGGGGCACATGCGTTTCCGGTCCTCGTCAACTCCAACAACAACATGCTGCGCGTTACGGCCGATAATGAACGGCTCCATATCGATGTGGTAGACCAGGCGGGCAAGGTGGTGGATACGCTGACGTTGCAGCCGAGCAGGTAAGCATGAACGGTAACTGGGCCGATTAGTGCTCAGCATGCAGGCCAGCGCCCGTACGGGGGGCAAACGCCGCATACGGATGGTTTCGGCATACCCATCTTCGCCAGTCAGGGCGGGCGAGGTTTGCGAAAATGATTATACATTTGTCCGTTTAGCTAAGCATAAGTAGGCTACGAACATCACTTAAAAAACTGGATTTTAAAGCAGCCTGCCAAGTAATCAATTAAAAAAACTGCTATTTTTAAAAAATCTACATCAAGTATAGGTTGTTTTCGAAATCGTTTTTCTACCTTTGGTCAACAGTAACATCTACTATCTACTAACTGTTGTAATACAAACAATCTGATGATCCCGCTACCAACCGTTGCATGTGTACGCATAACTACCAGCGTTCGTGTTATGCCGATTATACCCGTTTGGGCACTACCTAGCAATCAATTCTAATTTATAAACTAATAATTCTAATCGTATGGAACCATTTCTCGGACAAATCATCATGGTCGGATTCAATTTCGCCCCGCGAGGCTGGGCATTTTGCAACGGCCAATTACTCTCCATTGCACAAAACACGGCGCTGTTTTCACTTTTAGGAACGACCTATGGTGGCGATGGGAAAACTACATTTGCATTGCCCGATCTGCGAGGTAGGTGTGCTGTAGGCATGGGCCAAGGGCCGGGACTGTCTAATTATAGCCAAGGCGAAATGGCCGGGCAAGAACATGTAACGCTGATTCAGAACCAAATACCTACTCATACGCATTCCCTTACGGCAAGCAGTGCCAATGGTACGGTGAGTGATCCTACGAATGCCGTCATCGCCAACAACCAAGTGACAATTGAACGGGGGAAGACCGTTCCGGGCAGTGCATTCAACCCTGGCCCGGCTAATGTGGCCATGAGCCCACAGGCTATCGGCCCAGCTGGCGGAAGCCAGCCGCATGAAAACAGACAACCCTATATCGCGATGAATTACATCATCGCGCTGCAAGGGATATTCCCGTCAAGAAATTAAATCCTTATGGAGCTACCTAAATCGTGTTTTTAGGCAGCTCCTTTACATATCTACTCTACCATTCTTATCGTTACTCTAGCCATGAAAAACTTCTCCTTTTCCGCTCTTATTGGGTTTTTGCTATTGTTCACGTTCCACGGGGTTCGGGGGCAGACGACGATTCAATTTAACGACGTTGATGGTGGTGGTTACGGCCTTTCATATAGTGAAGGTGGATTTTCCTTCTCCATCAATGACCCCGGCAATGGCAGAGTTATTTCCAGTCAGCTAAGTGGAGGATTTGGTAATTCTAAATGCTTATGGGACAACAATGATGGGACATCGGGTTTTATTACCAGATGGACAATCAAAAAAACGGACAACAGTTCATTTCAATTTCGGGGTATCTATTTACGTGATCCGGGATTAGGCGGGAGTCCGTCAGGAACAATAACAGCATATAAAAGTGGTGATAAAATAGGAAACTCAGTACCGACAGATTTTAACGGAAACTACAATGAGTCTTTTGCGACAAATGATGATTTTTTTGACGTCGATGAAATTCGGATCGAAGCGGCTGATATCAACTTCTTCCTCGACCACTTCACCTATGGTCCGCCTTTTTCCGTAACGGACGAAGACCCTGCGGAAGTATTGGGCATTAGCCTGGTGGGTGACCCCGCGAGTACGGCAACGACAGTTTCCTATACCGTTACGTTTTCCAAGGCGGCAACTAATGTGGATATCACTGACTTTGAGCTCACTAAGGAAGGTAGTGCTACGGGCACAATCGCAAGTCTTACGGGCAGTGGCACCACCTATACGGTGGTAATCAATGGTATTTCGGGTGAGGGGAACATCCGACTGGATTTAAAAAGCGGGACAGACATCGAAAACGAAGATGGGACAACCGGAACTGCCGCATTCACAGGTGGTCAGTCACATTATGTGACTTCCTGTTTTATGGAAACCTTCGACCAGGGAGAGACAGACGACGCAACAACATTTTCGGGTAATGGAAAAACATTTACCCTAACAGGAAACTGGACCGTAAACACAGAAACGCCTGTCAACGGAATTGGCGGATCAGCGTATAACCTAGAACGCACATCGGGAACAGGCCCTTTTACGATAGCGGTAGATGATGGCGCGATTAGCGTGCAGGGACTTTATCTGTTCCTATCGTCGGATTCAGACGGTGTAGACGAGGAACCTACAGGCAGCGGTTCCGTAACCATCCGTGGCCTTCTGGCGGGCAGCCAGGTCTATACCTTCACAAAAACTTCGGGGTTTGCAACTGATTTCAATGCCAACTCGGGTTACACCTACATCAACTTTTCCGCAGAGAGTGGTGATCACACCGCAAAATTGATCGATCAATTGGAGATTTCGATTGGAGGCGCATTCGCCTACCTAAGCCTGGATAATTTTAGCTGGTGCGTGGATGAATTCCCCCCTGCAGGATACACAGTCAGTATCGACCAGAATCCGGTTACCGCGGATAATCAAACCGTTGTCAGTTTCACGTTCGCGGATGCTGAGGTGGGGGCAACCTATAATTATACATTCACCGGTACCGGCGGAACACCCGTGACCGGTACGGGTACGGTCACAACGGCAACGCAGCAAATAACCGGCATTAACCTCACCGGCCTGGACGAAGGAACAGTGACACTCAGTGTAACGCTGACCGATGCTTCCGGCAACATCGGGACAGCAGCTACAAGCACAACAACCAAGATCATAAACAACGATCCCACTGACATCGTACTTAGCAATGCATCCGTAAACCAAAGCGGCGACGTGGATGCTGAGATAGGTACGCTCACTACTACCGATGCCGATGCGGGCGATACACATACCTACGCCCTGGTATCCGGAACTGGAGGTGATGACAATGATGCTTTTGATATTTTCGACGATAGTGGTGACTGGAAACTACGTGCCAAAGATGCTTCATCCTTGGCTGCCGGTACTTACAGCATTCTTATCCGCACCACCGACAACAAAGGTAGTACATACGAAAAACCCTTCACAATCATCGTCGTAGACGACGTTGCCCCAACGATCAGTAGCGTAAGTGTGCCGACAGACGCAACTTATGTCGCTGGCCAGAACCTCGATTTCACGGTAAACGTGTCGGAAAATGTAACCGTCACTGGTACACCACAACTGGCATTGACCATCGGAAGCACATCGGTCAATGCGGCCTATATTGCAGGCGGTTCTACCACAACGGCCCTGCTCTTCCGTTATACCATCCAGGTCGGTGAGGCCGATACCGACGGGATTGCGGTGGGTTCACTCACCCTAAATGGAGGCACCATCAACGACGGCGCGAGCCACCCACTCACGCTTACTCTCAACGGCGTGGGCACTACCACGGGTGTATTGGTAGACGGCATAGCACCCTCGATAAATAGTGTGAATGTACCGGCGGACGCTACTTACGGCATTGGCCAAACACTCTCGTTTACCGTTAATTTTGATGAGGCCGTAACAGTATATACCGCCGGTGGCACCCCCCGTATCCCGCTGATCATCGGTTCCGATACCCGTTATGCCAGCTACGCATCCGGCACCGAAACTTCCGCGCTTGTATTTACGTATACCGTAGCGGGCGGCGATCAAGACCTCGATGGGGTTTCCGTTGGTACAGGAGGCATCGACCTCAATGGCGGTGCCCTCCAAGATGCAGCCGGAAACAATGCAGCGCTGGCATTGAACAGTATAGGTAGCACAACTGGCGTACTTGTGGATGGAGTGGCGCCAACAGTATCGTCGTTCAGTCCGGTAAATGGAGCCACAGATATGGAGCCCGACGACAACCTGGTGGTCACTTTCAGCGAAAACATTGCCCTGGGGACCGGCAACATCGTGATATACGATGACGCGGATGCACCTGTAGCGACCATAGATGTGGAAAGCCACGGTGGGCAGCTTAGCATCACCGATGATATATTGACCATCAACCCGACCGCTGACCTGCTGGAACTGAACGATTATTATGTGCATATCGGAAGTGATGCCATCCATGACTTGGCCGGCAATGCCTATGCAGGCATTAACAACAATACGACTTGGGCATTTACCGTAGCTGATGTAACAGCGCCGTCGGGTTACAGCGTGTCTATCGATCAGACAACCATTACGCTGGCCAACCATACGGCAATGAGTTTTACTTTTAGCGGGGCAGAAGTCGGGGCTACTTTTGATTATGTGGTAACGAGCAGCGGCGGTGGCGCACCCGTAACCGGCACCGGCACCATCACCGCTGCAGGGCAGCAGGTCACCGGTATTGATGTATCCGGTCTGGCCAACGGTACCCTTGCCTTGAGCGTTACGCTCACGGATGCGTCAGACAACGAAGGCGCCCCTGTAACAGATAACGTGACCAAGGCAGTCAACTATCCGCCGGACATAACCACCAGCGTTGAAACAACCCCCTTCACCGAGTCAGTGACCGGTGCCCCGGTGCCGGTATCAATCGACGATGCCTTAACCATAGGCGACCCAGACAATACAACCCTGGCTTCGGCCACCGTGGCGATTACCGGCAATTTCCAAAGTGGGCAGGATGTGCTTGTTTTTGTAAACGACGGCAGTATCATGGATAACATCGACGGAAGCTATGACGGGGGCATACTGACCCTGACTTCGGCGGGTGCCAGCGCTACATTGGCGGAATGGCAAGCAGCCCTCCGGTCGGTGACTTACAGCAATACCTCACAAAACCCCAATACCGGTGATCGTACCATCAGCTTCGTGGTGAACGATGGGCTTGATAACAGCGCACCAGCAACGAAAACCGTTACCGTGGCAGCGGTAAATACAGCACCCGTGATTACCGTGCCCACTTCCATCCCAGTGGTTGAAGACGTCGCTTCGGCTCTTATCGGCATCAGCTTTGCCGATGGGGATGCGGGGACGGGTTCGGTCACTACCACGTTTACGGTGCTAGACGGCGCGTTGGCTGCCACCGCCAGGCCGGGCGTCACCGTAGGCGGCTCGCCCGATGCATTGACCTTGAGTGGCAGCATCAGCGACATCAATGCGTTCCTCGCTGACAGTAGCCTCACCTATACACCTGTAGCGAACAGTACGACTAGCGTGACGCTCACGGTGGACATCAACGACAACGGTAATTCTGGGCCAGGCGGAAGCCAATCCGATACCGAAACCATGATCCTGGAGATGGCAACGGTCAACGATGCGCCCACCGTCACGGCCCCCATCAACATCGCGGTGACGGAAGACGTCGCCAGCCCGCTCACAGGCATCAGCTTTGCCGATCTGGATGCAGGAAGCGGTGAGGTGTTCGTAACCTTATCGGTGCCCATCGGCACGCTGAACGCATCATCAGGCGCTGGCGTCACCGTGGGCGGAACGAGTAATGCCCTGACACTGACGGGCAATATCGCCAATATCAATGCATTTATTGCAGCAAGTAACGTCACATACACCACAGCGCTCAACGCAACGGTCAATGTAATGCTGACCGTTACAATCGACGACAATGGCCACTCCGGATCGGGCGGTTCAAAGACAGACTCGGCGCCGATAATCCTGCTGGTAACGGCGGTAAACGATGCACCCGTGATCACTAACGTGGACGGAGATGTAGTTACCTACACGGAAGATGGACCGGCAATCCTGCTCGATGCCGGCAGCGACGCCACGGTTACCGACCCGGATAGCCCGGATCTTAACGGCAGCAGCCTCACCGTAGCCATCATCGCCAACGGAGCCACCGGGGAAGACCAGCTAGCGATTCGAAACGAGGGGCCTGGCATGGTGCAAATCAATGTCAGTGAAAATAATGTCTTTTATGGTATTACCCACTTGGGCATCAAGGCAGGCGGAACAGGTGGTGCAGACCTTGTCGTCACCTTTGCCCCCACAGCCACTCTGGCCGCTGTTCAAGCCTTGATCAGGAACCTTACCTATAGCAATAGCAATACAACCAATCCTTCAGTAAACCCGCGTACAATACGCATCACGATGAATGACAGCGATGGGGGAACGAGCTTACCCAGCGACCTCACCGTAAACGTTACGGCTGTAAACGATGCGCCCGTGGTGACGACCAGTGGCGGAACAACGACCTTTACCGAGCCGGACGGCGACAACCCCGAACCGGTACCGGTTGATCCGGGACTGACCGTGGCCGATCCCGACAACATCACGCTTGCTTCGGCCACGGTAAGCATAACCGGCGGCAGTTTCCAGACTGGAGAAGATATACTGGCGTTCACGAACGATGGAAGTACAATGGGCAATATTGAGGGCAACTATGACGATGCAACGGGCATATTGACCCTGACGGTCTTAGGTGGGGGCACGGCCCCGCTTGACGAATGGGAATCCGCCCTGCGGGCCGTCATGTACAGCAATAGCTCTCAGAACCCCAATACGACCACGCGCACCATCACCTTCGTCATTAACGACGGAACCGCCGACAGCAGCCCTGCGACAAAAGACGTCGATGTGGTGGCGGTGAATACCGCGCCGGTAGCGGTGGATGACCCGGTGACGGTAATCGAAAATACACCAGCAACGGGAAATGTGTTAACGAACGATTCGGACGTGGAAGGCAACGCGCTGGCAGCATCGTTGATGACCGCACCCGCTAACGGAATGATCGTATTGAATACGGATGGCAGCTTTACGTACACGCCAAACAGCAATTATAACGGGCTCGATAGCTTACAGTATGAGGTGTGCGATAACGGAACACCTTCCCGGTGTCACGCGGCATGGGTACACTTTACCGTTAGCGCCGTCAACGACGCACCGACGATTACAGGAACACCGGCAACAACCGTGAATCAGGATGCGGCATACAGCTTCATCCCGGATGCCGATGACATTGAAGATGATGACTTGACGTTCAGCATTGCCAATAAACCCGACTGGGCCACCTTCGATCCCGCCACCGGCGAGCTTTCCGGTACACCGGGTAATGACGATGTGGGCATCACCACAGGCATCGTCATCACGGTGAGCGACGGTGAGCTCGATGCGAGCCTAGCGGCATTCGATTTGGAAGTCGTGAATGTGAACGATGCCCCTACAATCGGTGGTACGCCCGCAACCAGCATAAACCAGGACGCGGCATACAGCTTTACGCCCACCGCAGCGGATATCGATGCGGGCGATGTACTGACATTCAGTATCTTCAACAAGCCCGATTGGGCCACCTTCAATGCCACCACCGGCGAGCTTTCCGGTACCCCGGGTAATGATGATGTGGGCGTCATCACAGGCATTATTATCTCCGTCAGCGACGGCGCAGCGTCGGCTAGCCTTCCGGCCTTCGATCTGGAAGTCGTGAACGTAAACGATGCGCCGACCATATCAGGAATACCGGCAACTACCGTGAATCAGGACGCGGCATACAGCTTCACGCCAACGGCGGCTGATATCGATGCAGATAATGTACTGACATTCAGCATCGCCAACAAACCCGACTGGGCCGCCTTCAATACCACCACCGGCGAGCTTTCCGGTACCCCGGGCAACGGTGATGTGGGGGTAACTGCCGGCATCGTCATCACGGTAAGCGATGGTGCGCTCGACGCGAGCCTAGCGGCATTCGACCTTGAAGTCGTGAACGTGAACGATGCGCCAACCATATCAGGAACACCTGTAACTACCGTGAATCAGGACGTTGCTTACAGCTTCACGCCTACGGCTTATGATATCGATGCAGTTTATGTATTGACTTTCAGCATCACCAACAACCCCGACTGGGCCTCCTTCAATACCACCACCGGCGAGCTTTCCGGTACCCCGCGCAACGGTGATGTGGGGGTAACTGCCGGCATCGTCATCACGGTAAGCGATGGTGCGCTCGACGCGAGCCTAGCGGCATTCGACCTTGAAGTCGTGAACGTGAACGATGCGCCAACCATATCAGGAACACCAGTAACTACCGTGAATCAGGACGTAGCGTACAGCTTCATCCCGACCGCTAATGATATCGATGCAGGTGATGTATTGACGTTCAGCATCACCAACAAGCCCGACTGGGCCACCTTCAAAGCCACCACCGGAGAGCTTTCCGGAACACCGCGCAAAGGGGATGTGGGGGTAACTGCCGGCATCGTCCTCACGGTAAGCGATGGTGCGCTCGACGCGAGCCTAGCGGCATTCGACCTTGAAGTCGTGAACGTGAACGATGCGCCAACCATTTCATGTACTCCAGTAACTACCGTGAATCAGGACGTAGCGTACAGCTTCAGCCCGACCGCAACTGATATCGATGCAGGTGATGTATTGACGTTCAGCATCACCAACAAGCCCGACTGGGCCACCTTCAACGCCAACACCGGTGAGCTTTCCGGCACACCGCATAATGAGGATGTGGGTGTAACTACGGGTATCATCATCACGGTGAGCGATGGTTCGCTTGATGCAAGTCTCCCGGCATTCGACCTTGAAGTCGTGAACGTGAACGATGCGCCCACAATCAGCGGTACACCCGCAACAACCGTGAATCAGGACGCGGCATACAGCTTCACGCCGACCGCAGCGGACATCGATGCAGGTGATGTATTGACGTTCAGCATCACCAACAAGCCCGACTGGGCCACCTTCAACGCCAACACCGGTGAGCTTTCCGGCACACCGCATAATGAGGATGTGGGTGTAACTACGGGTATCATCATCACGGTGAGCGATGGTTCGCTTGATGCAAGTCTCCCGGCATTCGACCTTGAAGTCGTGAACGTGAACGATGCGCCCACAATCAGCGGTACACCCGCAACAACCGTGAATCAGGACGCGGCATACAGCTTCACGCCGACCGCAGCGGACATCGATGCAGGTGATGTATTGACGTTCAGCATCACCAACAAACCCGACTGGGCCACCTTCAATGCCACCACCGGTGAGCTTTCCGGCACACCGGGTAATGGCGATGTGGGTGTAACTACGGGTATCATCTTCACGGTGAGCGATGGTTCGCTTGATGCAAGTCTCCCGGCATTCGACCTTGAAGTCGTGAACGTGAACGATGCGCCCACAATCAGCGGTACACCCGCAACAACCGTGAATCAGGACGCGGCATACCGCAACACCCCGACCGCAGCGGACATCGATGCAGGTGATGTATTGACGTTCAGCATCACCAACAAACCCGACTGGGCCACCTTCAATGCCACCACCGGTGAGCTTTCCGGCACACCGGGTAATGGCGATGTGGGTGTAACTACGGGTATCATCTTCACGGTGAGCGATGGTTCGCTTGATGCAAGCCTCCCGGCATTCGACCTTGAAGTCGTGAACGTGAACGATGCGCCAACCATCTCGGGCACACCGGCAACTACCATGAATCAGGACGCGGTATACAGCTTCTCGCCGAGCGCAGCGGACATCGATGCAGGTGATGTATTGACGTTCAGTATCACCAACAAGCCCGACTGGGCCACCTTCAACGCCACCACCGGTGAGCTTTCCGGTACCCCGGGCAACGGTGATGTGTGTGTAACTGCCGGCAGAGTCATCTCGGTGAGCGATGGCACGATGTCGGCTAGCTTACCGGCTTTCGACCTTGAAGTAGTGAACGTGAACGATGCCCCGACAATCGGTGGTACGTCGGAAACGAGCATAAACCAGGATGCGGCATACAGCTTCATCCCGACCGCTAATGATATCGATGCAGGTGATGTATTGACGTTCAGTATCACCAACAAGCCCGACTGGGCCACCTTCAATACCACCACCGGTGAGCTTTCCGGTACCCCGGGCAACGGTGATGTGGGGGTAACTGCCGGCATCGTCATCACGGTGAGCGATGGCACGATGTCGGCTAGCTTACCGGCTTTCGACCTTGAAGTAGTGAACGTGAACGATGCCCCGACACTCGGTGGTACGTCGGAAACGAGCATAAACCAGGATGCGGCATACAGCTTCATCCCGACCGCTAATGATATCGATGCAGGTGATGTATTGACGTTCAGTATCACCAACAAGCCCGACTGGGCCACCTTCAATACCACCACCGGTGAGCTTTCCGGT
>NZ_JAMXAY010000065.1:19836-22184 GCF_025460835.1 Parapedobacter soli | reverse complement strand
ATTTATTTAATAATCAAAATGTTATAATTTATCAGCAGACCCTAAGTAACCTCGTTTTAATTAGTTCCATATCTACAATACGGCGCAAGTGCCGGATAGGTTGCTTCAGAAGCGTAGGAAAAAAAATAAAAAATGCGGGCAACCTTTTGCACCTAAACCCCGTATTATTGTATAAACGAAATAAAATAGCTTGCCGACAGTAGTGAATGACGAGGCCGTACAACAGCATATTGCCGGTTGCTTGAAATACGATAAGCAAAGCCAGTATGCGTTGTTCAAGTATTTCTATAGCTTTGCTATGGGGATATGCCGGCGATACGCGCGCCAGTCGGATGAAGCTGCGGATATCCTGAACGAAAGCTTCTTGAAAATATTCAACCATATGGAGCATTACAATCCATCCAGACCGTTCAAGACTTGGATAAGCAAGATCATCACCAATACAGCGATCGACTATTACCGGTCCTCACTCAAATTTGCGCAGCACGACGAAATCGAAGCATACGAACACATCAGCGATAGCGAACGTATATATGACAACCTAGCGTACAACGACTTACTGGCGATGGTCATGTCGCTCAGTCCAGCGTACCGAACGGTTTTCAACCTGTATGCCATAGACGGGTACAGCCACCAGGAAATTGCGGAACTATTGGGTATCACCGTAAATACATCAAAATCAAATTTGCATAAGGCACGTAAAAAACTACAGGAACTGCTGGAAGTTGCCTCGGCAACGGACCGCTTAGACGAGCCCCGCAGGCAAACGGCAGATAAGCGGTAGCAAAACGCATGTGAAATGGAAGAGAAACACCCCATAGATAAACTTTTCAGGGACGGGTTAAACCAGGCCGACACCCCCTTTGATGAGGGTGCATGGACTATCCTGTCACGAAAGATGCGTCCACGCAGACGGTGGCCCCTCCTCATCGTTATCGGCAGTGGCATAGCTGCCGCCGCGGCCCTCGCCGCGATTTTGCTATTCGGCGAGCGTGAGCTGGAGGTAGCACGCCCTGAACACCAAGCCGTATCGCAGCAGCCGGTAGCACCGCCGCAACCTGCAATGCCCACGCCCGGTGTACCCATTACCGCCGATATAATCGATTCGGCGGTATCCGGCAGTAAGTCCGCACCTGTCGTTAACCCACAACCAACCGGCTTCGAGTTACTCCTTGCCCCTACACCTGTTCGATTACAGGAACTTACAGTGGCTACCTTCCCCAATGATCTTCACTTCGGACCGCAGCGCGTAACCACCGCATTGCCGACGCACTCACTTCAGAAACCCTATGTTCCTACTGATAACCAGTCGTCCCCTACCATCGGAACGCGGAACCGTGGGTGGACACTGGGCATCGTCGCCGCCCCCGACTTATCGGGCACACAACCCTTCCGTGGTACACTCAGCGGCAATCTGGGGCTTATGGCTACCTATCACCTCAATGGCCGGATCAGCATCAGCGCCGGTGTACTTTATGCCAAAAAACTATACCAAGCCGATTTTTCGGACTACCGCCCTACGGGCGCCCCCCTTTACTCACAATACACACCAAGTACGGTGGATGCCGATTGCAACGTACTGGATATTCCAGTGAACATCAATATTGACATCGCACGGCAGCAGCGCGCCACGTGGTTTGCGTCCACCGGAATATCCAGTTACCTGATGCTTAAGGAAACGTATGATTATACCTATTCGCCGCACCAGTATGGCGACTTGAAGCAGCTTACGCTACGCAACCAGAACCGGCATATCCTGGGCGTAGCCAACTTATCGGTGGGCTACCGCCGGCAAGTCGGTGGTTCCGTAAGCATTACCGTACAGCCATTCGTCAAAGTGCCACTTACGGGGATCGGCAATGGCAAGCTCAAACTTTATTCTTCCGGTGTAGCCTTCTCGGCTGATGTGGACCTTACCCGGAGGGTTAAGTGACGTTCAAAATAGGCTTATTTACGCGTCGGAGGCCGTTACTTGCGGAGCGGAAGCCATCGCTTGCGGAACGGAAACTATCGCTTGCGGAACGGAAGCCGTCACTTGCGGAACGGAAGCCGTCACTTGCGGAGCGGAAGCCATCGCTTGCGGAACGGAAGCCGTCGCTTGCGGAGCGGAAGCCATCGCTTGCGGAACGGAAACGATCGCTTGCGGAACGGAAGCCGTCGCTTGCGGAGCGGAAGCCATCGCTTGCGGAACGGAAACTATCTCTTGCGGAACGGAAGCCGTAACTGGCGGAACGGAAGCCGTCACTTGCGGAACGGAAGCCGTCACTTGCGGAGCGGAAGCCATCGCTTGCGGAGCGGAAGCCGTCACTTGCGGAACGGAAGCCGTCACTTGCGGAACGGAAGCCATC
>NZ_JAMXAY010000065.1:0-19773 GCF_025460835.1 Parapedobacter soli | reverse complement strand
CTTGCGGAACGGAAACTATCGCTTGCGGAACGGAAGCCGTCACTTGCGGAACGGAAGCCGTCACTTGCGGAACGGAAGCCGTCACTTGCGGAGCGGAAGCCATCGCTTGCGGAGCGGAAGCCGTCACTTGCGGAACGGAAGCCGTCACTTGCGGAACGGAAGCCATCGCTTGCGGAACGGAAGCCATCGCTTGCGGAACGGAAGCCATCGCTTGCGGAGCGGAAACCATCGCTTGCGGAGCGGAAACCATCGCTTGCGAAGTGGAAGCCATCGCTTGCGGAACGGAAACCGTCGCTTGCGGAGCGGAAGCCGTTGCTTGCGGAGCGGAAGCCGTTGCTTGCGGAGCGGAAGCCGTTGCTTGCAAGTTGGGAGTAACCGCCTCCGAACCATACCCCCCCTATACAGCATTGTTACATGTATTTTAAGGATTAGATTTGCTTATAATTTGTAATTAATCTAAATTAGCGGCGTTTTAAGCGGTCGTTGTGAGACAATTGGTTCGGTTGATGATTTTGAGAAAGGTTTTGGTCGCGGCATGGGTATTATTCCTGACCATGCACGCCTTCGGGCAGCCGGGTACACTAACCGGCACGGTGAATGATGAACAAGGGAAAACGCTTATTGGAGCGTCGGTGACCTTAAGTACTGCAGTCTCATCGCAAATCACCGATCAAAAGGGTGTTTTCACATTCACTAACCTTGCTGCCGGGAGCTACACCTTACGGGTGACGCATGTGGGATACACCGAATACACGGAAAACATCCAGTTCAATGGCCAGCAGACCGAACTCACCATCCAACTATCGTCGCAATCCAATATTCTCGAAGGAGCTACTGTAGTGGGTAAAAGCGAAACCCAGCAGGTACGCGAGCAGGCTATCCGCGCCGTGGTGGTAGATACCCGGGCTGTGGCCGAGCAGCCCACCACGCTGGCTGAGTTGATGAACCGCTCACCGGGTATCCGCATCAGGCAGAGCGGTGGATTGGGCAATGCGGTGGATGTATCGATCAACGGGTTCCAGGGAAATGCTGTCCAGTATTTCCGTGACGGCATCCCCCTCGAATACCTAGGTGGTGGTTTTGGCATCAATAATGTCCCCATCAACCTGCTGGAACGCGCAGAGGTATATAAAGGTGTAGTGCCTGTATCGTTGGGCGGAGACGCTTTAGGGGGTGCGGTAAACCTGGTTACGCGGAAGCACATTGGCTCGATGCTCGACATTTCATATGAAGCAGCGTCGTTCAACACCCATATCGCTAACCTGTCCGCTTATCATCACGCCGAAAACGGCTGGTTTGCCGGCATCGATGCGTTTTACAATTATTCTGACAACGATTATAATGCAAATGTGGAGGTGGTGAATGAAAACGCCAACCTGGAACCTGCCACGGTCCGGTTATTCCATAATGGCTACTCGCACTATTTTGTTGAAGCGTACACAGGCATGGGTAACGCCAAATGGACCGACGAGCTCCGCTTTTCCATTGCCCATTATGGTATCGATCGGGAATCACAACACCCGGCGCTGATGACGAGTCCCTATGGTGCATTGATTATGCACAACAAAGGGTGGATACCGAGTTTACGTTACCGCAAGGCAATCGGCAGCTTTGTGGTCGACCAATTCGTATCTTATAGCAACATCGACAGGTCACGGGTAGACACGGTCCGTGGCACCTATAACTGGTACGGCGATTTTACCCCCAGCACAGGTATCGGTGAAAGTCCACGGCCGTCATTGTCGGATATCAACTTCGATAACTTCATCAGTCGTACAAACGTAGCATACACGATCAGCGGGTCGCATAAACTCGATGCCAATGTCGTCTATAACCATAACAGGCGGATCGGTTCCGACCCGTACGGGTTGCGTTTCGCGGGGACCGATATCGATATTCTAAGTAAAGAGGCGATTTACGCCAAAACGATTACCGGTATCTCCTGGGAATCGAAGTGGCTAAACGAGCGGTTGGTTAACCAGCTGTCGGCCAAATTCTTCCGGTTTAAGACACGGGGTATCAATGGGTTTATGGCGAATGGGACCGACCTGGACGACTACACCACGTCCGAAAACAACAATTGGGGTATCGGCAACGCTATGAAGTATACCTTAGGCGACCACCATCTGCTGCGGGCATCATTTGAACTGACCAGCCGGTTGCCGAGGGAAAATGAGCTATTTGGCGATAACGACACCCGTGCTCCTAACTTTGACCTCGAGCCTGAGCGGAGTTTCAACCTCAACCTGGGCTACCGCTACCAAGCATCACAGCTTTCTGCCGAAATCGGTGCGTTCTACCGGAAAACCAAGGGCATGATTATGCTTATACCTGTGCAGCCGCCCTTTGCGCAGTACCAAAATCTCGATAGCATACGTGGATATGGGGTGGATATCGACGTCAGTTACCACATCGGCGAGCTACTGCAATTGAATGCGAATGCGACGTGGCAGGACAACCGGATGGTGGATATCGCTGACGGTCTACACAAATGGATTGAAGGAACACGTTTGCGGAACACCCCATATTTTTTCGCTAACGTGGGCGCAGTGGCTAACGTTAATGGCGTACTGGCATCCAACGATCGGTTGAAACCCTATGTCCATTGGAACTTCATCCGTGAGTTTTACCTCAACCACATCCCCCGGGATGCAGAGCCCAGTGGTTTTTTAGGCCTCTTCGGCAACGCCAAGATACCGGTAACCAACATAGTGCCCAACCAGCACCTGCTCAGTGCCGGTTTCAATTACTTTTTGGCCAACCAACCGGTTTCCCTCGGGTTTGAAGTAAAGAATATAGCCGATAGCAAATTATATGACTACTATAAAATACAGCGGCCCGGCCGCAGTTTCCATGTAAAAATTAATTACCACTTAACAAAAAAGCGATAATCATATGAAAAAGCAATTCCTTCGCGCTGCTACAGCAATCGTTACGGCAGCGGCCCTGTTTACTTCCTGTACAAAAGATGACCCCGCTCCCGACCAGGATAGCGACACCAAATATGTACTGATCACCTTATCTGACCGTGTAAGCGGCAGCAAAGCCGGCTACATCAGTGCCTTTGACGAGATGCCCAGCGGGACCATCTCCAATGCCACCGCCGGATCGCTGGAAGGCCAGGGTATGGGCGGCTGGCGCACCTATGGCAACCACATCTATAAGATGTTCCGTACTGCGGACTATGCAACGGGCATCGAGAAAATCAATGTAGCGAAAGATGGTACGGTAACGGCGGGCCAGTTCATCAGCTCGAAAGATCCAGCCGAAGCAGCAAAGTATTTCGGAACGGGTAACTTCGTTATTCAAGACGATAATTTAGGTTACTATTGGGATGCGGCAGAACCTTATAAGATTCAGAAATTCAATCCGGCCACCATGGCGAACACCGGGTCGATGGATTTTGAAGAAAAGGTTAAAGAGATGGAAATAAGCGAAGTTAGCTTCGCCGCAATTGGGCAGAAATTCTTAGCCATCAAGAACGGAAAGCTTTTCGCCAACCTTACCTATGCGAAGAATACCGAAAGCCAGATTGGTTTTTTTGACGACTTTTACACGGATGTGTACATTGCGGTGATCGACCTGGCATCAGGAAGCTGGGAAAAACGCATCAAAATCGAAAATACGGGCAGCATAGCCTATATCAACGAAAACCACATGTATGATTTTGATGACAATGGCGACCTATATATCGTGACGCAAGGCACCCATGCCAGCGGATTGGGGGGGAAATCAAAAATAGCCCGCATTAAAGCCAATGAAGCCGATGTTGATAAGACCTGGGAGATGAATTTTGCTGATTTCCGCGCCGAAGACAATGGAAAGTTCGTGAACGTGTTCGCAAAAAATGGCCGACTGATCGTGACGCTCAATACGGAAACATTGGCTGGCGGTCCCAATGGTAACATCAACAGTGCAGACATCTGGGAATTTTATAGCGTCGATATCGACAATCCAACTCAGTACAACAAAATAGAAGGCGTCCCTGTAGGAACGAACCCCGGGGCTGCAATGCTGGCTTCGGAAGTTGACGGCAAGGTATTCCTCCGTGGTTCTTCCATCAACTCAGGCAACGGGTATTATTTGTATGATTTCGCAACCAATTCCGCAGAACTGGCTTTCAGTGTGAACGTCGGCGGTGCTGTATCCGGCTTCCATAAAATCGAGGTGCAATAATGATCAGATGGGCTAGTTATATGCTAATGGCACTGTGCTTACCGTTTGTCGGCGCGGCCCAACACACGCTCACGGTAAACGTGACCGGTGTGCCACCATCGCATACCGACGACCCCATATACATTACCGGCAACTTCAACCGCTGGAGCCCGGCGGAGGAACACCTCACCTTGAACAAACACGCTGATGGCTCTTATGGCATCAGCGTGTTATTGGAAGACGTGCCCAGCGACCGGCTCGAATTCAAATTCACCCGCGGCAGCTGGCCAACCTCCGAATGTACGGCCGATGGCCGATTGGTGGGCCCGCGGCTGGCCAAGCTGAACCGCGATACGACCATCACCTGCCGTATCGAGGGCTGGCGCGATGATTTTCCAGCATCCACCGCATCAACCAACGTACATGTGCTGGATTCGGCATTTTACATCCCCCAACTGGACAGGCACCGTAAAATCTGGATCTACCTGCCCGACGATTACGAAACGTCGGGCAAACGATACCCCGTGCTTTACATGCACGATGGCCAACACCTGTTTGACGAAGCCACCTCGCGCGGCCGCATCGGCCCCATCGAATGGGGGGTCGACGAGGTAATCGACACCGCCGGCGAAAAGTGCATCGTAGTGGCCATCAACCACCAAACGGATTACAAAGACCGCGTGCCGGAGTTCTATTACCACACCAGCACCGACTACCCCACCGTGGAAGGCCCGCAATACCTGTCGTTTATCGCTGAGACATTAAAACCATACATCGACACGCACTACCGTACCCTCGCTGATAAAGCACACACCGGCTTGGCCGGCAGCTCGATGGGTGGCCTTATCACCTTTTACGGCGGACTAGCCTATCCGGAAATTTTTGGTACACTGGGTGTCTTCTCTCCCTCTATCTGGTTAGATCACGGCAACATCGAAAACGAACTGACTACACTGACAAACATAGCAAACATCCATACCCAACGGTACTACTTCTATGCTGGAACCAGCGAAAACCGTCTCAAACCCGACAGCACGTTTGTGCACATGCACGACGATGTTGCACGGACCATCGGCCTGCTTCGGCAAGCCGCCGATCCGGTCATCGAGCTTTCGGTACGTGAGGGCGGAAGGCACGGAGCACTCTACTGGCGTGATGCATTCCCCGCTTTTTACCAGTGGTTCATGGAAGGTACCCAACAGGCTGTTTATTAACTCTATGTTTTTACTTTAACTTCAATCGACATGCATTATTCCAAACTCCATCAACTAGTCCCTAAAGCCGCCATGTTAGCTTTAACCACCGCTGCCAGTGTAACGTTGTCCCATGCCCAAACCCTTTCCACATCGGCCAAGGTGGGCAAAGGGCTTTACGAAATCGTGGTCGACCACAACGATGGTGCCGTTTACGTAGCGTCCGTCGGCCAAGGCGATGTCCTCGGTCCCTACATCTACAAACTTGATCCAAAAACCCTAGCGGCTGTCGACAGCATCGCACTGGGCGAAGCAGCAGGTTTCGGCCTGGGCATCAACCAAAAGACACGAACGCTATATACGTCAAATACCCGATCCAACTCGGTGCATGCCATCGACCTCAAAACGGGCAAAGTGCTCGCTACCATCAGTAACGGTGAGAAAAAAAGCCACACGCGAGAAATCGTCGTCGACGAGAAAAACAACAAAGTATACGTGTCTGACGTTGGCGACCCCAGCACCGTCTGGGTCATCGACGGGAAAACAAACCGGTACCTGTATTCGTTGGAAGATGCAGGCAAAACGGCTACCGGACTGGCCATCGACGGTAAAAAGGGCCTGCTGTATGTTACGGCCATGGGCGACAACGAGGTGCACGTGTATAACACCAAAACACGCGAAAAGGTGAAATCTTTCCCCTCCGGATCGGAAAGCCCCATCAACATCGCACTCGACAAAAAGGGAAACCGCCTATTCATCACTGACTCAAAAAATAGCGTACTAACGGCCCTAAACGCCTCAACAGGTGAGCTCTTGCAGAAAATAACGGTGGGCGAAAACCCTATCGGTGTAACTTTCGATGCGAAACGCAACCGTGTTTATACCGCTAACAGGCAGGGAAAATCGCTGACCGTGGTCGACGGCAAGACCTACGCCGTCATCAAAGACATCCCTACCGAAGGGCTCTCGAACACGGTAGCCGTAAACCCGAAAACCGGTGCGGCCTACCTATCCAATAAACAAGTAAGTAGCCGCGTGCGCGAAGGGCAAACCCCACCCGCACCACTACCGAATGGCGATACGGTAAGCTTGATCACTTTTTAACCATTGATTTTTAACTTCAACTCCATGAATACAAAATATAATCTCCGGAAAATCGCTGCCTTTGCATGTGCAGCCGTTACCCTAGTGGGCGTTACCGCCCCCGATG
The DNA here is from genome assembly GCF_025460835.1 of Parapedobacter soli. Taxonomy (GTDB): domain Bacteria; phylum Bacteroidota; class Bacteroidia; order Sphingobacteriales; family Sphingobacteriaceae; genus Parapedobacter; species Parapedobacter soli. The sequence continues at coordinate 13,215 of NZ_JAMXAY010000065.1, read as the reverse complement.
TACTGGCCCAAAAGCTGGTGAAGACCGAAAAAATCAGTACGAACTCCAACGTGTACCAACCGGTATACAACCCGAAAGACGGTTTTGTATACGTATCGGCTGCCCATGAACAGGGCAATACCGGCAAGGTATACAAAATCGATGCGAAGACACTCCGCACCGTTGACAGTATCGCAACACCCGAATCGGCACCCATGGGATTGGGTATCAGCGTGAACACCCAGACACTCTATACCACCAACAGCCGCACCGGCATCGTAACAGCCATTAACCTGGCTACCGGTGAGCAAACGCACATCACTACCGGCAAAGAAGGGCAGGCACCCCGCGAAATCCGCGTGGATGAAAGCCGTGACCTCGTCTACGTCAGCAGCGTACGCGGCGGCGGCCTGTGGGTGATTGATGCTAAAACCAACAAATTCCTGAAATTCTATGGTAACCTTGGCGGCGCCATCACGGGGCACTATATCGACGAAGCGAACAACATCATCTATGCTACGGCCATGCGCGACAACGAAGTGGTGGTGGTAGACGGTGCTACGGGCAACGTGTTGAAGAAATTCGCAGCCCACGGCGAAAGGCCCACGAATGTGCACTACGATGCGAAAAACAAGCGCCTCTATGTGGCAAACCAAACCACTGAAAACATCACCGTGCTGGATGCCGAAACCGGCAAGCTCATCAAAGCCATCCCCACCGGGAAAGGCGCATTGGGTGTGAACCACGACCCGCAACGCGACCGCATCTATGTGGCCAACAGGCACGGCCGTACCGTGACAGTGATCGACGGTACATCATTGGAAGTCATCAAGACGTTCGAAATCGGTGCGCTGCCCAACACCGTAGCCATCAACCACGCGACGGGCGATGTATACATCACCAACAAGGAAGCAGTACGCGAGCGTGGTGAAAATGCCCCCGAACCCGTACCTGCACCGAATGCAGACTCCATCAGTCTAATCACGCAGTAAAAAGAAATTATTATGCACACAAAACTTAAAATAATTGCTGTCCTGCTCAGCGTATTCTTCGGATTACGGCTTTACGCCCAACCGATTACTGTGACCGATATCGTAGGCCGTGAAGTAACCATTCCGCAACCGGCCAAGCGGGTCATCCTGGGCGAAGGGCGCCAGCTCATCACCCTCGCACTGCTTGTGCCAGACCCGGTAGCGATTACCGCAGGCTGGACGGGCGACTTCTCCAAGTCGGGTGGCCTGCTCTACGAAGATTACCGCAAACAATTCCCGATGCTCGATAAGATTCCCCTCATCGGGACTTCGGGCAAGGAAACCGTATCTACAGAGCAAATCATCTCATTGAAGCCCGATCTGGCAATCTTCGGCGCGGGTTCGCATGGGCCAGACGCCAAATCCGCCGACGTTATCCGCCAGTTGGAAGCCGCCGGCATCCCGATTGTGTTCATCGACTTCCGGCTGCATCCGTTCAAAAATACCTTGCCCAGTATGCAACTGCTGGGCAAGGTATTGGGCCGCGAAGCACAGGCAAACGCCTACGTTGAATTCTATAACCGACGGATGAACCACATACGGGGCACATTGGCCAAGCATCCGGATATCAAAAGGCCCAAAGTTTATATGGAAATGATCCGTGGTGCCGTACCTCCGGGGTCGCCCGGCAAAGGCAACCTGGGTGAATTCATTGAATTTGTCGGGGGTAACAATATCGGCACCATCCTCCCCGGTGAAGTGGGTACACTCAACATGGAATATGTGATCAGCGAGCAGCCCGATATATACATAGCCACGGGTATTGCCACACTCGGTGAGGAAGGACTGGTTATCGGCCAGAATGTGTTTACATACCAAACGCAGGAAAGCCTCGCCAAGCTAGCGGGCCGCGCGGTGGTGAGCCCACTTAACGCCATCAAAGAGAACAAGGTATATGCCATGTGGCACCTGTTCTATGATTCGCCGCTCAATATCGCTGCTGTGGAGGCGCTTGCCAAGTGGACCCACCCCGACCTGTTCGGTAAGTTAAGGCCGCACGGGGTGCTTAAGGAAATTAACGAAAGATTTTTGGCCATGCCGCTCAAAGGTGTTTACTTTGCGGAATTGAAACCATAGGGAGTAAGAATTGCATCCATCGACTGCGGTAATTGAAAAAGGGTATCGCAAACAGTTTCTTAAACGCGTTATATTATTGGCCGCGATGGCCGTGGCCACCGTACTGTCCTTTCTTATCGATATTGCCGTTGGCCCGTCGACACTCGATTTCGCTGGCGTATGGCAGGCTATCTTTTCCCCCGAAAGCGTAGACCTGTCGACCCGGGTAATCGTTTGGGAAGTACGGATGCCCTACGCGGTGATGGCGCTGCTGGTCGGCGCTGCCCTGTCACTCGCCGGTTGCGAGATGCAGACCATCATGAACAACGCCATGGCCAGCCCGTTTACCCTGGGCGTGTCGGCGGCGGCGTCGTTCGGAGCTGCATTGGCCATCGTGCTCGGGCTCAGCTTACCCGGTGTTGACGGCGAATGGATGATTGTTGTCAACGCATTTCTCTTTGCCTTCGGCGCCACACTCCTGTTGCAAGCACTTTCGTCGCTTCGGGGTACCGGCCCCGAAGGCTTAGTACTCTTCGGCATTGCCCTTGTATTCATGTTCAACGCGTTTACGGGCATCATGCAATATCTGGCCAGCGCCGAGGCTTTGCAGCAGTTTATTTTCTGGAGCCTGGGCTCCCTCACCAAGGCCAATTGGGAAAACATCCCGCTGCTATTCGGGCTGTTTATTATCATAGCCCCTTTTTCGATGGTATCGGCGTGGAAGCTCACCGCACTACGGCTTGGCGAAGAAAGTGCCCGTAGCTTCGGCGTGGCAGTAAAACGGCTACGCTTCTTTTCTTTGCTACGCATCAGTTTGCTCACCGCAGGTGCGGTCGCATTTGTGGGCACCATCGGGTTTATAGGCTTGGTAGGGCCGCACATAGCCAAGCTGCTTATCGGTGAAGATCACCGGTTTTCACTCCCGGCGAGCATTTTATCCGGCGCCTTGATCATGTCGTTGGCATCGGTCATCAGCAAGGCCATCCTTTCGGGTGCCATTGTTCCGGTAGGTATTGTGACCTCACTTATCGGCGTGCCTGTATTCGTGGCCTTGATTTTAAACAAAAGAAAACGTTAAGGAGGATCGATCATGGCAATACTCCAGATCAATGATATCCATGCGGGTTACCCGAGAAAAAAGGTAATCAATGGCCTCACGCTACCACCATTGGCCAGCGGGGAGGTAACGGTACTCACGGGTCCCAACGCGGCGGGCAAGTCAACATTGCTGCGCGCCATAGCGGGCTTGCTGCATGCCCATGGGTCTGTGCAGTATGAAGGGAACGAGTTGACCACGCTTTCGCCGCGGAAACGGGCATCGTATGTCAGTTTCATGCCGCAGAGCGTGCCCACCGACATCAATCTATCTGTGATGGAAGCGGTCGTCAGCGCGCTGAAAGCCTCCCCCCTCGATGCTGCGACAGCGAGCAACGAGCAGTTCCACCACCGTGCCATCGCCGTACTGGAGCGCATCGGGATTGCCCACCTTGCCCTCGATCCCCTCAACCAGCTATCGGGCGGCCAACGGCAGATGGCCAGCCTGGCGCGGAGCGTGGTACGCGAGCCCCACATCCTGCTGCTGGACGAGCCGACGAGTGCGCTCGACCTGCGCCACCAATTGAAGGTGATGCGCCTGGCCCGCTCCTTCGCGCAAGATGGCCGCATCGTTGTAATGGTACTGCACGACCTCAACCTCGCAATGCGGTGGGCAGACCGGGTTATCGTGATGCATCGCGGCGAGCTCGCCAGTGACGGCACCCCCATCGAAGCCATTACACCCGCGGTAATCGAATCGGTTTACGGCGTACGTATCCGGGTGGAACGTTGCAGCCAGGGCCAACCGAACCTAATCGTGGATGGGGAGTGCTGAACGGTGCATCGCTCAACTACAATTGTTCGCCATACCGGATAATTTTAAGGAAAAACACGCCGGATAATTTATTAGGCTAGGCAACGTGGACGAATATTATTGGTGAGTAAACAGAAAGTAAGCCATAAATTTTGTAAATTTACAATCAAATAATGGCGATATGACTGTAGTGATAGATAAAAAAAATGCAAAAAAAAGGAAGGAAATCTGGCTAAGCATCTCGGAAAGTTAAAAAGAAATATTGACGGGCTGGAGTATCAAATCACAATGAGAGAAAATGAGGATTGATTTTATTGCGGACACATGAACACAGCAACAACTATCATCGCCACCAAAGCGGCGAGCCGATACATCGGCCAGCTGTGCCGGCATTTCCGGCATAAAATTGAAACGGAATACACGGCTACAACCGGGCTCGCTACCTTCCCTTTCGGTACCTGCAACATGGCGGCCACCCCTACCCACCTCACATTTGATATTACGGCGAACGACGCTGAAAGTGTGGAAAAGATTAAAGGTGTACTGGAAAGACATCTCGTAAAATTTGCTTATAAAGAGGATCTCACCATCCACTGGCTCGATGCCAACGGCCATTGATGGACAACCGTTAGGCAGCGAATAAAAAAGCACAGATGGTTTCAAGCTCACCCAGTACCGGGACTACCGGAACGACCATACGCAACAGCTTGTTGGGAAGCACGCCGAAATGCTTGCGGAACGCAGTCGTGAAATGCGACGCATACTTATAACCCACCTCCTGGGCCACAGCAGCCACCTTCAGTTCCTTGGATAGCAGCAATGCCTTCGCCAGTTCCATGCGCCGCGCGGTAAGGTAACCGAATACGGTGGTGCCGTAAACCGCCTTGAAGTGCTTTTTCAAGGTGGCCTCATTGGTGCCCACCGCATGTGCCAGGCCGACCAGCGAATACGATCGGGCAGGTTGGTTGTGTAGCAGGTCCCTCACCTTTTGCATCCGCTCCAACTCTTCGGACCGCAATTGTGCCAATGCGCCTTCATTATTGAAATGGTCGGCTTTTTCCAGGAAAAGCACCCATAGCTCAGCCAGTTTCAACTGGGTATAAACACGCTGTAAGTAAAGCGGTTTCTTTTCATGCAGCAGCTGCTGGATCACCGTTACCTTCCGCATCCCCAGCACCATACCCCGACCACCCAACAGCCAGGCACACGTATCGGTACGCAGGAACTTACGGAGATACGGCGGGCGGCCAGCCGCAGACAGCGGGAAATCCGGAAGACCGACCACCAATATAAACAATTCACAAGTACCTTCGCCATCAAGGGCGATATCTTGCACACAACCCTCCCTCACCAACGAACAGTCGCTTTCACCGTCCGAAAACACCTTTGCCGGCCCGTGGCAGCCTACTTGGATGCCCCGGCCCTTCGCTACGTACACCAGGCGGACTTCCGGCCGCAGTTGTGCCAGCATACGGAAACGGTGGGCCGCACACGACGTGTGGAACCGATAGTACGTAAACGTACCCGAACGGCTGATCGTCACCTGGCCACCAGCCAATGTTTCCGTGTGGGTTTCCCCATCCGCCAACCCTTCGTGTGTTAGTCCGTTACCTGCGCCTATAAATTCCGCCATTTATAAGTTATTTTCCGTTTTCTATAATTTTCAGGTTAACCGTAACCCTATATTTGCGCCAAATATAAGTTATTTAGACTACATACAAATAATGCACCCCCGAAAGTATCTTGCCACCCTTTTATGCGCCGTGTTTTTCACCCTCTGCTCCGCACAAGGTTTCGCCCAAACTGCCACGCTTTCGGGTACCGTGACCGTTTCCTCCGGGCAGCCGGTAGCGGGCGCGTCGGTGATGCTGAAACCCGGTAACCGGGCGACGATGACGGATGAGAAGGGTAACTATACATTAGCAAATATCCCTTTTGGAGATTACGTTTTGGTGGTTACCTCGCTCGAAATCCAGCCGATAGAGACACCGGTGGCACTTAACCGCGCCCGTCAACGGAGAAACCTTGTTGCAACGGAAAACGACGCGACGCAACTGGATGAGGCCACGGTGTCGCGCAGTACCGAAAAACGAGAAATCGAGACGCAAGGCTTTGCCGTTGCCGTTGTAGAAACCAAAGAAGCATCCGTGCGTAACATCCAGACCAACGAATTATTGGACCGTACGGTCGGCGTCCGCGTGCGCCAGAGCGGTGGTCTGGGCTCCGAAATCGAATATAACCTCAACGGGATGACCGGTCGGTCTGTTGGTATCTTTATCGATGGTATCGAGATTTCGACGTATGGTTCGTCGTTCAACCTCAATAACATCCCACCGGCCATGATTGATCGGATCGAGGTATACAAGGGTGTATTACCGGCCCATCTCTCGGGAGATCTTCTCGGCGGTGCCATTAACATCGTCTTGAAAAAAGGAAATGCGGCCAACAGCATGACCGCCGCTGTTTCTTACGGTTCGTTCAACACGTTGCAGGCTGACCTAAGCGGTCAATACCGCAACCCGAAAAGTGGATTTACGGCCAAAGTGTCGGGATTTTATACGTCCACCGATAACGATTACGAACAGTGGGGCAAATTCTCCAAATACATCGAACCGAACGGAGTGGTGACCAGGAACTTCAGAACAAAGCGTTTTTTTGATGGATACCGTACGCTGGGCGGTCGGGCCGAATTGGGGTTCACCGATGTCAACTGGGCAGATGTTGCCCTACTGGGCTACAACATCTCCGACTCCTATAATGAGATCCAACACGGGCAGACCATGGGGACACCCTATATGGGTCGCACAGCCGAAGCCCAGGCCCATGTGCTTAGCTTGAACTACAGTAAACGCAACTTATTTACCAATGGACTGAGCCTGAATGTTAACGGGGTTTACAGCCAGCGGAATACGTATGTACAGGATACCATCCCCTGGGCGTACAACTGGGACGGCTCCATCCGGATGGACCTAAACGGCAACCCAGTACGGCGGCCGGACGGGGCACAGCAAGGCGACCCCGCTATGGCCGACATCGACCGCCACATCACCAACATCCGGACGAACCTGGCTTACGAGGTCTTCGCCGGTCATCGTTTATCCTTGAACCATGTATTCTACACGATAGATCGGGAGGACAGCGACCTCTTGAACCCGATGGGCCCCGACGCACTGAAAAGCACCAACGGCCTTTCCAAAAACGTGTTCTCTTTCAACTATGAAGCGCAAACGTTCAAGGGCCGGTTGCGCACCAATGCGTTTGCCAAGATCTACCAACAGTCGGTACAAAGCTTAACCTACAAGGGGTCGGTGATCAACGGGCAGGCCGTAATTACGGAAAACCGAATTGAAGACAGCCGTTCCAATACCGGATATGGGCTAGCCGTATCCTACTCCATTACCCCAAAAACCGTACTTATTACCTCGGCTGAACGTGCAGTGCGTATGCCGCACGATAACGAAATTTTTGGCAATCCAGACCAAAACGTACTCGCCAGTCCGGCCATACAACCCGAAGTCAGTGACAACTACAACGCTGGCTTGCGATTGGGTACATTCCGGTTTAATCAGCACGGATTGGATGTTTCGGGTAACGTATTCTGGCGCAATGTGAAGGACCGGATTATGCCGCAAACCAACGAATTGATCAGCCAGCAAGAGATCGAGCAAACGCAATACATCAACCTCGGATTATCCCAATCGCTTGGTTTCGAAGGCGAGATTACCTACCGTTACAAAGATGACCTTACGGCCATGGTCAACTTCTCCAAATTCAATTCGTTATTCAAACAGGAGTTTGACCCCGAGACCGGTCAACGGATGACTTACTACAATAAACAGATTCCGAACGAGCCTTTCTTTACTGTAAACGGCAATATACACTATCGATTTCGAAACGCCATCCAGCGTGCATCCGAACTCAACCTCTTCTACACCCTCGGATACGTACATCCTTTCCGGACGGTATGGCCGGAGTCCGATTGGTTCGTTACGCCTGCCCAGTATCTGCAGAACGTGGGGGCAAGTTACCGGTTCCCGAACCGCAAACTTATCGTGAGCGTCGACCTGAAGAATATATTAAATGCGGAAATCTATGACAATTTCGGCGTACAGAAACCCGGAAGGGCCATGTACCTGAAACTCACTTACACAATCAATAATTTTCAATAAATAACATAAAACAAGATGAATAACAATCAGATGAAACATGCATTTTTCGGTGCAGCAGTAGTCGCAATTACGATTGTCGGCTGTGCAAAGGAAAACGGCCCTGATACGGATACGCCGGGCGAAGCAGACCGGTGGATCACCATCTCCGGTTCGATGATGGATGAGAAACCCGGAGATGGCAATGCCGGTACGATGGTATACAGCGTAACGCCCGAGCAGGCGAAAGACCCGAGTGTATCGATTAACGTTTTCGACAAGGGGATGCATGTAAAATCCCAGCGCACGGCACGGCTACAGGCTTCTGTCGACGGGAAGTTCCTATACAACATCCAATATACGGGAGATGATGGTGGGATATTCCACAAATATACGGTGCATGGTGGAAAGGATTTCCGAAGGGATGGTGCAGAGGTAGCCACCGCTGATTACGTAAGTTCGTCACCTCGCTGGCTGAAAGCCCTTGAAGGCGTAGGTATCGCTGTACGCGGTACGGCAAACGATACGAAGTATACCGGTGAGCTCCCGAATATTACGCATCAGTATACTTCCACGAAAATCGACGCGATCACGCTGGATCTCAACGACCCGAAAATCACCAAAACCACGTCGTTTGAATTGCGGCTCTCGGAAGTGGAAGAAGCAGCCGGATACCACATCTGGCGCATTGACATGCCCGTAGTGAACAAAGCCAAAGATAAAGTGTACATCGGCGCCGGTGTACGCAAACTGGACCCTACATCCTATACCATTGGCGACGATGGTGTGCCTGAATTCGATAGCGACAATGACGCCCCGGCTGCGTGGGCCAAGACCATTGTACTGGATTACCCTTCGCTCGAAAACCCTAAAGTGATCACCTCCAGCCAAACAAGGGGTAGCACCAATGGTTACCGTAGTACCATGCAATACGTAGGCGACGACGGCCACGTTTACCAAGCCACTATCGGCGAAGGCATCGAAGGCGGTGGCTCTAAAATATTACGTATCAGCAAAGATACAGACGATTACGATAACAATTACGTTTTCAGCCTCGACCAGGCGTTGGGTGTAACGGGTTCTCATATCGAAGCATGGAAATATGCTGGCAATGGTATCGGAATTGTGGTTTATAGCTTGGTAAATGGCGACGGTAACCGTGTAGGTGGACACATTGCGCGCATCGATTTGAACAACGGCACAGGCACGAAATACTCGATTCCGAATGAAGCCGACCTAAAGTTCAACCAGATTCAGAGCATCGGCATTGACGGCGACGATGCATATGTAGCCGTTGCTCCCGTGGGTCAAGATGGGAATATCTACATCTTTGATATCCAAACCGGTGAGATGAGCGTGGGCGCCAAATTGATTAACAAGACTGGCAACCAATACATCGGGGTTTATTAATAGAGACAGACAAGACGATGTCCCGGATCGCTAGCGATCCGGGACATCGCTTTTTGAACGTCCAACTAAACAACAATGGCTAAGCAAATCAAAAAAAAGACAACTTGGCAAAAGGCCCGAAAGCTATTCAACGACATCCACCTTTGGGTGGGCCTCATCAGCGGCATCCTAGTCGTCGTGATCTGTCTCAGCGGCACCATCTATACCTATAACACCGAACTGCGCGAATGGGCGGCACCACACCTCCATCGGGTAACGGTGCCGGCTAACGCGGAGCGGATGCCGGCCGACTCTTTTCTCCCCGAAATTGCCGAGCTATCCGGCGGTGCGGTCACCGCCGTGGGCATATCGGCCGACCCGGCCCGTACCTATACGTTCTCCGCCCGGGCGGCGGGCGACAACAGTCGCCGCGGCACCACCTATTATGTCAACCCTTATACCGGCGAGATCGCGGGTACATCCAAGGAGGTAACCAAAACCGACGAGTTCATGCAGATGCTCTTCAGCCTGCACCGTTGGCTGCTGCTGGACCGGATAGAAGAACCCCTCATCGGCGATTTGCCCAACCGGACGCTGGGCAGCTACCTCTCGGGCGGCGCTACGATATTGTTTACGCTGGGCGTGCTAACGGGTATGGTCATATGGTTCCCGCAAAAGGTGAGAAACTGGCGGCAAGGGCTCCGTATCAAGTGGAGCGCCAACTGGAAGCGCATCAACCACGATCTCCACAACTCCTTGGCATTCTATTCCCTGATCTTCTTGTTCCTGATGGGCATCACCGGGCCGCAATGGTCCTTCCCTTGGTACCGGACGGGTCTACAAAAGGCATTGGGCACCTACCAAGAACAGCCTGCACAACGTGGCGGCGAGGGGCAGCGCGGACGGCCCGCCGGCACCGCCGGAAAGACAGGTACCGCTAAACCGGCCGGCCAGGAGGCCACCACCCCACTTCTCCCCTTCTCGGCATACCTGACAGCCGCCGATGCGGCACTTCCGTACGTGGGCGACTACCAGCTGTCGTTACCGAGGGATGGAGCCACCACCCTATCTATCCGGAAAAACCGGACCGGCTTTTTTGCACCGGCGGCCAGCGACCAGGTGAGCCTCGATGCGACAACCGCCGAAGTGAAGGAAGTGGCCGTATTCCGGGAGAAACCTTTCAATGAGCGCGTGGCAAGTTCCATCAAAGCGCTGCATGTGGGCAATGTATATGGCCAATTCACCAAACTGCTCTATTTTCTAGCCTGTTTGGTAGCCACAACCTTGCCTATTACCGGAACGATGATCTGGCTGAACAAAATGAAGAAACGGCGTTAATGCCGACAGAACGCCATGCTGTGACAAATCGACATGAGGTTATGATGTACTGAATCGACAACCTCTTCCCGCGTGTGTAAACACCAGACGTTTTACAACCGTCAGGCCCGCTCAATCAGGCACACCGCATAGGCTACCACCCCTTCCTGCCGACCAATAAATCCCATGGTTTCGTTGGTAGTGGCTTTAATGGAAACATCATCTTCGGTAACACCTGCCGCTGCCGCGATGTTGGTTTTCATCTCTGCGATATAAGGTTTTATTTTAGGCGCTTCCAGGCACAGCATGGAATCGATGTTGCCGAGCAACCAACCTTTTGCTGCCAATAACTTCACACACTCTTCCAGTAGCAGTAGGCTGCTTACCCCGCGCCAGCGCTCATCGGTATTGGGGAAATGGTAGCCGATATCTTCCAAGTTGGCAGCACCCAGAATGGCGTCGCAAATGGCGTGTACCAACACATCAGCATCGGAGTGTCCAAACGCCCCCGCATGGTGCTCTAACTGTACACCCCCCAAAATAAATGGATGCCCCTCCTTCAATTGGTGTACATCAAAACCGAAACCTACTTTTATTTTAGACATGAGATAAGAGATATGAAATATGAGACAATAGACAATAGACATTAGCCGCTGTCCAAACATAGGCAAATACCTAGATATTCTCAAATGGTATGGAATTTGTGCGATTTATGCATTAACCGGTGGGCAGGTAATATCCGATGGGCTGATGGGCTGAAAAATGATTTAAGTTTCAAATAGCTCCAATAATTTACTTAATTTTGATTCTTTGAAAAGAAAGGTGTCTTTCCAATACCATATGAAAACTACGAATACGTATCTCACTTCCATTCTTCTTCTGATTTTCTTCGGGAGCCTGTTTGTCTCCTGTAAAAACAAGAGCGGCTTCTCTCCCAAAACGGGGGTTGCTTACAACGACCCTTACAATGGCGGGTTGCAAATCAACCGGAAGGTCAAGGAGGGTCCCGGACCGGGGTTAGTGGTTATCGAAGGTGGCACGTTCGTGATGGGTGGCAGTCTCAACGAAGACATCACCTATGCACACGATAACCTGCGCCGCCGCGTAACCGTGGCTTCGTTTTATATGGATGAGACTGAAGTGTCCAATGCCGATTGGCTGGAATACCTGCACTGGCTCAACCAGAATTTCCCCGACGACAAGGAACTGTACTATAACGCGCTTCCAGACACGTTGGTATGGCGCCATCCGTTATCGTACAACGAGCCCTATGTCGACCTGTACCTCCGCCATCCTGCCTATCAAGATTATCCGGTAGTGGGTGTAACATGGGAGCAGGCCAACGATTACTGCGTTTGGCGGACCGACCGGGTGAATGAGCATATCCTACGCCAGCGGGGCGCATTGGTAGATTACCGTACCTTGGCCGAATCGCAGGCACGCCCGGCGGAACCGTTCAACACCGATATTTACCTCAACGGCCAATACCGCGGTGAAGGGATAGACGGCGAGCGTATGCCGAAAGACAATACACCGGGTACCGAAGATGGAGCCCGCCGCCCGGTTAGGATGGAAGATGGCGTGCTCAAGCAACCCTATCGCCTCCCAACCGAAGCGGAGTGGGAATACGCAGCGCTGGGCTTGGTGGGCAATACCGAATATGGCAATATTGAAAGCAGCAAAATATATCCGTGGGATGGCCTGGGCGTACGCTCGGCGAAACGCCGTACCCAAGGACTGATGCTCGCCAATTTCAAACCTACAAGCGGTGATAATATGGGCGTAGCGGGCTACCTCAATGATGGCGGCGATATCACGGTATCGGTGACCAGCTACCTACCCAACGACTACGGACTCTACAACATGGCTGGCAATGTAAACGAGTGGGTACGCGACGTGTACCGCCAGCTGTCGTTTGAAGATTTCGAAGATTTCAACCCGTTCCGCGGCAATGTCTATATGGACAAACAATACGAAGACCCCGAAAAGGGTATTATTGCGAAAGATAAATATGGCCGCCCTATCCGGGTACCAGCCAAGGCTCCAAGAAAGCAGACATGGGAAGAGCTGCAGGCTGCAACGCCGGATTCTGTACAGGTGGATTTCGATTACGACGTACGCGGATATGCCGACGAGACTAACCAAGAGCTCTACGGAGTGACCACATTGGTGAATGATAAATCAAGGATTTACAAAGGCGGGTCGTGGAACGACCGTGCCTACTGGCTCAACCCGGCAACACGCCGCTTCATGCAGCAGGATGAATCGAATGCCATGACTGGATTCCGCTGTGCAATGACCTTGGTAGGCTCGCCCGAGGTAAACACGAAATTAAAACCGACGTTCCCCGCCAACCGTACAAAAGGGCAGGGAAATAAAAAAGTATTGGGGATATTCTGAGTACTTAGTCATCCCTTAAATTCTGTACAACACACTAACAGTCAGTAAA
>NZ_JAMXAY010000064.1 GCF_025460835.1 Parapedobacter soli | reverse complement strand
AAAAGTGATTATGGTATTCATTTTTTTTGTCAGTTCTTGCTTCGCTATCAGGGCGCATGATCGGCCGAAATTCAATTGGTCGGGCGACCGGTTTGTCCCTGTTAAGATCAAGGTTGAAAACGGAATGGTCAGATTGGCAGGTGGAAACCAACAGCTAACCTTTAAGGGTGAATTGTTTCGATTGGATGCAGCAGGCAAGTTGAAAACTGAATGGACAAAGTCAGAAGACGATTTCACGACACTGTATCTGACCGCAAAATCAGAAAAAGAGACTCGTCTGAATCATGTTATTTGGTTCGCTGGCGCGTGGGAAAAAGGTGTTGAACGAGTAGTTCATTCAACAAAGCTTATGGATAACGTGCTGTTTATACGCAAAAAAGGGATTTCCTTTTTTCTATCGTTGGATTTTCCTTACAGTCGAATAGACAGCACGGGTATTCAGTATCCTGCCAGCGTTCTATTAGGTGAAGGCCAGACCTATCAACCGCATAGTCTAAGTATAGGTGCCTGTAAACTATCCGGCGAGATGGTCGGAGAATTTGACCGGGCGGAGATTGAGGCTGTTTCAACCTATATTGAGAGGCGGTTTCCTGCGCGGTTTGAACGGCCGATGGTTTTGTCTGCGGGAATAACGAATCGAATGACGGATGTTCGTGAAGGACGTATTTTTTATTCTATGTATGATAATCCGACGGTATCGCTGAGTCCGGAATTGGTAGCAGAAGACCTGCATCTAAATGCTGAGCTCGGTATTGAATACTACCAGGTGTTTGAAGGAGTTTTTGATTGGCCGGACGGCGAGCAGACCGGGAGAAACATGGATAGTCTACAGCGTATCGCCAAATCGTTAGGTGTAAGGATGGGTGATTATGTGGTACCACAGGGTCTGTACTGTCCGCATTACAACTTTACGCAACGTAAGCTAAACAGGCCCGACTGGAAGATCAGAGAACCGGGTGGAGGACTGGCACACCGTGAATGCCTGGCCGTAGATGAGTATGTCGACATGATGACCAACCGGCTGGTCGAGCACAATAAAAAGTACGGGTTGCAGATTATCTGTCTGGATTTTCTAAATATAAAACCCTGTTATGCGAATGATCACCATCATCCTCCCGGCGATACCTATCAGCAAATCAAAGGATTGGTAAAGATGATGAGTGCACTGAATGAGACGGATGAAAACTTCTTGGTTTGGTCGAATAGCGGCAACTGGCTGGAGTTAATGCCCAAGTTGATATGGTATAATCCAAACGTTTATTTAACGGACCCGCACGTACGGCAGTACGCTCCGCACCTGAATATTCTGAAGAACCTGGGTGACGGTCGTCGTGAGCAAATGGTCAGCGTGCATAACCGATATTTTGTCCCATACAGGGCGTTTACGAACTATGAGTATTACATCGCACCCAATAGCCGTTTAGCTGATCCACGTGTGTTTGAATATAGCTTTTTACAGGGGCTTGCCGTAACACCTAATCTCGGTTTGGGAGAGATCCGCTCTTTTTTGGACCGTGTATCCAGCAAGGATAACGCACGAATGAAAAAATTCATCAGACATTGGCTGGATTTTATTCGGGATAACTTTGATGTTTGGAAACATACCAGTCAGCTGGGAGACGCTCCGGGTACGGGTGCGGCCGAAGTATACGGACATATCAAAAAGGATCGCGGCTTTTTGTGTTTTGTGAATCAGAATGCCTTTCCGGTACACAAGGAACTGGTACTCGGTGGGACTATCGGGCTATCGGAAGGAAATGCGTTTCTGTTGTCGGAGATCTATCCGGAAAGCGGGCCGATCATCGAACAGCCGGTTCCTTTTGCCCGGCGGGGTGATACGATTCAATTTACGTTAGCTCCTTATCAGGTCCGTTTCGTGCGTGTAGAACCTTACACCAATCAGTCACCACCCGCCGTATACGGTGCGTCACCGCTTCGGATAGACAAGTCCGGAGACGGATACTATATTACCCTGAAGATACCTCAAGGCAGGCAAAAACAGATCGCATTGGTGTTGCCTGATGGGGAGCGGGTTAGAGAAGTAACTGCAGCCCATCATTCGTTGGTGCCTATGTTCACTTTTCCGGTACATGCGACGCTTCTTCAGGTACAGGAAAATCAAGCGTTCTTGTCTGTTCAGGGGCCCAGGGAAGAAGCTCCGACGACGCTTACGCGCTGGCGTGTTGGTAAGGATTCTTCCTACCGTCAGTTTCCTGTCGCACAACACGAAGGATTCCTGGGGGCTTATATTCACAATGCCTTTTCGGAAGATTATGAGGTTGTACTGAAAGTGGATGTTGAGCGGACCAATGCTTCCAGAACAACGAAGCGGTTGTACCCTCCAGCCTATAGACAGCCGTCCGTAGCTTTGGCAGAACTTCCGCCGAAGGCAGGAACCGTAACGTATCAGACTGAATTTATTTTACCGTTCATTGAACGTTACGGGCTGGATCGGGATGAGCAGCAGGATGCGATCATTGAGTTCGGTTTTTCAGATCCTGGAAAAGCCGTCATTACTGCCGCGAAACTTAACGGGAAGGATGTTCCGGTCGGCCTGTACACGAACTCCAAAAACAGGGCGCATAAGACCCACTATCTGGAGCTCAAAGGCCAGGTGGCACCCGGTAAAGTAACATTGGAGATTGAAGTTACCTATCAGGACACCGCTGCTCCCAAGAAATGGCATTGAAGTTATATAAATTTAACGAATCGGGGTATATTGAGGGTGTATATGTAAATATAGTATCGTTAATGGCAAACAGGGTGGTGTTCAGGCGATGAAACAATGCGCTACATTTGCAATAGTACACGTTCGCTGAATCAATTATAAAATTAAGTATTATGCAGAGAAGAAGTTACTTAAAACCGTGGTTGACTTTACTGATTTGCCTGCTAGGGGGGGCGGTCTGGGGTAGAGGATACCCTGTTAAATCAAAGGTTGTTGAGATCGAATGGAATGCTCCCGGGAAGGTGTCCGGGCATATTGAGATTAAAAACGGCGTACTTCAAAAACTGGCTATACTGGCCGGGACCGGAACGGTTAAAGGCAACTTATTTTCAGTCAAGTCCGGTAAATCTGCCAGAATCGCCGTGTATATTGAGGATGCAAATACAACGGCCGGACCCTTGCCGACCGCTGTATCCGTAGCGACCGATTCTAATCCGTTTACTTTTTTACTGAGGGACGTAACAAGCGCGAACCCGGTTTATGTAAAGCTATATGAGGCTGTCGTACTTCCGGCAGGCGACAACCGCTCGTATGCCGACGTGGAGCGGGAGATTACAGGCCGGAATCTGGTATCCAAGCTGGACGTCATCGAAAAAGAGGACGAGACCTCTTTTGAAAACCTGGATCCTACCGTCCGGAATCAGTATGTCCCTACCTGGCTGGGTACCAGTCGGGATATTCGTATTTTCCAAGTCAACGAAAAGAATAACAATCTGCCACCGGCCACCATGATTATATCTCCTAAGTTGGGAGCCAAACAGATGGCATATGAGCCGGCAAAGTACCAAAATGTCCGTTATTCTTTTGTTTACGGAAGGGGTGAATCAACCGCGCCTGAGATTTACAGAAGGCTAGAGGACGGCGTGCTTCCCATTCTCCACTCTCAACTGATTGACGATGATATCCGGTATCATAGTATCAGCTTCGTTGCAAATGAGAAGTACCCGCTCCATCAGGTGGATGAGGTTGGCACGAACTACCTCGTAGCATCTAACTCGTTGCACGGCGCGAATTTTTCAGACAGCCAGAAGGTTGCGCTGGATGCTGAATTGGCGAAGGAAAATGAAAAAGACCATGAGACCGTGTTGTGCTGGCAGGTGCGTGCTATCAACGACGGCAGGGTACCGCGTTATGCCTGGTTTAAAATACCGCTCGCTATTGGTACCGCGAATCGCTATGATGCGGCGACGGGAGTTTCTACCTTGAACAATGGCGACGCATTCTGCATCACGAAAATGAATGGAGAACCGTTGAAAAATCAGGAGTTGGCCGTATTGGTTCAACCGGGAGATTCAGTGGTTTTTGACGTCTATTTGTTTCATAAGCCCGTGGCAAAGGAGCGGGTAACGGCTTTTGAAGCAGCAACTTCGTTTGACAAACGTTATTCGGAAGCTAAACAATTCTGGTCTGCGAAATTAAAAGAAACACCACGTATCCACCTCCCCGAAAAGCGGTTAGAGGAAATGATGTACGCCGGCTTATTGCATATGGACCTTATATCCTATGGCAAGAAGTCGGAAGGCGTATTGGCGGCTACGATCGGCGTGTATCCACCCATTGGGACGGAAAGTTCCCCGATCATCCAATATTATCTGAGTATGGGGTGGACCGAAGCGGCAAAGCGGTCAATCCAGTACTTTCTGGACAAGCAGCATGAGAATGGCATGATGCAGAACTTCGGACACTATATGGTAGAAACGGGCGGTGCCCTATGGACGTTAGGCGAGTATTTCAGGTATACAAAAGACCACCAATGGGCAGCTGACAACAAAGAGAAAATACTCCGGTCGGTGAATTACCTGCTGGACTGGCGGAACCAAAGTAAAGTGGACAGTCTGATAAACCGCGGGTACGGCATGATCAAGGGGAAAGTCGCAGATCCGCCCGACCATTTCCATCAATATATGTTGAACGGCTACGCTTATCTGGGAATAAAAAGGGTAGCAGAAATGTACCTGGAGACAGACCCTACCCTTTCGGTGAAGTTACTTACTGAAGCCGCTGCATGGCGTGAGGATATCCTGACATCCTTCAGATATTCCGTAGCGAATTCTCCTGTGGTGCCGCTGGGCGACGGCACCTGGAGTCCGACAGCACCACCGTGGGCTGAGATTGAAGGTCCGCGGGCCTTATACCTGAAACCCGACCGTTATTATTCACACGGTACTTTTCTGGTTCCCGATGCCATGCTGGGTCCGATGTATCTGGTGTTTTGTGAAGTAATAGGAGCTGACGATCCGTTGGCGACCTTATTGTTGAACTATCATTCGGAACTGTTTTATCTGAATAATACGGTGCTGTCCCAACCGTATTATAGCAGACATAACTGGGTACAGCTAAAACGAGGGATGGTTAAGCCATTTCTGAAAACGTTCTATAACACGTTTGCCTCTACGTCAGATTGGGAAACCTATACCTTTTGGGAACATTTGTTTCAGGTAAGTGTGCACAAAACCCATGAAGAAGCCTGGTTTTTGATGGAACTCCGGTGGATGCTGATGATGGAAGACGGAGACACGTTGCACCTTCTGAAGGCGGTCCCGAGACGATGGCTGGAAGATGGAAAAAAGATTGAGTGGGCAGATATGCATTCCTATTTCGGTCCTGTTTCGATGCGGGTCAATTCCAATTTGGCTAATGGTAGGGTGGAAGCGGTGGTAAGAGCCACTGGGTCGGATAAACCCGGCGCGGTTACCGTCAGGCTGCCACATCCCGACAACAAGCGGCCGGTGAGGGTTTCCGGAGGGGCGTACGATTCCGCCAGCGAGACGGTTACCATCAGCAATTTTAGCGGAGAGGCTGTCGTGATTTTAGAATTTTGATATTCAGTTGATTATATAACACTTTTACGAATTAACTATGAGAATGTTGATTTTGATGCTGACGTGCATATGTCACGTCGGTATACCAGTTACCTATGCCTTGACCGACCCTGCATGGAACCCGGACCTGTCGTCAACAAAGCATATCGCGGGGAAGGCTGGCAGGCTCCAGCAAACGGTAACGATCTCCGGAAAGGTTGTTGACAACAAAGGAAAAGGTGTTGCAGGTGCGACCGTTTTTTGTCGGGAGAATGGCGTCCGGGTCATTACGGATTTCGACGGACTATTCCGTATCCAGGCACCATCTGTTGCGTCCATACTGTCCGTTTCACACATAGGTTACCGGTCTGTCGATTTTACACCTGGCCGTTTACAGCCGGCGGATGTTGTTTTGATAGAGATGGCTGACAATCTGGATGAGGTGGTTGTCATCGGTTACGGGGAAATCAAGCGGCGCGATCTGACGGGTGCAGTGGGAAGCATCCGGGCGGAAGAAATTGCAGCGGCCCGCAACCCTTCATTTCTGGAGTCTATCCAGGGTAAACTGGCCGGTGTACAGATTTCCGGCAGTTCGGGAGAACCGGCTGCGGCGATGAACATTACCATCAGGGGTGCCAGCAGTTTGTATGGTAGTTCTACACCGTTGTTTGTGATAGATGGTATACCCTATGATATCAACACCAGTGAGGTTGCTTCGTCCAGTATCGGTAATGCAACGCCCTCGAACCCGTTGGCAGCCCTCAACCCGAATGATATTCAGTCGATCGAGGTGCTGAAGGACGCATCTGCGTCGGCTATTTATGGCTCCCGTGGCGCAAATGGTGTCGTGATCGTGACAACCAAGTCAGGGAAAACCGGTAGGACATCGGTGGTATATGACGGATTCGCCGGCATACAGCATGCGACTAAAAAGATGGAAGTCCTTTCGGCTGATGAATTTATTGAGTACCAACGTGTTCAACAACCCAACAGTCCGTTATTTTGGATCGATACAAACGACGACGGCACTTTTGACAACAGGGATACACCCCGTGATCTGAGCACCCTGACGAAATACGACTGGCAGTCGGAAGTATTGCGGCAGGGTAATATGCAAAGTCATAACCTGTCCGTCAGCGGAGGAAAAGACCGGACCACCTTCAGTGGAAGTCTGGGATACTACGATCAAACCGCTATTTCACTTAGTAATGAATACCAGAAGTATAATGTGACGCTGAAGTTGGACCATGAGGTAAACAAAAAACTATCTATGGGTATCAATCAGATGCTGATGTACACGAATCAGGATGGAGCTACGAACAGCGGTGGCGGTGTGGCTATTATGAACGGCGTCGTGCAAAACATTATTATAAGCAGACCGATCGATCTGTATGATCCACGAAACGATTTCGAAGGGGAGTATATCACGCCGATCAAAAGTATCGTGAACAGTTATAAGAATGTCGGGCTGCTTCGTAATAACATATCGGCTTATCTGGCCTATCAATTATTCCCGTCACTTCGCCTTTATACGCAACTGGGAGGAATGTACTCCAGTTCCCCGGGAAAAGAGTTTTACGGAAAACTGACCAGCTGGGGCTCACAGGACAATGGGCGGGGCGTGATACAGGGACAACAAGCCTATTCAATTAACAACTCCTATCAGCTCCAGTATAATAAACGATTCAACAAGTCGCACACACTGGGTGTACTTGGGGCCTTCGAATACTACCGTTATAATTTTGAAAGCTCCCTGTTTGAGAAGGCTAATTTTATAGATGAATCAACGGGTATCCATGATATATCAAAAGGAAATCTTATCAAGCGTACTCTGAGCAGTCGCGATGGCAATACCCGTTTGTCTTATTTTACGCGGATCAATTACAACCTGGTTGGGCGCCATTTGTTTACGGCAACCTACCGGATCGATGGGTCGGATAAGTTCGGCCCCGGAAACCGGTTTGGCCACTTCCCCTCCTTTGCCTATGCCTGGCGTGCGGGCGACGAGAGCTTTGTGAAAAATCAGTTGCCGTTTGTAGACGACTTGAAAATCCGGGCGAGTATTGGGGTCATAGGGAACGAGCGGGTTCCTTCTTTCCGGTATATGGCCCGCGTTGAAAATGCCTTCTACGGTGGCCAACTGGGTCTCGCCCCAGCGTCGCGATCCAATCCGAATCTTCGGTGGGAGTCTACCGGTCAGGCGAATATCGGTCTGGATATTGTCTTGTTTAAGAACCGTCTGAACGTGACTGCTGATATATATGAAAAGCGTACAACGGATATGTTGCTGCCACTGAACGTGGCGTCCCGCTCCGGTTATTTCACTGAGTGGAGAAATTTCGGCAAGATGGAAAACCGGGGATTCGAAATCCAGTTGTCGACCGTCAATGTTGCGGGTAGTTCATTCCGGTGGTCGACCGATTTCAACATCAGTGCTAACCGAAACAAGGTGACAGAGTTGGGGAATGTCGGCTTTATTCCAGTTACGGTTGCCGGCGGATGGATTACGGACGTGGGCCGTGTTATTGTAGGACAACCCATCGGAACTGCTTACGGATATGAGTTCGATGGGGTCTACCAGATCGACGACTTTACCTGGCAGAATGACAGCGATGAAAGCATCCCCCATGCCAACCGGACCTATGTATTGAAAGAGGGTGTTGTTTCGGTGGCGGGAGTCAACGTTAAACCGGGTAGTTTTAAATTTAAAGACCTGAACGGGGATAATCAGATAAGACTGGGTGACGATCGCAAGGTCATCAGCCAAAGTGCTCCGGATTTTTTCGGTGGTTTAACCAACACTTTTACTTACAAGGGGTTTGATCTGAGTGTGTTTCTTGAGTATTCCTATGGCAATCAGATTTTCAACGAACCAAAATACCGGCTTGCCGGCGCATTCCCTGCCACCTGGATGAATTTGCAGCGTGATTTGTGGTATAACCGCTGGACACCGGAAAATCCGACGAATGAATACGGCACAACTGCCAACGTGAATGAGACGGCCAGGCTGTCATCGAGCTATTATGTGGAGGATGCATCCTGGCTTCGCGTGAAGAATGTCTCTCTTTCGTATACCCTTCAGCATCAGAGTATCCGGAATGTTGGGATCAATAGTGTGAAAGTGTACCTTACGGGTTCTAACCTGTATACCTGGACGAAGTATACGGGATTTGATCCGGAGATCAGTTCTCCAAATACGTTGCTCCCCGGTTTTGAACGGATTTCTTATCCGCGGGCAACGACATACATACTGGGTCTGACAGCCACATTTTAGTAATCCTAAAATCAATTAAAAATGAGACGATATTTTTTCTTCATCCTACTGGTTTTCCTTCTTGGGACCATCATGGAGTCATGCACGGATGTGCTGGATACCAAACCCTATTCCTTTACATCCGTCGATAAATTTTATAATACCGCACAGGATGCAGAGCTCGCATTGACGGGTTGTTACAGTCTGCTCAACACCATCGCTGTTCAGGGAACGGCAGGAGGGCCAACATTCCGAAGCACCCTGTTACATGCACTCTACACCGGAAACGACGAAAATGTGACGCGGGATGGTTACACCGATGTCAACCTGTCACAATACGGCCTGTTGTCCGTTACCAGCCAGATGCAATCCCTGAACAACATGTGGTTCGCGCTGTTCGCGGGTATCAATCGTACTAACTACCTGATCAATAATATTGACAATGTGCCGATGGATCCCGTGAGAAGGGCAGAGGTCAAGGGTGAAGCACTATTTCTTCGGGCGCTTTATTACATGTATACGGCAAAGCTTTTCGGCGGGGTGCCGGTATACACCCATTACCTCCAGGATGAAACCGCTCAGCGGCAGCCACTGAAGGAGGTTTATGATCAGATCATAGCCGACTATCGGGAAGCTTATCAGCTCCTGCCGCATCGCGCAGGAATGGCTGCCCGCGCCAACAAATGGTCGGCAGGCGGGATGCTGGCTAAAGTGTATACCTACCTGGCCAGCGCGAAAAAATACGGCACGGGTCAGCAACTTTCACAGGCTCTGAACAAATTTGATTGGGTGGATGTCAATGCGACCTACGCGCAGGCAAAGATCGTTATCGATGATATCATAGCAAACAGTGGTTATAAGCTGACCGCTAATTACGACTATTTATTCAGGGAAACAACGCAAGCCTGGCAGTTTGAAGAATGTATGTTTGTGATTGAAAGCAGTACCAGCCCGGTGGATGGCAACTATAATCTGTGGATCAACTTTTTGGTGCCGACCGGACCCCAAACAACCGGTGCAGGTAGTGGTACTTCGAGACCCTTAGGTGAAATGTACTATCGTTATGACGCCCGGGACCCCCGGCGTAGCCATAATCTTTCAGCTACCATGCCTGCCGGAAGCGCTAAAGAGACCATTGAGGGCGTTCCATATTATAAACCCAATGCCCTTGCCAATCCGAACACCGGCGTTTATTGTATCGCTAAATTCCGAATGAGGGATCCAGTAGGAAAAGCTACGGCTGCGTCTGTTTCGACCGGGAATACCCCCCTGCTCCGTTATGCGGATATCTTATTATTGAGTGCAGAAGTGGAACAACACGTCGGTAATGAGCAGGGAGCGAGAGACAGGTTACGGGAGGTAAGAAAGCGGGTGATCACTGACGAAGTGCTGCTCGATCAGCTGACGACGGTTTATAAACGCGATGTGTTCCTTGACGAACTGTTGGAGGAACGTTCGCGGGAGCTTTGTTTTGAAGGGTGGCGCCGGATTGACCTGATACGATTCAATAAATTCGAGACGGAACTGATGAAACTGACCAACAACCGGGGCTTTTATAACTCCAATGTCCCGGCTATTCAGGCAAACTGGAAGCCCTATAAGATATGGCTGCCAATTCCCCGGAATGAAATAGAAATTAGCCCGATTGAGCAAAATGAGGGGTACGAATAATTACTTCATTGGGATACTCTGCCTGTGCATAGCTTTCAGCACAATAGTTTCTGCGCAGGAAAGCACACAGCGGCAGCGTCCTGTCAGTTTGTTGCGTGACGAAGGGTTTGCCCGGGGATTTATCACGCTGAACCCGAAGCAAGGTGCGCGCGTTACCAGTGGGGTGCTGCAGCCGGAAAGTGCATCTGGGGGGGCGGAATGGGAAATTGCCCAATGGGGCAGCCGATTCGATATGAGTCAAAACCAGCCGGCTGTTGGTAAAGGGGGGGAGGTAGTCTATGCGGATCCCGGCAAAACAGTGATTGTTTATCCGGACAGCAGTTTCGTGCTGGAAGTAAAAGGGAGGGAGGAATTCGGTGATCGGCCGCGTGAATTTTTCGAGTCTTGGCCACACCTGTATCTGGAACAGCGGTTTGACCAAGGCACCTTCCTGGCGGATTATGAACGGTTGGATTTTAACCTGGAAGGGAAACACCTCTATACCATCAATCATTTGGGGACGAAGATAGAGAAACGCTTACATACCGCGCAGCTCATTATTCAGTTTTTTGTACACAATAAAAATCCCCATTCACCTGGTTATCAAAAGGAAAGTTTTATATTGAGCCTTCCGGTTTATGATTATCGTTGGGATTATCGTCCGGAAACGAAATTTCAGGATGCCGGAACCAAAAAAACGACGACCAATCTGTTTGTGTATGGCCCTGGGGGAGAGGGATTGTGGGACGGTTGTTTCCGGGGCGACACCGTCAATTGGCATAGCATGAATGAAGACCTATTGCCTCACTTCTGGGAAGGGTTTATTCAGGCAAAACGGGCAGGTTTTATGAAGCATACTCAATTCAGTGATTTGGCGCTTTCGAGTTTTGTTTTCGGGTGGGAAATGCCGGGGACATTTGATGCCGCCATGCATTTCCGGAATATGCAGCTCATGGGACTGCCCAAATACCGTGAACCGAAGCGGCCGAATATAGCATTGATTATAGCCGACGATTTAAGTTGGAATGATCTCGGCTGTTTCGGCAATACCGACGTGAAAAGTCCTCATCTCGATGCGCTTGCTTATTCGGGAATCCGATTTTTGAATGCGTATGTGACAGCCAGTTCCTGCAGCCCCAGCCGGATCAGTCTGCTGACAGGCCGTTATCCGCATAACACGGGTGCCGCGGAGTTACACACGCCGGCACGGGAGGAGGAATACGCCTACTTTCCCGGACTACTTCGCGGAGCAGGATACTTTACGGCTTTGGCAGGTAAATGGCACGAAGGTAAATCTACGGCGCAAGCGTATGATACCCTGTTTGTCAACCGGGAACAGAACGGTCCGGGTGGTGAAGACCAATGGAACCATCTGTTGGATATAAGGGATACTACAAAGCCTTTTTTTTTCTGGATGGCAGCCTATGACCCGCACAGGGATTGGTCGGCCGATCAGATAGAGGATAGCCATCGGCCGGAAGATCTGGACATCCCTCCCCATTTGACCGATGACACCGCCACGCGGCGCGATCTCGCATCATATTACAATGAGATTGCTCGTCTGGACCGTAAAGTGGCGGAGTTTGTACAGAAACTAAAGGAACAGGGCCTGTACGAAAACACGATCATCGTTTTTCTTTCAGACAATGGCAGAGCTTTCCCGGGGAGTAAGTGCCGCTTAAATGATCAGGGAGTAAAAACGCCGTTATTTGTCAGCTGGCCGGGTCGGGTACCCAATGGCCATCACGTGACCAGCCTGATCAGTACCATTGATCTTGCGCCCACATTACTTGATATCGCTGGAGTGAAAGATCTAAGAACCATTCAGGGAACGAGCTTTTCGTACTTGCTATCACGGCCATCCGCATCGTTTCGTAATTACGTTTTTGCCGAACAAAACTGGCACGATTACGAAGGATACCAACGCATGGTGCGCTATGCTGATTTTCTTTATATAGAAAACGGGCGACCGGAAAAGGTACTCTCCGGTCCGTTGGATGTCGTCACTTCACCGGCCTATTTATCCTTACGTGAAAGGTTCGAAAAAGGAACCCAACCGTTATCCGGATTGCAGGCAGATAGTTTTGTAAAGCCCCCGGAATTCGCACTATATAAGTTGGAAAGTGATCGATATCAGCAATTTAATCTGATAGCGGACGAACAATACCCGCACGTTTTGAAACATTTGCGGGAAATTTTGCAGCGATGGAAACAGGAAACCGGTGACACGGCTCCCACAACGCTCACACCTGACTGGTATGATTTGGATGGAAACCGGGTGCCGGCACACGGGCGGAGAGGGGAAATGCCTGGTGCGTCATCGAAGGCAGTGAGCATCACGGAGGCGGGACCATTTTAACAGGAATAACATGCACCTACCGTTGTTAACAAAACACAGTTATTGGTACCGGGTTATTCTGGTGTTGATGATGCTGAGTGCCTTTGCGGTGGCGAGGATTCATGGGCAGGAATTGAGCCGTCTGAACCCCCGGTGGACATCGGAGATATGGAAAGGTAAATGGATTCATAAGCCGAATGATTCGGGACGCGATTTCGGAGTATATCTCTATCGTAAAAAGGTCGTATTGTCGGAAATTCCGGAACATTTTGTGATCCACCTCTCAGCCGATAACCGGTACCGGCTCTATATCAATGAACAGATGGTTGCGGCGGGACCCGCCCGGTCGGATACCGATCACTGGTTCTTTGACTCAATGGATCTGTCGCCTTATCTCGTAAAAGGTGATAATGTAGTGGCTGTGCAGGTCTGGAATATGGGCGAATATGCTCCTTATGCACAGATGTCGCATCGGACGGGGCTTATCATACAGGGTGAATCGGATGCGGAAGAAATACTCAATACCGACGAAAGCTGGAAGGTCTATCACGATGATGCCTTTTCGCCGATCCGGTTAGCCGGAACAGGTACGGTGGTGGGACCGGGTGAACGTTTTCGGTCGGAACGGCATCCGGCTTCGTGGCGGTCGTTGGACTTTGATGATCGTGCTTGGGAGCAAGCCAGGGGCGTCGGACGCGGAATTCCACATGGGGTGTTCGGTAGCTGGGATTGGCAGCTGTTGCCGCGACGAATTCCTATGATGGAGTATACCGATCAGCGTTTCCGCCGCGTCGTGCGGACGGCCGGCATACCCCTGCAGCGCGTGGTCATCGACGGCAGTTCCCGATGGGAAATTCCCGCCGGTACGAGCTGTACTATTCTGCTGGATCAGGGAGAACTGACAACTGCTTATCCGCAGATAGCTTTCAGTCAGGGCAAAGATGCGATGATCCGGTTGAAGTATGCCGAAGCGCTGGTGGATGAAAACGGAAATAAAGGACACCGAGATCACACGGACGGAAAACAGATGGGCAAGGTTATTTACGATGAAATAATCGGTGGGGGAACCGAAGGTCAAACATTTACCCCTTTGTGGTTCCGCACGTTCCGTTATGTAAAAATGGAGATCGAAACCAAAGCAACTCCCTTGATAATAGACGACATCCGGTCGGTCTTCACCGCTTACCCCTTTGTGGAGCGGGCACAGGTTACTACAGATAACCCGGTGTACCGTGACATATGGAATGTGGGATGGCGGACTGCACGCCTGTGCGCTGGTGAAACTTACTACGATTGTCCCTATTATGAGCAGCTCCAATACGTGGGGGATACGAAAATTCAGGCACTGATATCGCTGTATGTATCGGGGGACGATCGATTGATGAGGAATGCCATTGCACAGTTCGCCGAGTCGCACCAGTCTTCAGGGCTTACGATGAGCAGGTATCCCACCCACAGAAAACAAATAATACCTACCTTTTCCCTTGTCTGGGTGACGATGTTGTGGGACTATTGGATGCATCGGCCTGATGAACAATTCGTGATAGCGTATCTGGATCAGGCGGATGCGGTACTGTCGTGGTTCGGGCGGCATCTCAATCAGGAGGGTATGCTCGGCGGATTGCCTTGGTGGAATTTTGTAGACTGGGCGTTCCGGCCGTGGGATCAGGACCGTTCGGTGGGTGGGGTGCCCCTCGGAGGGGAGTCCGGACAATCAGCGATCATTTCACTCCAATACGCGTACACCCTGCAGCAGGCAGCTGATCTGATGTCGTATTTTGGAAAAACGGAACGTGCGACCACTTATCGGTCGCAGGCTGGAGGGATTGTTGAATCGGTTAAAAAACGTTGTTGGGTGTCTGAAAAGCAACTGTTAGAGGATACACCCGGTAGTGCAGCGTTCAGCCAGCATGCGCAGATTTTTGCTATTCTTTGTGGGATGTTCTCCCGGGAAGAATCGGTTGGTCTGATGCACCGCGTACTGAATGATTCCTCCCTGACGCCATGTACCTATTATTTCCGCTTTTACCTGAACCGGGCGTTGGAAAAAGTATTGATGAGTGAGGCGTACCTGTCACAACTGGACGGATGGAAAGAAATGCTTAGCCTGGGGCTGACCACGTTTGCAGAGACTCCGGAACCTACCCGGTCCGACTGCCATGCCTGGAGCGCCAGTCCCAACTATGAGTTGCTGGCAACAGTCGCCGGAATCAGACCGGCGTCGTCCGGTTTCCGAAAGGTCCGCATTCAACCCTCCTTGGGAAAGCTGACCCGCCTGGAAGCGGTCATGCCGCATCCCAAAGGCGAAATTTCCTTACAGCTGAAGCGGAAAGGGGAGCGGCGTTTGTTTGTTGCTGTTTCTCTGCCGCCGGATACGGACGGCGTGTTTGAATGGGGAGGAGAATCGTATCAGCTGGCTGCGGGTAAACAAGAGTTTGAGATCAAAAAAAGGGAGTTCCAATGAGCATGCCATATATGTTGGATATTGCGACGATTGCCGGCTATTTTATCATCATCATTATCATAGGTGTATGGTCAGCCCGTGGAAAAAAAGAAAGTGCTGCACAATATTTCACCTCCAAAGGAATGTTACCCTGGTGGGCGATCGGGACGGCTTATGTAGCGACCGGTCTTAATTCCGAACAATTGATCGGCATGAATGGCATGGGATACCTGGTAGGATTACCCCTTGTGAATTCATACCTGATAGCCATCTTAGTGTATACAGCCTTGATATACTGGTTCTTTCCGCTGTATCTTAGAAATAATATCGTGACGATGCCGCAGTATCTGGGTGAGCGGTTCGACAAACGTAGTCAGGATGTATTCAGCGTGTTGTTGTTATTGAGTTATGTGTTTCTGAGCCTTGCGGTAGTATTATATGGGGGGGCAAAACTCTTTGAGGTCATATATGACGTGCCGCTTTGGCAGGGTGTTCTCGTGTTGGGACTTGTTTCGGGTGTCTTCACGATAACCGGAGGAATGACCTCCATGATCAATGCTTCGGTTTTTCAGTTTATCCTTATGTTTCTGGCCGGAGGTATCCTGTTTTATCTGGGCTATAATAAGCTTCCGAATGGTTGGCAGGATATCGTCGATCATGCTCCGGGTGGGTTTCACCTGATGCAGCCCATGGATACACCGGTGATGCCATGGCATGCGGTGGTCCTGTCGTTACTAAACCTGCAACTATTTTATTCGTGTATCAATCAGGCGTTGGTGCAGCGGGGATTCGGTGCAAAATCAGAATGGGATGTACGCATGGCCATAGTCTTTGCGTTGGGTTTTGTATTGTTGCGCCCCTTTCTGGAGATTTTTCCCGGAATGATGGCCCGCGCATTGGCCTTTACAGGTCACAGCGAATATCTGGTGACGGCAGAGCAGGTAGATAGCGTTTATCCGATGCTCATTGCCAATTTGATACCGGAAGGTATGAGGGGGCTCATTATAGTGGGCATTCTTGCCACCGTGATGTCGACGGTATCGGCTTTTCTGAATTCGATTTCTACGTTATTCACATATGACGTATATAAAAAATGGATTCATAAGAATGCGGATGATCGGAAGCTGGTGAAGGTAGGCATGTGGTGTACCTTTGGTTTGATGGCGTTCAGCGTGTTATATGCCCCGCTGATCGGAAAGATGGGTGGTATTTTCTTATATTTCCAATCCATGTCTACCTACCTGGCTGTTCCTGTAGCCACGTGTTTCCTGGCAGGTATGTTCTGGAAGCGGGCTACTCCGGCTGCCTGCCTCACCATACTGATCGCCGGTATACCCCTTGGGGCGGTGATTCAGCTGGTTATTATCCCGCTGTTGTTTACAGCGGAGACGATTGCCTCCTATAACCTGGGAAATTTTTACGTGATCGGCGGCGTTACGCAGGCGGTTTGTGTCCTGATATTGATTACCGTTAGTTGGCTGACAGCTCCGCGACCGGCTGCCGAAATCGAACGGCTTACCTGGTCACTCCGCTTGCTAAGACTGCCAGACGGAGAGCCTCAGCGCCCCTGGTGGCAATCAGCGGGACTGTGGTGGGCCGTGATGGTCATCGTATATGTGGTACTTTATATCAAATGGTGGTAAACAAAAAAGATCTGTGCTCAAGGGAATAATATGATAGAAAACAGAAAAGTATTGTGCCTGATGGCGCACCCGGATGACGCGGAAATACTGAGTGCCGGCACGCTGGCTTTACTGTCGGCACGCGGATGGGAAGTTGTCATTGCAACTATGACCCCGGGCCAGGCAGGATCGGTGATATGGGGGCCGGAAGAGATCAGTGCGGTGCGCAGAAAGGAAGCGGAAGCAGCGGCTGCCGTGCTGAACGGTCAGTATTATTGTCTGGAAAGCGAAGACGTACGTATTATGTATGATACACCGACGTTGATGAACGTCGTTACACTTTTCAGAAAAGTGAACCCCGCTTTGGTGATTACGGCCAGTCCTTCTGACTACATGCTGGACCATGAGATTACCAGCCATCTGGCGCAGTCGGCCTGTATGGCGGCCGTTATACCGAACATCCGCATCACCGGTACGACGCCGATAGCGCGCGTGCCCCATCTGTATTATGCGGATGCGGTCCAAGGGAAGGACCGACTGGGCCATGCAATCCAGGGCGATATTCTGGTCGATATCGGGTCAGTAATGGAGATCAAAGAACACATGCTTGGGTGCCACAGCAGTCAACGGGAGTGGTTGCAGAAGATGTCGGGGGTGGATGAATATATTATCCTGATGAAAAATTTTGGTGAACGTAACGGGAAGCTGGCAGGATGCACCTATGCGGAAGGTTACCGCCAGCACCTGGGTTTCAGCTATCCACAGGACGACCTCCTGATGGCCGAATTGGGAGATTTAGTGCATCGACGAATATCTAATGAATATGATACAATCTGAACGAAGTGTAAACGGTGTGCGACTGCTCACCATTGAAAATGACGACCTGCGTGTTGAAGTTGCCCCTTCATTGGGTGGGAAGGTCACCAGCGTATACAATAAGCAATTAAAAAACGAGTTTCTATGGCATAATGACGGGCTGCCACTTGCGGAGCAGGAAGCCGGCGCGGATTATGACAGTAATTTCTGGGGGGGTATTGATGAACTGTTGCCGAATGATATCCCCGAAACCGTGGACGGAGTGGCATATCCGGATCATGGCGAACTATGGACTACTCAGCTGGACTACAAGCTTTCTGATCAGTGCCTGTCGGTTTACGGGTTGCTGCCGCGCAGCGGGCTATTCTATGAAAAGGCACTTCACCTGCATGCCGACGCACCAAAAATCAAAATAGAATACCGGATTGAGAACCGGTCGGGCGTCCGGCGGCACTTTTTATGGAAACTTCACGCAGCATTGCGCATCAGGGAAGGGGACCGCCTGGTAAGCAGAGCCGGGAAAGGAAGGGTGGTCTATCCCGAGTCTTCGCGTTTCCCGGATGCCGGTGAGTTTCAATGGCCGTTTGTGCGGGGGGTAGATGCCGCCGTGGTGCCGGCAAAGAATGGCACGATGGACTTTTTTTACTTATACGATTCGCCGGAAGGGAAAATGGGCTTCATTTCAGAAAAGGGACAACACCTGTTTTCGTACCAATATGATCAGACCGTGTTCCCCTATCAATGGTATTTTGCGTCGTATGGGCAGTTTCTGGACCATTACACCGCCATCCTTGAACCCGCATCAGCGATGCCGGTGAGTGTTGGTGAGGCCGCGGGCTTAGGTCAATGCAGTGTGCTCGATCCCGGCGAAAAAATACAGACAACTGTAACGATTTATGCAGGAGAAAATAGATGAAAATTGAATCAGTAGATTTTTTTTACTTACGGATGCCGGAAGTACTGGACATCGGGGATGGTAGTCAGGATGCTGCATTGGTACGCATACGTGCCGGTGGTCTGGAGGGTTGGGGTGAATGCGAGGCGGCACCGTTGCCAACTATAGCGGCCTATGTCTGTCCGATGTCGCACAGTGCTTGCAAGCCGGTCAGCTATGCAGTGGAAGGGATGGCGCTGAATGAGCCGGCAGATATCCGCAGGATAGCGGATACGGTACACACCCATAGTTTTGACCTGCTGCAGGCGGACCATACGCTGTCAGGGATTGATATCGCGCTGTGGGATCTGTTGGGTAAAAAGCTGGGAGAGCCGGTTTTCCATTTGCTGGGATATAAGCAGGCCTACGCGAAAACTCCCTACGCTTCCCAGCTTTTTGGTGATACGCCGGAACGGACCTACGAAAAGGCAGTCCTTGCCGGGGCTTCGGGCTATCACGCGGTTAAATTTGGTTGGGGCCCCATCGGCCGGCAGGATGCCGCTGCGGATGCTCTTCACTTCCGGGCGGCCCGTGAAGGGCTGGGCCCGGACCGGTACCTGATGGTAGATATCGGAACGGTCTGGAAGGAGGATACCGATGCGGCTGAAAAACGGTTAAAGGCATTAAAGGATGCCGATGTGTATTGGCTGGAAGAGCCCTTTACGAACATGGCACTGGGGGCGTACCGGCAGTTGTCGGTAAGTGAGCCCACCGTACGGTTAGCGGCTGGTGAAGGGTGCAATAATTACGTACAGGCGGCTGCTATGATGGACTATGCAGGGCTGCAGTTCATCCAGATTGATACGGGCCGTATCGGTGGCATCACGCAGGCGAAGCGGGTAGCTGATACCGCTGCGGCCAGGGGAATGACCTATGTGAACCATACGTTCACCTCCCATTTGGCACTCAGCGCATCCTTACAGCCCTATGCAGGCCTGGAAAAGGATATCATATGTGAATATCCGGTGGAACCTCAGCAACTGGCGCTGGATATGACGACGGACAGGATCCTGCCCGATGCAAACGGACAGATTAGGATACCGGAGGAAGCGGGGCTGGGCCTCACCGTAAATACCGGCGGATTGCAAAAGTATGTGTTAAATATAGAAATACGGGTAGGGGAGCGTATGGTGTACCAAACCCCCTCCTTATAAAAGAACAGACAATGATTGGACGATTCAGTGATCAGGTAGCCGTTATCTCCGGAGGTGGTGACGGGCTTGGAAGGGCCATCGCTTTCCGGTTAGCGGGCGAGGGTGCGAAAGTAGTACTTTTTGATATCAGTGCTGCCGCTTTGGAAAACACGCTGGAGGATCTAAGAGCCGCAGGCTACACGGCAGTGGGGTGGAAAGCGGATGTCTCACGGGAAGCCGATGTAGTGGGGGGATATACGAAGGCTTATGAAACATTCGGCCGGGTGGATATTGTGGTTAATTCGGCCGGTATGGTGGGCCCAACCAATACCTCTATCCTCGATTATAGCACGGAAGATTATGATAAGGTATACGGGGTGAACCTCCGTGGCACTTTCCTGATGGCAAAATACGGGTTAGGCTACATGGTTAAACAGGGATATGGCCGGATGCTGCTGATTGCTTCCATTGCCGGAAAAGAAGGTAACCCGTTTATGGCCGGTTATTCATCCACCAAAGCAGGAGTGATTGGTTTGGTAAAAGGATTGGGGAAAGAATTTGCTGATAAGGGAATTACAATTAATGGGCTTGCTCCGGCGGTTATTAAAACAGCTATGAACCAGGACACCGCGCCAGAACAGCTGGCGTATATGACCAGCAGGATACCGATGGGCCGGTTAGGTACGGTAGATGAAGTGGCTGCCATGGCGGGTTTTATCGTATCGCCGGAAAATAGCTTTTCGACGGGTTTTATTTACGATGTGTCCGGAGGGCGCGCGACGTATTAGCGATATGGCAGTAAGAAAGAAAGTAGTTGTTTTAGGTGGATCGTCGGGTATCGGGAAGGCTACTGCCCAACGGTTTGCCCGGGAAGGCTGGCAGGTACTCATTGCTTCTTCTGATGGAAAAAAGGCGGAGTCGGCCAAAAACAGTTTGGAGGGCGAAGGGCACCTGGCTTTTCAGCTGGATATCCGGGACACCGGGCGGCTGCAGGTATTCACTGACCTCATCAGCGTCCAATGGGGCAGTTTTGATGTACTGGTAAACAGTATCGGTATCTCCCGGTCGCTGCATGTATTGCAGTCTGATTTTACCGAATGGGACAACGCCTTGCAGGTCATGCTGTATGGAAATATAAGAAGTGCCAGAGCATTGGTTCCGCTGATGGCCGATGGCGGGCGGATTATCAATGTGACATCCATACATAGTGACCGGGTTGAAAAAGGCAGCTCAGGATATGGCATGTCCAAAGCAGCGATCACTCAGTTTACCCGTTCCCTGGCGCTGGAACTGGTGCCGAGAGGTATCCTGGCCAATACCATTGCCCCCGGATTCATTGATACACCTATGTCAATAGATGACCAGGGCCGGAATGAACTGGAAACTGAATGGTTTTATGATAATTATCTCAAATATGATCATCTGCCATTGAAACGGCCCGGCCGGCCGGAAGAGATTGCCGGTGTAGTCTATTTTCTCGCAGGACCTGATGCATCGTATATTACCGGTTCTGTTGTAACAGTTGATGGCGGGCTGACCATCACTTTTTGAGCAGCTGAGACAGATGATGCGGGGGTGTCAGTAGGTGCCGGAGCGGATTACTTTCACGAAATTTATCATGATGTGGCGGTATTATTAAAAACGATTTCTATATTGCCATGCGGTCAGGGAGGGTTATACATCTATTTTGTATCCTGCCCGGCCGGCTATTGACAGGAATGAAAACCATAAAGTTCAGGGCCAGATGATTCCGGATTTACGGACCGTTACCGTTACACGTTATATCACGGCGTTACGCGAAGGAGGCTCACTGCCGGCTTTGGCAGAGGCGAGTGATGACTTTAAATATGTGATTAAATTCCGTGGCGCAGGTCACGGGGTCACCGCATTGATCGCCGAGCTTTTGGGCGGATTGATGGCAAAGTACCTGGGGCTTCCCGTTCCTGAATTGGTTTTTGTCGAATTGGATGAAGCTTTCGGACGGGCCGAAGGCGATGAGGAGATCCAGGATTTGCTGAAATCCAGCAAAGGATTAAACCTGGGCCTGCATTATCTTTCCGGCGCTATGACGTATGATGTGGCGATAAATGACTGTGATGCTCTGCTGGCTTCA
Organism: Parapedobacter soli; assembly: GCF_025460835.1. Lineage (GTDB taxonomy): Bacteria > Bacteroidota > Bacteroidia > Sphingobacteriales > Sphingobacteriaceae > Parapedobacter > Parapedobacter soli. The sequence goes on along the minus strand of NZ_JAMXAY010000064.1, from coordinate 981 downwards.
AAGATCGTCTGGCTGGATAGTTTTATTACCAATGTGGACCGTACGTTCCGTAACACCAACCTGCTGATCTGGCACAAAGAATTATGGCTGATTGACCACGGTGCCTCGTTTTATTTTCATCACTCGTGGGACAACTGGAAGCAGACATCCGAAACACCTTTTCCGCTGATCAAAGACCACGCCCTGCTGTCCAAAGCATCTGAACTTCAGAAAGCGCACCAGGAATTTTGTGAAAAGCTGAACGATGGGGTATTGCGCGAAATCGTCAACAAAATCCCCGACGCATTTCTGAATTGGGAAGAAGGTCCGTCAAACGATGGGATCCGTGAGGTATATTATCAGTTTTTGTCGAACCGGTTGGCACACGCCGCTGTTTTTCTAAAAGCCGCTGAAGATGCAAGGTAAAGATATCTATCATTATGCCGTCATTCGGGTCGTTCCACGGGTAGAACGGGAAGAATTCATCAATGTGGGTCTGATCCTGTTCAGCAAACACAAGCGTTTCATTCGTTTTGAATACCATATTCCCGAAGAAAAGATCCGGAGCTTTTGCAACGAGTTTGACATCGGTCAGCTGAAAGAAAATTTGGAATCGTTTGCCCGGATCTGCTCCGGTTCGGCCGATGCAGGCCCGATCGCACAACTGGAAATCACGGAGCGGTTCCGCTGGATCACGGCAGTAAAAAGCTCCAGCATCCAGACCTCAAAACCACACATGGGTTTTTCCGCTGATTTAAAGGCTACATTTGAAAAGCTGTACCATGAATTGGTGCTGTAGGCGCAGGATGAATGACATAGATGCGTTCTTAACACCGCATTAAAATTTCAGAAAACACGCAAACTTCTATCATTTTTAATTAATATTGCAAACGCACCGGCAGCAAATTGGTAACATGCGGGTGATCGTTTAATTATAACCATCTTATGCATATTATAATTCGTTTTCAATTATTTCATTTAAAATCTTATTTGTTATTATCT
>NZ_JAMXAY010000063.1 GCF_025460835.1 Parapedobacter soli | reverse complement strand
AATTTTAACTAAACCGCTGGCCCAGGATTAGGGGAGTATTACAAACTGTTTTGGAAAAACAAGCATATGTATATCGAATACTGGTTTAAACGCTGGTTTGAAAAAAATAGGCGACAGGACGATATATCTGTACTTGAAAATTACTAACCCATAGAAATTATGAACAGTTTATTGTCAAAAAAGCGAGCGTTATGAGAATTACAGTAAAATTAAATCTCCACGATGATTTCCTACTGACATGCGAAACAATGCACGTGGATGTTAGAGAAGCAATAAAATGCTACACCAGGAATGTAAAACTATTCGAAGCTACACACGATGAGAATAACACTATCGAGTTCAAGGCTACAAAAATTTTCTTTTGTGTTTACCTATTCTGGTGTTTGTCCCAAGACCGAAACGTGAACGAGAAAAACAGCAAACTCGCTCTTAAAGCGCTCGATGAAGTAAAACAACTAAAAGAAGAAGGCGGAATGGTCTTGCATTCCCCTGAATACCAAAACTATATTAACCGATTGTTTAATAAACTGCACTTCAATTATGGCCCAAAGAAAAATAACGCTAGATCTTCCAAATGATTTTTTAATCCTTTGTGAATTAGCCGGCTTTCATCCGGAACATGCAATCCAGTATTTTATCGATCACGTGTCCTTTCCTCGTCTATTAAGCTCATACCCGATAGATCCAAATAGGGCAGCAACCGGATTAATTTACCTATATGCTAAAAAGAATGTTAGTAATCGTCTCTGGGCCTCAATTTACTATCGATTTGCAAAAGAGTTTATGGAAGAATTTGATAGAATAATGATGAATGATCAAAATTTGGAGCAACCAGAACTGGAAGATTACGCACGCCGAAAATTGATTGAATACAGGGACTTATATAGGGCGTACATTCCTGGATATAAGGCATCCGGACATAAAATAAACCAAGAGCAATATGAAAGTTGAACTATTCATGCCGCAGGGCTTTCTTTTGGCCTGCGATCTATACTACGAGCAGCCCGAAAGGGTGATTCAGCAATTTGTGGAATCCGTGTCACTTCCTGAATACTATTCTGGAAAGGCGGATAATGAGAAACAATTTGGAACTTCCTTTTTCCTAGAGTTTCAAATGAGGCCAAACAGTAGACCATTTCCTGCGAAAAAAATCAGGGAGAAGTATTTGGATTATCAGACAATCGTATGGGACACTACTGATCAACTCGAAAGTATAGACGGCAAATTTGAGTTACTCGACCAATTCTACACGGAATGGCATTTCGAATTAATCAAGAACATCTCAAAAAATGACGCCATCATCAATCAGGCGGAAAGAAAGAAATATTTTGGATATAAATTCTAATACAATGCAAAAGAACGCAAATCCGCATGTGGATAGCTGTTTATTTGAAGCAATAAACGGGTTGACAGAAAAATACGATATCGAAAGCATTTACCTTAATGCGTACGATAACACTCCCACATATCGTGAACTGGTTATCCTCGTATCAAATAAATATGTGAAGAACCTAGGCGAACTGGTGCCGAAAATGGTCAATACCATCAAAGCTTTCGGCGATTATCGTGTGTTGTGTTATGTAGCCTTTCAGGCAAAGGATAAAATAAGGGAGGGTAATCTTTTTCTGTTTACCGCCTGTCAGCCCGATAAGTTGGCATACCAAAAGGATGCGTCCGACTTTAATCCGATACCCGACAATCTTGATTCTAAGAAATGCTTGGAGTTAGCGAACGCCTTGCGAAGTAGGGAGTCCCGGAAAATAGACGAATTTAGGGATGGATATTTTCATTTCAAGGAACAGAAGAAATATGCGATGGCTGCGTTCATGCTTCATCAAACCATCGAGCTGACGTATCGATATCTTGAGCTATTGCTGACGGCCAAAGAACGCATCACCCATTCTATCCGTTGCCATCATCGTTTCCTGCAAGAAGCATGTGCCTTTTATCCGGCTATTTTCGATGACGGAAAAAATGAGGACATCCACCTGCTTCAGGTATTGGAGGACGTTTACCGGGCAACCCGTTATGAAGATAACTTTCAAGTTGATTTGGATACACTGCTTCAATTGGAGCATAAGATGGAAGCTATATTATCAACGGCTGAAAGCATCTTCGAGCGGGTTATCCGAGCTTTCGAGGAGCATCAGGCTTCGAAGGTTGAAATTCTTGAACTTGACGCGGAGCCGTCTAACTCCAAACAAAAAGGAGTTTTCGAGTACGATAAGGACAATCCGTTGGAAAGCGTATTGAATCACATACAATCCCGGGTTGATGTGAATATCAGTGTCTTTTTATTCGGCAGTCGGGCAAGGCGCTTTGAAATACAGGGCATTAATGCGAAAGACGGAATTCAGGATATTACAGACCATTATTATGATTTGCTTATCGTCAGTGAAAGTGATATCCGGGAACAAGTCGGAAATATCCAAGCCTTCATCAATCAAGCTACCGGAGTTTCCGTACTCTTACTTTCGTTTACACAGGAGCAGATAAAAAAGCAGCTCAACAAGAACAGTCCATTCTTTCATCAGGCTTTGCGATATGTCGAGCCGCTATTTTGTACCGAAAATTATTCGCTGGACTTGACCGTCCATGAGAATAATGGTGTACGTACCGATGAGGAACAAAATAAAGCACAAATGAAATGGTATGATCGGGAGGATAATGCAAGTGGATTTTATAACGGTGGTCGAGCCATAGACAATTCGGAAGAGGTTTCGATAAAGGTACTGCTTTATAACCAAGCGATCGAGCAAGCGTGTTTGGGGCTGCTGGAATATTTCTGTGGATATAAACCATACCAACACAATATCAAGCACTTATATAGCTTATGCGCTAGTTTTTGGGCTTTTCCGAACGATATCTTTCCGCGTTCAACCGAAGAGGAGAAGTTACTTTTTGATGAGTTCGCACAAACCGTGAAAAACACCCGATATCAGGGTTGGTCTATGGTCGGCTGGGACGAGGCTTATCGCTATGATAGACGGTGCGAGCGCTTTCTGAAAGAATGCAGCAACCTAGTCCGGGGCTGATCAATCATAAGCCTCATATGAGTCGCTGGCGGTTATCGCCAGCGACTTTTTTAGCGCTGCTTGCCCTTATCGCTCTATCAAAGTGGTTCATGCAAAGGGGACCACCGCTGATTACTACCGGCAAGGTGTAAAGAAACAACTAAGTTTGGTTGTGAGCCAAAATGATGCCTGATGCATTAGTTTTCACCGCGGCAGAAAAAATAACCTTGGGATCGGCTATCGTTCCCGCAACGCCGCCTGTTGAGATTTCATAAATACCGAGTACCTTGTTCGCATTATTCGTCAGCAATATCTTGAACTGCTCTACGAATTCAATCTTGCCAGTGTCCCAGCTTTCAAGCAGCACCTCATAGGTATGTCTGGAACCGGTGACCTTTGGCCTTTGGGAAGGTTTGACGGTGCTTTTTTAGATCAGCTCAACTTCTGCAATAGTGTGTTTCCGGATGTTTGTGTTCGTGGCTACTATAATTGAATTGCTTTAAAGTGATAGAATGAATGAATTATGGTTCGGCCATCAGCACTGTGCGGGCAAGCCCAAAAAACAACAGAATAAATGAGGGGATGTGATTGGGATATTTTTATGCCGGAATTTCTTGGAGCGCCCGAAGTACAGGGCTGAAATTGGCGCCGGGATTAAGACTTTCCCACAAAAAATGGGGTTGGTGAACCGGGTGGTTCTTGATTATGAGTTAGGGTACTGTTCGGTACAAGGAGGCACATATGGTGTTGTACCTTTGTTACCCCTATACCTTATAGTAGGCAACATATCGAATACGACATCAAATGTTACTTGATAAAGGCTTTCGCTCTATGACTCAGCTAAATGTCAAACAATACCCGTTAAAGGAAAATAAATATAATCATCAATGTCACTATCAAGACGGTCAGGAAGAAGCCAATAATGCCAAAAGTCTCCAACAGTCCCATAAAATACATTACGGCAGCGACGGTTCCAAAGACAATCAAAGATTGAAGGATCAATTTTAATGTACTTTTCTTTGCATTTCCCATTTTGAATAGATTAAAACTGCGTTATCGGATGTTAATATATTGCTAGCTGCATATTTGTCGCTGCATTGCTTGTTTGTGGGTGTTTCGGTATTGGCCTATGTGTATACAAATTAAGCCTAATAGATTTTACCATAACCGTAAGTACAATATAATTCATTTTTCAATGGTCACATTCACGGAAAGCACCCCTAAATGAATGAATTCAATTCTCAAATTTTCCATAAATTTTACATACCCTAAAAAGCACGGCTTGTATATCACGGCTTTGAAGGAAAATACTGGTCTGTAGCAAGGCCTGTTTGCTTCCGATATTTTTACGGCGGATATTATCCAATTCGTTACCTAGATTAGTGTTGATAAACGTGCGAATCTGGTTTCGGGTTCGACGAAGCGAAGGAACATTCGGCCCGTCTTCTTCATTCAACTCATTTATGGCAAGGGTAAAGAAATTATCCATCTTGGCCCCCAGCCCTTCCAGCGTGTCGATAAAGCCATTTGCTAGAGGTGCATGCAAATTTTCAAGGTATTGATGGCTTTCTGCACTCAGGAATTTGGTGGATTGAAGCATATCCTGGATCAGGTCAGCACCGTAAACAATGACTTCTGCCGAACGGCGGTCCGCAGCGCCAAGTTGCCGGATAGCCCGTAAACTATTCCGTTTCAATTTATAAGTGTAGTTGATTAAGTCCAAGACTTCCCTATCGGTCTTCCTGATGGCTGAAGCATCCCCTTTGCGTATGCCATTCAAAATGGTATTGTAGTGTTGGCTTATTTCAATAATCATTGTGACCAGCACTTTTTTACTACGGATATATACATCAAGATCCGGCTCTTCCAATAAACTGAGTCTGCTCTTTTCAGTCTTTGACTTATTCTCTTTCTGAGCGAATTTAATGTTTGATATGATGATATATACAAGTACGCCGCCCAAAAGCAAAACGGTTGCTAGCATCCCCTGATAGATCACCAAGGCAAAAACGCCGGCAACGGAAAACGCAATCAGTGCAGTGACGAACCATCCTCCCACTACACTAAGGACCCCCGCGACCCGATAGACGGCCGATTCGCGCCCCCAAGCCTTGTCGGCCAAAGATGTACCCATTGCGACCATAAATGTCACATAGGTCGTTGACAACGGAAGTTTCTGGGATGTCGCCCACGCTATCAATATACTTGCCAACACAAGGTTTGTTCCCGCTCGTACCAAGTCGAAGGCGGGCGCATCTTCTCCCACGCGGGTGGCCTTGGCCAATTTATCTTTCTCGAAGCTCAGGTTGTACCGCCTTTTTACATTACGCGGTATAAACATGTAAATTACATTGCCTAAAAGCATCGCGGTTTTCACCACCCTTCTCGATACATTATTGGGTTTGAATCGATCATCACTCCCTTCTTCATCCTGCTTAACCAAATTAATCTCTGTGTTTGAGACCTTTTTAGCTTTCGCACTCAGCCAGATGGTCAATGCCATCACGACACCTGCAATCAATAGCATGTAGTTGGGTGCAAGCACGTCACTTGTTGCCAGATAATCCTGATAGAATGCATCGGCTGCTACGCCACTATCCAACCAGTTTCGATAAGCGAGTAACCCCGAAATAGGCACTCCGATAAAATTGACCAGGTCATTGCCGGCAAAGGCCATTGCAAGCGAAAACGTACCTGCTAACACCACAATCTTAAGTGGGTTCACACGATATTGCTTTTGGAGCCACAGACAGATTGCCGTCGCAATTAGAAGTATCGCCACCAACACCAAGGCGATGTTATCATACAGCGTATCAACCCATCCACCTTGCAGTAACGTGGTACCCTTAAGCCCTTTTATTAATAAGAAATAGACAATCACGGTAATTCCCATACCCGAAAACGGCGCACCCAGACTTTTCAGCCTTTTCTCATACTGAAATGAAAATGCCGAACGAACAACAAACTGGACCAACACACCGGCGGCAAATGCAATGATAATGGACAAAAATATCCCTGAGACGATTGAAAATGTACTCTCCGCATTGATATATTTCATTACCTCGCCGATAGCTTCACCTTTCTCTGCGGCAAACAGGAAGCCGACAATCAGCGAGGCCCCCAACAATTCGAAGACAATGGAAACGGTCGTTGAAGTCGGCAGGCCCAGTGAATTGAAAATATCGAACAGAACAATATCGGCGAGCATTACTGCCAGGAATATCCACATTACTTTATCGAAGGTGAAATGTTGTGGCTGAAAAATACCTTTACGGGCGATTTCCATCATTCCGCTGGAAAAAAAAGAACCCAATATGATTCCCATGGCGGCTATGATGATGATATTCCGATAGGTGGTGACCTTACTGCCCAAAGCTGAGTTCAGGAAGTTCACTGCATCATTACTCACTCCTACGATTAAATCTGCAATAGCCAGAACGAGTAATGTCGCTATTATAAACAACATATAATCCATGGGTACTTTGTTTATTTCTAAAAAGACAAAAATGTAATCCTATTATTATCTTTTGGTTAACGAAATAATAAATTCGGCTTGGGTCGACGTACAGCATCGCCAGTCCAGCCATATGGTTCTTAAACACGTTAATACCGGATTGAAAAGCGACATATCAAACAAAACCTTGCCTTTTCACTATGCTTATCGAATCAAACAAACCATATTCGCTAAAATAGTATGCATTATGAAACTCACCAATATCACCGAATAATTTGCCACCTTTACCGTCATATTCAATTGCCGGCGATCAACAATACCGGCGTTTTCGGCTGATGTATAATAGCTTTGGCTAGACTCTTGTGGACTAGCTTCTCAAAAAAACTTCTTCCGCCCACCAAGGTCAAAACGGTCAATGTGGCCTGAAGCCTATCAATGGTTTCATCGACAATCTCTACACTTTCTTTCCCATGGACCATTTCGGCAGCCAGCCCTTTAAACCCCGAAGCGCTTTCCAAGCGTGTCCTCCACTGATCCAGTTTCTCGTGATCAGCAGCCTCCGGAGCTGTGTGTCCTTCATGTATATGCACAAGGGTACATCGCCGGATGGAACGACCGAACAGGGAAATCAAGCCCTTCAATGTTTCTTCATCCCCGTCCTGGTAATCGGTAAAAAAGACGACATTTTCCAAACCGGTAACCGCTGTACTGGCCGGGATAATTAATAGGGGTACAACGGCCGTCTTTGCGATGTCGTACGTATTACTGCCAAGCAACCCCATCTTCATTCCCGAAGCGCCGTGTGTACCCATGACAATAAGCCGGGTATCATTATCCGCGGTATAACGTCTCACCGCTTCTACCAAATCCGCTTTGACCTCGCTTGAAGATATACCTGGCTTATCTGCAAACTGCCCAAATGATTGCAGGAAGCTTTGCATACCCTTCTGCGCTCCCAATGTCGCCCGCTTTTCATCGGTTTGGTTTGCGAGGTCACTTTGGAATGCCGAATGGAAAGCCATATATGCATGCAGGATATGGATATCCAGCGCCAATTCTTTAGCCAGCTTGATTGCATATTGGGTTGCCGCGAGTGCGTTGCTTGAAAAATCCGTGGGTACTAATATGGTCGTCTTCATTTGATAAAGCTTTGTATTAAGTAATAAATTATGGTAGGCTAATGGCTACCAAGGAAATCTTCAATCTTTTCTTTGACCATACCTCGGCCACTATCAACCCAGAGCATATGCCCCCAGGGGTTTTCAAGAAGTTCCAGGCACGCGTGTGAGATATGGGTTTTTGCATGTAGGGCATGGCTTACCGGTACGCTTTGGTCAAATTTGCTGTGCAGGATAAGTGTTGGACAGGAGACACGATCAATCAGCCTGTCATCCGGTACGTGCGCCATATCATTCAAAAAGCCATACCCTGAACGATAACGCTGCACGGCACACGCCAACCTGATTGACTCCCCGTAAGTGATCAGGTGGCCCTCTACCGACGAGAATTGATTAAAAAACAATTTGGCCAACATTTTAGGGGCATCCGTCGCTAAAACGTATACAAGCGACCAAACCAACCATTCAACGTAGGGATGAAATAAGATTTTGACCAGCCGGTAGGTTTTGTCCATTTTCTCAAGCCACTTCGTGGAGACGGCAGATGCCAGAATCATTTTCCTTACCCGTTCTTTATATATTGCGGCAAAGGCGATTGCTGAAGGTCCGCCCGCTGAGATTCCGCAAACGATGGTTTGCTGAATACCCAATTGATCTAAAAACATGGCGATAAGCCGTGCCGTCGCTTCCGGTGATTCGTTGCTTTTCAGTGAGGTTTTTCCATAGCCAGGCCGAGATGGCGTGATAAGCTCATATGCTAAAGGATCGAATCCCAGATGGGAGAGTCTATCCAAACAATTGGAATGTCCACCATGAAAAAAAAGGACGGGTTCACCCTTTCCGTATCTCGTGTACTCAACGGAGCCGATCGGAGTCTCCATTATTTGTTTCGCTGTATCGCCCATTATGCTCTTCTATCTTAATCGCTACAACGGAAATGTTTATGTAGTGTCCATTGGGGATGGTTCTGCTTGTTTACGGGAAACCATCGAAAGCGTAAACGCACCGAGCAGTCCAGATAACAAGGACGCTACGAGTACCGAAAACTTGGCTTCCGCCATCAAAAGTTCCTGGCCTGTAAATGAAAGCAGGGCGATGAAGATAGACATGGTGAAGCCGATACCTGCCAGTAACCCCACGCCAACGATATGTATCCAAGCGGCCTTATCGGGCAATGTACACATGCGTAGCTTAACGGCTATCCATGAAATGAGTGTAATGCCCACTGGTTTTCCGATAAGCAGCCCGAGTATGATCCCCAATCCAAGCGGCGTAAATAATCCATGGAACATCTCCTGCTGGAACCGGATGTTGGTATTGGCCAAGGCAAATAGGGGCATAATGAGGAAATTGACCGGCCTCACCAACATATGCTCCAGTTTCTCAAGCGGAGACTCCTTCGCATCGGGCGTGGTCGGCAGGGTCATGGCGACCAATACCCCCGCAATGGTGGTATGTATACCCGAATGGTGGACGAAATACCAGATAAAAACACCGGGTATCAAATACATATAGAGCTTCTTCACACCAAGGCGGTTGAATACCAATAACAATGCAAATATCCCACCGGCGTAAAGTAAGTAAGTGAAATGGAGCTCGGAAGTATAGAAAATGGCGATGACCAATATCGCGACGAGATCGTCCACGATGGCCAATGCGGCCAGGAAGATTTTGAGTGAGACGGGCACTTTTTTGCCCAGCATGGTGATAACAGCAATAGCAAAGGCGATATCGGTAGCCATAGGAATACCCCACCCCGCTGCCGTTGGTGTTCCTGCATTGAAAACAGCATATATCGAGGCTGGCACAAGCACGCCGCCAATAGCAGCGAATATCGGCAGGGCCGCCTTTTTTGGCGAGGATAATTCGCCCTCCACCAATTCCCGTTTGATCTCCAAGCCCACCATCAGGAAAAAGATGGCCATCAGCCCATCGTTGATCCACAGCAATACGGAATAGCGCAGGTGTATCTGTTCGGTATGCATTCCCAATTCAGATGCCAGGATCCGTTCATAATGGACACCCAAGGGGGAATTGGCTATTAGGAGCGAGATAATCACACAGAATAGCAGGATTACACCTCCCGCCGAGCCGGATTTCAGAAACTCCCGAAAAGGCCTTAGATTTATCAGTGTATTCATACCGCTAAAAATACCAAACATGGTCGTGAAATTTAAGTGCTCAATGATATCTTTATAAAATCTTTATGTATCGGTGTCTAACTTTGTAACGGATGAACCCCCAAGGCATGTCAGCTAAGAAAACGAATAAAATGCGTCAATTTCTGATTGGCATGACATCGGTCACGCTGTTGTCGGTGGCCTGCTATGCGCTTGGCGACCTGATTGACTATCGCGCGGTAGCCCTTCTCCTGTTGGTTGCCGTATCCATCCTGGCCGTACTTTTTGACATCCTCCCCGTACTTGCCGCCGCGCTATTAAGCGCGATCCTGCTCAATATCTTTTTCATTGAGCCCATACCGCATTACAAAATCACCGATACCGAAAGCGTGCTTTTATTCTTAGTTTACCTGTTTATTGCATCGGTCAATGCCGTCCTCACAAACCGGCTGAGAAACCAGGAAAAGAAAATCCGCGATCGGGAAGAAAAGGAAAATACAATCAAGCTATACAATACGTTGCTCAACTCACTCTCCCATGAACTGAAAACGCCCATAGCGACGATTATTGGCAGCATCGATACCTTAAAGGAAACGGACAACACGATTCAGTCCGTACAACGGATGGAGTTGCTGTCCGAAATGGAGATAGCCAGTACCCGACTGAACAACCAGGTGGAAAATCTGCTGAATATGAGCAGACTCGAAACAGGTACATTGAAGTTAAAAAGGGATTGGTGTGATGTAAATGAACTCGTTTTTCTGGTTATCCACAAACTCCATGCCACCGATACGCACGAGTTGATTTTTGACCCTGATGAAACATTACCGCTTTTTAAACTGGATAGCGGACTCATGGAAACGGTTTTAAATAACATCATCCACAACGCGATACGCTATACGCCGCAACATTCCACCATCCATATCACCACGGCCTACGATGAAACACATTTATGGATCAGCATCCGCGACAACGGAAATGGGATACCCGAACCGGAAATAAGTCGGGTGTTTGAAAAGTTCTACCGCCTACCCAACTCCGGGACCGGCGGCTCGGGCTTGGGGTTATCAATTGCAAAGGGGTTTGTGGAGGCGCATGGTGGCACCGTACAAGTGATGAGCTATCTTAACAAGGGCACTACGTTCACCGTCATGATTCCGGCAGAAACATCGTATTTAAAAAGTGAGAAAGATGACGAGTAAGCCGACCGTATTAATCATAGACGACGAACCGCAGATCAGAAAGTTGCTGGAAATCAACCTGGCTGGCAAAGGGTACCTGGTAAAACAGGCCGCTTCCGGAAAGGAGGGGTTACAGATGGCCGCCAGCCACCTGCCTGACGCAATCCTCTTGGACCTGGGTTTGCCCGACATGAGTGGCCACGAGGTTCTCCGTAAACTCCGCGAATGGTATAGCCGGGCGGTAGTTATTCTATCCGTACAAAATAACGAAAACGATATTGTCCGAGCTCTGGATAATGGGGCAAATGACTATTTGACCAAGCCCTTCCGCGTGGGCGAACTGTTAGCCCGCTTACGTTCGGCTATTCGCTATAACGACACTAACGCTAATACACAGCTTATAGAAGCGGGGGATTTGGAGGTTGACCTTGGTGCACGGCTTGTTATGCGTTCCGGTGACGTTTTGAAGCTGACCGCGACCGAGTACAGCTTACTTGCCCTGTTGGCGAGCAATAAGGGGCGGGTGCTAACCCACCAGTTCCTGCTTAGAGAAGTTTGGGGCGTCAGCTTCCAGGCAGAAACGCAGTATTTACGGGTGTTTATTGCGCAGCTTCGTAAAAAGCTGGAAGATGACCCCAACAGACCCAGGCATATCATCACGGAAAGCGGCGTTGGTTACCGCTTTCAATAAGTGACTTCGTTGGTGTGATGACGATTTTCTTGTCCAAATTGGCTAGAGAAAAAGGCATTTTCCGTTGATTATACGCAGGAAAATTCATATTTTTGATATCAACGAGTACTCATATTAATCTGGTTTTATGAACGAAGAAAATAAGAGCACATCGACCTATTCTGCCGACAATATTCAGGTTCTTGAGGGTTTGGAGGCTGTTCGCAAGCGACCTTCCATGTACATTGGGGATACAGGCACCAAAGGCTTGCATCATTTGGTTTACGAGGTGGTTGACAACGCTATCGATGAGGCCGTAGCAGGATATTGTTCAACGATTGAGGTCACCATCCACCCCGATAATGCGATCTCCGTAAAAGATAACGGGCGCGGTATTCCGACAGGCATCAACGGGAAGGAGGGCACATCTGCATTGGAACTGGTGATGACCGTGCTCCACGCCGGCGGCAAGTTCGATAAAGACACGTACAAGGTATCCGGCGGTTTGCATGGGGTAGGGGTTTCGTGTGTAAACGCATTATCCATTCATCTATCTGCTGTGGTGCACCGCGAGGGTAAGATTTTTCAGCAAGAATATGAACGGGGGAGGCCTCAGTACGATGTCAAGGAAATAGGGAAGAGCAATACTACCGGAACGACGGTTACTTTTCGTCCAGATCCGGATATCTTCACGATGACGACCATGTACAACTATGATACGTTAGCTAATCGGTTGCGTGAACTTGCTTTCTTAAATAAAGGCGTTCAGCTAACGCTGGTCGACGAGCGTGAAACCAATGAAGGTGGCGCGAAAAAATCTGACGTGTTCCATTCAACCATCGGGTTACCGGAGTTTGTGGGATTTCTGGACGGCACACGCCAGCCATTGATTCCTGAGCCTGTTTGCGCGGAAGGTGTAAAACAAGGTATTCCTGTTGAGTTGGCCCTGCAATACAACGATACGTACGCGGAGAACGTACATTCTTATGTCAATAACATCAATACGATTGAAGGAGGAACGCACGTATCGGGCTTCCGGCGGGGATTGACACGCACTTTGAAAGCTTACGCAGACAAATCTGGTTTATTGAAAAACTTGAAAGTCGGCGTTACCGGAGATGATTTCCGGGAAGGGTTGACGGCTGTGGTTTCCGTAAAGGTTGCCGAACCTCAGTTTGAGGGACAGACCAAAACCAAATTGGGCAACAATGAAGTCATGGGCGCTGTAGATGCGTCGGTCGGAGAGATTTTGAGCGATTATCTTGAGGAAAATCCTAAAGCGGCCAAAACCATTATACAGAAGGTTATCATTGCAGCGCAAGCCCGTGCCGCGGCGTATAAGGCCCGTGAGATGGTACAGCGCAAAACGGTAATGGGTGGATCAGGTCTTCCGGGGAAATTGGCCGACTGTTCGGATAATGACCCCGAGAAATGTGAGATATATTTCGTTGAGGGAGACTCGGCCGGCGGAACAGCCAAGCAGGGGCGTGATCGCAGATTCCAGGCGATTATGCCATTAAGGGGGAAAATACTCAATGTCGAAAAGGCAATGGAGCATAAAATCTACGAGAACGAAGAAATCAAGAATATGTTTACGGCACTTGGGGTAAGCGTTGGTACAGCCGAAGATGCTAAAGCACTGAATCTGGAAAAGCTCCGTTATCAGAAAATTATTATCATGACGGATGCTGATGTCGATGGCTCACATATCGCTACATTGATCTTAACGCTTTGTTTTCGTTATATGAAGGAGCTGATAGAAAACGGGTATGTATATATCGCGACTCCGCCGCTTTATCAGTTAAAAAAAGGTAAAGCGTCTGAGTATGCATGGAACGAAGATCAGCGAGTAACGGCTGTCCAGCGCCTGAAAGGTACAGGGAAGGATGACTCAGTGAGCGTGCAGCGCTATAAAGGTCTTGGCGAAATGAACGCCGAACAGTTGTGGCAAACGACGATGGACCCGGAACATCGCATCTTGCGACAGGTGACCATCGAGAACGCAGCTGAATGTGACCGCATTTTCTCCATGTTGATGGGAGATGAGGTGCCCCCGCGCAGGGAATTTATTGAGCGAAACGCGAAATATGCAAATATCGACGTGTAGATAGGCACTCCAAAATTTAATTATCATTGCTCAATCTGTTTGACAAAGCGGTGGATACGGTATTGCGGCAAGAACGTTAACTTTGTTTAAAGATTGCACAATAACGGCCAAAAAAACAGACCATGAAAAAATTACCCCGCTTTATCGCAAACAGTACTTTTAAAAAAGGGATTGTAATTCCGAGCCTGGCATTTATTTTATCGGTTTCGTTTATCTCCAGCTTCTTTCCGAACCGGGCGGCTGTGCTGTTGGGACAGGTACAGGGCTTTATCTTCACGAACCTTAACTGGGTCTACATCTGGGCGGTAACGCTATTTGTGTTTTTTCTGCTTTTTTTGGTGCTCAGTAAATTCGGCTCAATTAAATTGGGCGATAACGATTCGAAGCCCGAGTATTCCTTTTTTTCGTGGGTTTCTATGCTGTTTGCTGCCGGCATGGGTATCGGATTGATGTATTTCAGTGTGGCTGAACCGATTTCACATTTTGCTGACCCGGTATTCGCCCAGCGCGGTGAGGTTAGCAGGGCGAGGGATGCGCAGCTTTATACATTTTTCCATTGGGGCATACACGCCTGGGCGATTTATGGGGTAGTTGGACTATCACTGGCATACTTTTCGTACCGTTATAAGCTTCCATTATCGCTCCGCAGCTGTTTCTATCCGATTCTCAAAAATAAAATTAACAGTCCCGCGGGCGACCTCATCGATACGTTTGCGCTTTGCAGTACGTTTTTTGGTATCACCACGACGTTGGGATTCGGTGTG
Organism: Parapedobacter soli; assembly: GCF_025460835.1. Lineage (GTDB taxonomy): Bacteria > Bacteroidota > Bacteroidia > Sphingobacteriales > Sphingobacteriaceae > Parapedobacter > Parapedobacter soli. The sequence goes on along the minus strand of NZ_JAMXAY010000063.1, from coordinate 9,584 downwards.
GTACAGCTCAATGCCGGCCTCGTGGAGGTCGGCGCATTGAACGGCCGCGGCTTCGGCTACCAGATAGCAATCGTGGCGGTTATCATGGGCATATCTATTTTGTCGGCCACCTCCGGCGTCAACAAAGGCGTGAAAATACTGAGCCAGACGAATATCGTGGCGGCGGTGTTACTTATGCTCTTTATTTTAGTGATGGGGCCGACCGTTTTTCTGTTGGGGTCGTTTTCTGAAGGGTTGGGTTATTACATCAACGAGTTTTTTAACCTGACATTCAATACCCATGCCTATGAGCCCTCCCTGCATCCGTGGTTCTTCAGTTGGACCATCCTCTACTGGGCATGGTGGATTTCGTGGTCTCCTTACGTGGGCCTGTTTATCGCGCGGATTTCCCGCGGGCGGACCATCCGTGAGTTTATCGGGGCCGTGCTTATTATTCCCACCGCTTTTAATTTCTTATGGATGACCATATTTGGAAACAGTGCTACCCTGCTGGATAGGAATGAATTGGATGGCTTATTAAGTGGTATGGCCGATCGGACCGACGAATTGTTATTCAAGTTCCTGGAATTCTTTCCGGCGGCCGGATTGACCAGTGTGCTGGCGATATTTATTATTTTCATCTTCTTTGTAACTTCTGCGGATTCGGGCATATTCGTGATGAACAGTATTGCTACCAAGAACGCCGCCAAGTCGCCCAAATGGCAACTGGTGTTTTGGGGTGCATTACTGGCTATCCTGGCATTGGTGCTGCTGAATGCTGGTGGGTTGAACTCCCTGCAAACGATGACGCTGATAACCGCCCTGCCTTTTTCTATCATCATGTTGCTCTTTTGCTACAGCCTGATTCAGGGACTGATTATCGATCGTAACTACTACGCCAAAGGGTATTCCCATGCCGCGGAGAATTGGTCGGGCGCCCACTGGAAGGAACGTTTGCAGCGTGTTTTGTCATTCAAAGGCAGGAAGGCTGTTATCGGGTTTATCCGCGATACGGTAAGTCCGGCACTGGAAGCGTTGGCTGCGGAATTCAACGAAAAGAGTGTATCGGCCAACGTGCAAATGGCCGACGACTATACTTGGATAGCATTGTCAATCAAGCATCAACAGATCGACGATTTCAAATATGGGGTACGCTGCCAGCAAAAAACCATTTCCGACTTCCTGATCAATGAAGGGAATATCCCCGACGCCGACAGTAGTCAGACATACGTCCCAAAAACATATTTCGGGGACAATCGTACCGGTTACAACATCGAGTATTTTATGGAAGAAGAAGTCATTGCAGACGTGCTTAAACAGTACGAGCGTTTTCTGGAATTATCGTCAGAAATTAAGAACGAACTGTTTACCGATAATAGCCTTAAAGCCACGCCGCCCAAACGCCGATGAACGATTCTGCAAACAACCCATTTATCCTTTTTGGTACAGATGTACGTCCCGCTGTGGGAAAGGGATTTCAATCCCAGCCGCATCGAGCGCCGCTTTGCAGTCAATGATCAGTTCCTCCTGCATAGCCCAAAAGTTTTCGTTGGCCGTGGTAACCCGTACAGAGAGGTTCACGGCGCTATCACCGAGTTCCGTCACCACCACTTGCGGTGCTGGTTCGGAATAAGCATGTTCATTTTTTTTAATCACGGTCAGCAAAATGTCTTTCGCCCGTTTCAAGTCTGCAGAATACGACACGCCGATGTTGAACCAAGTACGGCGGGTCCCCATTTGGGTATAGTTTGTTACGCTGCTATTCGATAGTTCCCCGTTTGGCGCGACGACCAATTGATTCTGAGGAGTATTTAACTTTGTGTTAAAAATATCAATTTCCTTGACGGTTCCCGATACCCCCGAACTCGACTCGATGAAATCCCCCACCCGGAAGGGCTTCAAAACAAGGATGAGTACCCCTCCCGCAAAATTGGCCAGCGAGCCTTGTAAAGCCAGACCGATAGCCAGTCCCGCAGCACCAATGATGGCCACAAAAGCCGAGGTTCGCACGCCCAATTGGGTGACGACCACAATGAACAGCAGAATATTCAATACCCAACTAATCAGATTATTCAGAAATCGTTGCAATGAGACATCGAGTTCCCTGCGTTCGAAGGATTTTGCAGTAAAGCGTTTAATCAAACGGATAAGCCACGACCCGATCAAATAGATGAGCAGCGCGGATACGATTGCCGTTATGATCCTCGGCGCCCACGCGATGGCTGAAGCCATCAAAGTATCCCATTGTCCCTGGATGTTTTCCATTGCTGTATCTTGCATAACTGTTGTGATTTTTAGTTAACGATTTGTAACTCGTTCAAAGCTATCAATAATCGGCCATATACCAAAATCAAAATGAGCTTGAAGCTGCAAATCAATCAAAATTAGGTTCGAAAACCAAAATCGTTTTTCCGATGTTTGTTCGGAAAACAAAAAAAGCACCATGAAGCTGAACGACATCGCCCGGAAATTTAACATCAGGTCCGAACAGGAGTCGCACGATGTCATCCACGATACCGTGGAAAAAGGGATTTACTTCAAAGGTACAAACCTTTGGATATTGATTTTTGCCATCCTGATTGCCTGTGTAGGCCTCAATGTCAACTCGACGGCCGTCATTATCGGCGCTATGTTGATTTCGCCGTTGATGGGACCCATACTAGGCATGGGATACAGTTTGGCCACCTACGACTTTGCGTTGCTGCGGAAATCATTGACTAATTTCGGCTTTGCTGTTTTTGCGGGCCTGTCGGCTTCGACCTTGTACTTTTTAATCACCCCGATATCCGAAGCACATTCCGAATTACTGGCACGCACCAGCCCCAATATTTATGATGTGATCATCGCATTGGTTGGCGGGTTGGCGGGTATCGTGGCGATATCCAGCAAACAGAAGGGAAATGTGATTCCCGGCGTGGCCATCGCTACCGCACTGATGCCCCCGCTATGCACCGCGGGTTATGGGTTGGCTAACGGTGCGTGGACCTATTTCTTCGGCGCTTTTTATCTGTTTACCATCAATACGGTATTCATCGGCGTAGCGACGTTGATTACCGCCCGTTTCCTGAAGTTCCCGATTTGGCATCCTGCAGAAGAAGGATTGCGCAAATCGGCAAATCGCTGGGTAAGCGTCATTGTGACGGTAACCATGGTGCCCAGCATTTATTTTGGATTCGTGCTGGTACAGCAAGAGCGGTTTGTGCAGGAGGCAAATGCATATATCCGGAATGACACGTATATCGAAGGAGACTACCTACTGCGATCGGACGTGGATGCATCCAAGAAGACGATCAGCCTGGTTTATGGCGGTAGGCTGATTCCCGAACACGTGAAAGCAGAGGTGGCCGCCAAAACGCGCTATTACCGGCTCGAAGGCGCGTCAGTAAGCATCCAACAGGGGTTTTCAGTGGACGAATCGGACGACAGGATTGTGGTGATGGACAGGCAACAATCGGAAATCAGCCGACTTCGGCAGGATTTGGAGAAAAGCCTGAGCGTACAGGATAGCCTGCGAACGCAACGGGAGTTTGGCCGGCAATTGCTCGGCGAGCTCAAACCGCTGTTTCCGGAAGTGGTGACTTGCGGGATGGCTGAACAGGTTGTATTTGGTGATTCGCTACGTACAGCAAGCTATCCCAGTCTTTTTGTGGGCACCAATGACCTTAAGAAAACCAGTGGGCAACGCGAGCAAATCGAAGATTGGTTCAAGTCTAGGCTAGCTAAGGATTCGGTAAAAGTTTATATTGAGCTAGCGCCCTAGGGACGTTATATCACGCAGGCTCGTCCCACCGATGCATATAAGTAGCAATTATTCACTCTTTTGTATCAACCGGTTAATATCCTTCATCTCACCAAACAACACCAAAATATCGCCTTCAGCAAGTACGGTGTCTGATTTGGCTATACCTGTTGCCTCACTGCAAATTTTTGTTTCTCCGCCCTCTATTTTCTCTATAGCTTTGATGGTGGTCAGCACAATAACGCGGTATTTGTTTGTTAGATTGGCCTCCCTCAATGTCTTTCCCACGTACTTGCCCGGCACTTTGGTTTCTATGATACTGTAATTGTCTGATACCTTGAAGGAGTCGACGATATCGATATTGTCCAAACGCATGGCCAGTCGGCCGGCAGCATCTTCCTCGGGCATGATGTACTCATCGATATTCATTGCTTCCAGCACGGTGCGCTGTAGATCGGATACAATCCGGCCGATGATGCGCTTTACCTTGAGCCGTTTAAGCAGTGCTGTAGTCAACAGCGACGCCCCCTCGTCTTCCCCGATGGCCACAATTACTGCATTTGCGTCTTTCACGGGAAGCGCACTAACGGCATCAACATCTGTACTGTCCAGACAGACCGTGTGCGTGATCTTCTCCTTGAGTTGCTCCACTTTGCCAATCTTATTATCCACTCCGATGACCTCGTGCCCGAGTTCGGTTAGCCGGATGGCTAATGAGGTGCCAAAATTGCCTAGTCCTAAAACGATATATTTCATAACCGTGCTTGTTTAAAATAATATCTCTTCTTTTGGATATGTTAAATTACGAGTCCCGGTATTTTTGATGAGTGCTACCAGCAATGTCAGTAAGCCAACACGACCGATGAACATCGTCGTGGTGATGATGATCTTGCCAGCATCACTTAACTCAGGAGTAATGCCCAAGCTAAGCCCACAGGTGGCATAAGCAGAGAAGCACTCAAAAGCAATATCCTTCAGATCCTTGTCAGGTTCGGTAAAGGTTAATGCCAAGATGGATACCCCCAAAGCCAACAAGGAAAGCATAATGATGGCAGACGCCTTGTTGACGGAACCTGGAGAAATCTCGCGTTTAAAGATTTCCAGTCGATCTTTCCCCTTGGCTAAGCTGATTATATTAAGAAAGGCCACCGCAAAAGTCGTCGTTTTGATACCTCCCGCTGTTGAACCTGGGGAGCCACCGATCCACATCAAGAACATGGTGAGCATAATGGTAGGGAAAGCCAAGCCATCCATATCAATCACATTAAAACCGGCTGTTCGCGACGAAGTCCCAGTAAAAAGAGCGGTCACCCATTTGCCCCATAAAGTGGGGTGGGCCGCCAACACATGGTCGCGCTCCAGAAAGAACGTGGTCACCGTGCCAAAGACGATGAATATCAGTGTAATCCAAGCAATCAACCTGGAATTGAAGCTGATAACCCATGCGCGGTAGATAAAGGATTTTCCAAAGAAAATACGCTTGAAAATGTTGATTATCCACCGTTTTACGAATACATAAGTATTCAATACGATGGCAAAACCAAACCCCCCAAGAATAAATAGTATTGAAATGACCAACTGCAGGTTATAGTTAAAGCGCAATGCCGGGTTATGCATGCCGTCGCTTGCCGTTGAAAATCCGGCGTTGCAAAAAGCGGAAATCGCATGGAACGCAGCAAAGAACAGGTGCTCGCCATTGGACGCGAAATTCGAAGCGTCCATGCTGAAATAAATCAACACCCCTCCTATGGCTTCAAAAAACAGCGTGATAAACACAATTTTGAATAAGGTGTTGATGACCGACCCCACCTTATTATGTCCAAGAATCTCACTGTACATCAATTGGTTTTTGTAGGAGAATCCGCCGGTAAAAAAATACCCGAAGAAGCCGGTGAAGGTCATGATACCGAGACCTCCGGCCTGTATGAGCATCATTAAAACGGTTTGACCGAATAGCGTGAGATCCGTTGACAGATCGATTACGGAGAGTCCCGTGATGCAGACCGCACTGGTAGCCATAAACAACGCATCGACAAAATTCAATGAAAACCCGTCGCTGGCTCTAGGCAGCATAAGCAATAATGTGCCAATGAAAATGAGCACTAAAAAACTAATGACGAACAGGATGGTCGGATTGAAATAGAAATTGTCGAAAAACAGGCTGCTTTTGGATAAATCGGTAAGGAAAACAGCGAAAATGCCCAAATGCAGCCATTCGGGCTGTCGTAAAAAATCAAAAAAGTCGTTACCGGTGCTTCTGCCGATACTAATTAATACGAAATAAATGACCAGCGTGATGCCTCCATAGTGAGAAAGCATGACCCGTCTATTGGCAAAAATAGACAAGCCGGTACGGGCAACGCTGAGCATCAGTAATCCATAAAACACCCAGGGCATTGCCGCTTCAAAGTATTTTGCTGTGGCTTTGTCTGTATTGTACCCTAGATGGAACAGGAGGGCCACTGCACAAGCGGAGCTCACGTAAAGCATTGCTCGATCCACCGCTTTCTCCCTGTATTTGAAGATGTATTTTATGTTGCTAAACATTGGCGTGCGATTGCATAACTCTTTCTTCCTCAGATAGGCAAAATGAAAACGCTGTCACTATTGCGGGGAAACGGGTGAACTCGTCCATGGTTGCAAACTTAGACAAGTTGCCAATTATATACAAGTGATATGTATAGTGGTTATTTTTACAGGAAAAGTATTAAGAGCCCCCAAATAACTTCATGTTTTTTAAATCGTCACTGTATTACATAAACTATCCGCTCAAACTCCATTTAAGATAGGTAGCGATTCCAAAGAACGTCAGAAACCTGCGCAACTCTATTATTCTTTCCCACCTGTCTTTTCCCAAAAATGCGCGCGTTTTATCCCATGAAGACGCGGATGGAACTTGGGGTCTTTCCCCTCCTTTTTTTGCTTGCGGTAGTCTCTGAGTGCTCGCAGGGCGGGTTTGCGTAAAAGAAGGATTGCTATCAAGTTGAGCCATGCCATTAGGCCCACCCCGATATCCCCTAATGTCCACGCGACTTCCGCTGTTCTTATCGTACCGTAAAACGTGGCCCCCAAAATTAAAATACGGAGTATCCAAACTGCCCATTTATGGCGCCCTTTACAATCCAGATAACTTAGGTTTGTTTCGGCCATGTAGTAATAGGCCAGAATAGTAGTAAATGCGAAGAAAAGTAGGGCAATGGCGACGGCAGGTGCGCCCAAAAGCGGGAAATGATGTGCAATAGCTTGCTGTGTATAAACAGGCCCGATTTCAGTTCCCGGCAAGTGTTGCACTACGAACCCCCCTTCCGGATGATGTACATTAAAACTTCCCGTAAATAGGATCATCAATGCAGTCGCTGTGCACACGAATAACGTATCAACATAGACGGAGAACGCCTGTACCAGTCCCTGCTTCGCCGGATGGCTCACTTCGGCAGCGGCGGCAGCATGAGGTGCGGTGCCTTGGCCCGCCTCGTTCGAATAAATGCCACGCTTCACGCCCCAAGCAATAGCCATCCCGATCATTCCACCGAAAGCAGGTTCAACGTCGAAAGCCGAACGGATAATCAAGCCGAAAACAGTCGGAATCTGGCCGATATTCATCCCGATAATAAGGATTGCCAACAGGATGTAGCCACCGGCCATAAAAGGCACCACCACCTGTGCTACCTTGGCTATGCGTTTAACGCCGCCGATAATGATAAGTCCCAATAGGACAACCAAGCCAATGCCCGTATAGTGCACCGGAATCGAAAACGCGTTATCAATGCTTAAGGCAATGCTATTACTTTGTACGCTTGGAAGAAACACAGCGGTACTCAAAATTGTTGCGACGGCGAAGGCAATGCCGTACCATCTTACACCTAATCCTTTCTCGATATAAAACGCCGGTCCGCCGCGGTATTGTCCGTCTTTTACCTCTTTATAAATCTGGCCGAGCGTCGCCTCAATGAAAGCAGAGGCACTACCCAAAAATGCAATCAGCCACATCCAAAAGATGGAACCGGGCCCACCCATAGCGATCGCCGTGGCTACACCGGCAATGTTGCCTGTACCGATGCGGCCCGACAGCGCAAGGGCAAACGCCTGGAATGATGATACCCCTTTCTTGGATGCAGAACCTCCCAATAGCAGTTTAACCATGCTTCTCAGGTTCGTCAACTGTAAAAACCTGGTAGCAATCGAGAAATAAATGCCCGTTGCCAAACATAAAAAAACCAATGCGTCACTCCAGATAATATTGTTTAGTGCTTCTAATATTTGTTCCATACCTTGACTTTTTCGTCGCATGTTGGGAAGGTCCGCCGCTAATATACAAATTCTCATGAGCAGCGTATTTGTTAAGGATAAGTATACAAATGCGCTGTTGAACCGAAAAGTGAAATTCTCTTTTCAATCGTCCTTCGACTGGTAAAACCGATTAATTATCTTAGATTCGCGTAATCTATCATGAAGAGACCTGCTAATGTTATATTCAAACCCTTTCAGCTTCGTTTGCTTTTATTCGTTGTTTTTTTTTCATATGCGTACACCCACGGGCAGCTAAGTAAAACGGATAGCTGGAAAACCAAAGGCGATTATGAAACGGCGATAAAGCAACGCATGAACAACCTGCTGACTGCCACGCCGACGGCAAGTCATCCGTACGACAGTTTGTTGTCGGAACTGTATGACGAGTATGAAGCGCAATATCTCAACCTCGGCAACCAAGGTAAATGGGAGGAAGCCTTGCCGATTGCCTTAGCATGTGAAGCAACGTTTATCGGTGAACTGCCGGCCAGGAAAGAAGCCGACCTCGTCTACAATATTGGGTATATATATGATAAATGTGAGCAGTATTTACACGCCATCGATTATTTCCATCGGTCCATAGCACGCTATGAAGCGATAAACGATGCCGAAGAACAGGATGTGCGCAATGGCATCGCATTGGCTTACAATAATATCGGCGTTGCACATGCGAATACGGGTTATTTTACCCAGCGAAAAGAGAGTTACCTAAAAGCAAAAGCCCTTTGGGAGTCTATCGACGATGTGGACAAAAGTAACCTGATTTCGTTATACGGCAACTTGTTGCGGTTATATCGGCAATATGGGGATAAGCAAGCTGCGGAAGAATTGATTACGACCATTAATTTAAACGTTGACCAATGGATTGCTGAAGACGGCTTCGCAAGCGGGAACAAGGGGATGGAAACGGTGAAACCCAAATCCTTTTACCAGGTTGAAAAGCATCGCTTGAACATATTGTACACGGATTTAATCAGCGACAAAGCGGGAGGACTGGCACATTTGGACAGCCTACGTACACATTTCAGGCATATGAACGGGGATGACCAAAAGCGGTTTTCTGCTTATCTGCTCACCGCAATCAGCCACGCAGCTGCTCCGTTGGTAGATTATGACAATCTTGCTGAACGGAAACAAAAAAAACAGTACCTCGACCTGGGTATGCGGGAAAGCATCCGGCTTGGCGACCAATATAACCAAATGATTTTCCATTCCCAGTTGGTCAGCTATTGCCTGGATGCTGAACATGATATGGAAACGGCGTTGTCGCACCTCGACCACGCCATTCGGATTGGCGGCGAAATGGATATTCGTGAGTTCAATTTGCTTAACCTGTATTTCAAGAAAGCCGATGTTTTGCAGCAGTTGGCGCGATTTTCCGAAGCCGAAGAATTAGTGCTTAACGGGATATCGGTCTTACTAGACCAGCCGGTTAACCAACCCGATGTGGTAACAATCGACGACTTTGCCCAACGTAATGACATCTATTACGTAAATGCGTTAAACCAAGTAGCTGGTCTATATAGTCAATCCTTAAAAAGCCCAATATTTCTTTTTTGAAGTCAATCCATCTAAG
>NZ_JAMXAY010000062.1 GCF_025460835.1 Parapedobacter soli | reverse complement strand
ATTGTTAAACTTATTTGATGCAAAAAGTTAACGCATCAGTACTAATTTAGGTTTATAATTGGTTAGTAAGAAAGCCCCGATTCTCCCCGTTTCGGGGCTTTTCTGTTTTCGTCTTAGCCATAAGTCCATCGATTTTGTCACATCGACCTGAAAATAAGCACCAATAGTAATGAGCTGAACAGCATTTATAATCGGCTCATGGCGTATAATTGGCAACTACTGTGTTACCCCAAATAACGAACAGTTAGACAAAGCGCAGGTCAGCGCAATGTTTAGTCCGGTAACCGTTCACCGGTCTCACCGTTATAATCGAGCGACGTCTCGCCCCCCTCAAACACGATGTGGATATCAACATAGCGCTGTCTACGAGGAACAGGCATGCTCCATCGGATGTCCTTGCGAAAACCGATGTACATGATATCCTCGATGTCATGGTCTTTCGCTGCATCATCCAACGCTTTTTTCAGGATGTCATACCGGATCGACTCAACGGTGAAGAGACGATCCTGATCGTCTGTCGAGGAGGACATGAAATGCGTTTCGACGGAGTTGCCGCGGATGGTCGCACTCCGCAGACGACCGGGTTTATCGGTTCGCTCAACCCTTACGTCGGTAAAGTCCTTGTAAAAAAGCAGCGATTCGATGCGCCGATCGCCGATATAGGCAACTGCCTTGTCATAGGCCTTTTTGAACACTTCCGGATTGAAATTGCCTTTATCCTGAAAAATCAGTTTCTGTGGAAAGTACTTTATCCGCAGCCGGAGCCAGTCCACGTTGCCCGTAATGGCATAGGGCGATAGAAAGCCGATGCCGAATAACGCGAAAATCAAGATGAAGCTTACCGACCGTGCAGCCCCGTTCGGATTGCGCCCCACCAAGAGCCACAGACCGGTTTTCCGGCGCTCGGGATAGACCTTATCCGCCTGGAGCGTCTTTATATCTGCTGGGGTTTCGCCCGCCGGCAAGGTAGGCGATACCATGCCATATCCGTGGTCGTGCGGATCTTCAAAAAATGTGACGAGCGATCCCTCCTGGAGCTGGTCTAGATCTTCAGCCGTCATAAATTGACGTACCGTGGTTTGATAGGGCGCACTGGACCTTCGAAACACGGTTACCTGGATGACCGTCAGTTCACGTGTCTCCATCATCCGCACACCGCCGAATCGGATCGAATCAATGCGTGCGGGCGCAGCAAGGCCGCTCGCCTGCGCTTGGTCTTGCGCCAAGGCACGTGCGCGTTTGCGATCGGTATACCGGAAAAACAACATGCCGAACAACCACCCCAGCCCAATCGATCCCAAAACATGAACAACGATAAACCAGACGGGCATAAAACCCTGCATTGTGGCCACAAAAGAACCGATGACGACACCCATGAAAAGCCATACCAGTGCTTTATAGCAAAAGACGCCGAACTGCTCAATTTTTGGGGTTATCTGCATTCCATTCACGCGATTAAATACTGTCTTTTCAAATTCATCCTGCTGTTGGTGGCAATGCTTCCGCCATTCCGTTCAATCACGGTCAAGTTGTCGGCGTTCAGCTCATCGCACACCTTTATCGCAGCTTGAATATACGCAAAATTATATATTGATAATAATCCGCAGTTACAAGCCCTACACCGCCATCTGTTTTGCGCACTGGCTTACTTGCACGACGAGCATTGCGGAAGGGCGTTCCAAAATGCCGACGAAGCAATGAAATATCTGGTTTTTAGCACTATCTTTGATGCCCATTCACCATGCACATGTTAAAGCAAGCACTCCACAATCTAAAAATAAATGCACTCAACGAAATGCAGCAGGCTGCCATCCATGCCGCCGAAAAAGGGGACCTCATCTTGCTTTCGCCCACCGGTTCGGGAAAGACATTGGGCTTTTTGCTGCCCCTGCTTTCTTCCTTAAACGCCGACACACCCACGGTCCAGGCAATGATCATCGTACCTTCGCGGGAGCTTGCCCTGCAGATTGAGCAGGTTTTCCGAACCATGGGCAGTGGCTTTAAAGTGAATTGCTTTTATGGCGGCCATCCCGTCCCGGTTGAAATCAATAACCTCTCGCAACCACCAGCCGTATTAATCGGCACACCCGGCCGGCTGGCCCATCACTTGCGCCGCAAGACGTTTGATACGGCTACGGTGCGCACGTTGGTGCTCGATGAGTTTGACAAAGCATTGGAATTCGGTTTTCAGGAAGATATGGCCTATATCATCAAGCAATTGCCCAATCTCAAAAAACGCGTGCTTACCTCGGCTTCGCCGATGGATGACATTCCGCCGTTTATCGGCATCACCAAGCCGACGACGCTGAATTATCTGGCGCACCAGGCTTCGACCCCCAACCTGAAACAAAAGGTGGTCATCACCGAAGCTGCCGATAAGCTGGATACGCTGTTTGCGCTGATCTGTAAAATCAGTACGGCGTATCCGCCCTACGAACTACATATTTGATTCCTGCAGTTTTCTTTTATAATTCTGCGGATACAAGTCTTTCAGGTTCTTGTGGTTTATGGTCATGATGTTTTCCAGCGTGTATTTCAGCCACTGGAAGGGATTCACTTCGTGTTTTTTGCAGATGGCGAAGAAGGAATAGATCATGGCGGCCCGCTGGGCGGCTTCATGGCTTCCGGCGAAGAGGTAGTTCTTTCGACCTAAACAGCATGGGCGAAGCGCATTTTCGCATAGATTATTATCTATTTGCAGGTTGCCATCGTACAGGTAAGCCGACAGCCCATCCCATCTGACGTAAGCATAAGCCATCGCTTTGCCGATCTGGCTTTTAGGTAACGTATTCTTTATCTCTTCAAAGGTCCACTTCCCCAGCTCGTTGATCACCGGCAGCGATTTTTCCAGGCGCAGTGTTTTTGTCTGTTCCGGTGTAAGCTTCTCTTGTTTAGCTTGTCTTTCTACCGCATATAATTGCTGAATCATGAGCAGGGCTTTTTCTGCCCTGGACCGGTCATTATCCAAGGCGCGCTCGAACTCTCTTCTTGCATGCGCCCAGCAGGCCAGATGGGTTACGTCTTTGTTCCGTGCATATTTCTCGTATACGGCATACCCGTCCGTTTGTAGGTAACCCCTGAAGCTGCCCAGTATGGGCAACGGTGCGCTGCCCCCGCGGGTGGGGCTGTAGTCAAACAATACCGTTCCCTCCAGCGGGGCATGGTATACCCAATAGTATCCCTGGTGGGCGGCGCCCTTTTTATCGCTGTCCAGTACTTTTATCGGGGTTTATCTCGTGCTTGTTGTTTCAATAGGCCTCGATGATTGCTTCGCAATTCATCCACCTGAAGATAGCCTTTGGCTTTGGTGTCGAAAACGAGCTGCTCATAAAGCGGGTGCAGTTTGATGAGCGCTTCTTTGGTCCAGCCCTCGATCGTGGAGGAAGGGATTTGTATGTTTTCCCTTGCGAAGCGCTGTTTCTGGCGGTAGAGCGGCAGGTGGTCCACGTATTTATCGGTCAGGATCATGGCCAAAAGGCCCGCCCCGGGGATGCCTTTGTCGATCACCCGGTCGGGAAGCTCCGCGATTTTTACTCCTTCACCGCTTTTAGCGGCATATTTGTAACGGATATAACGCTTGATATAGAACCTGGCCGGCTCACACTCTAACTCTTCCGTGATTTCCTTGCCGATACAGACCATATCCGAGAGGTCTCCCTCCGGGTGGATCTCGATCTCTTCCACGGGTAAATGTTCAGGTAACTTCGCGCGCCCTTTGTGGGTGGGGCGTTTGCGTACATATTCGATCTTTTCCTTTATTTCTTCCTGTTGCTGCTCTGCCGCGGCGGGTTCCGCATCGAATGGCAGGCTCATCTGGTCCGGGTCGCCCTCGAAGCGCTCACGCTTCTGGCCGAACTGCATCCGCCTGTACATGGCCAGCTGCGATTCCAGGTAATCTATCTTTTCATCGCGCTCGGCCAGGGCCCGGTCACGGTCGGAAACCATCGCTAAAAGGTCTTCTTTTGACAGGTTTTCCATTGCCGCTTGCATGGCATAAAAATACAAATAACCAATGGGTTACGCAAGTGAAAAACGATGTTTTTGATAGTTTCAGACTGCTTTTTTCAGTGAGAACCGGTGCCGCCTGNGTCTTCTTTTGACAGGTTTTCCATTGCCGCTTGCATGGCATAAAAATACAAATAACCAATGGGTTACGCAAGTGAAAAACGATGTTTTTGATAGTTTCAGACTGCTTTTTTCAGTGAGAACCGGTGCCGCCTGCGGCTCTTCTCCACCACGATCCCCTCCACCATCAGCACCAGCTCGCTCCAGTCGATCTCCCCGCCCGCCGAACTGGTTTTGGGCAGCGGGAAGGTGCCGCCCTCCAGCCTTTTGTAATACAGCACGAACCCGCCGTGTTCCCAGTGCAAAAGCTTCATGTGCGTTCGGCGCCGGTTCAGGAAAACGAACACATCACCGCCTGTGGCCCACGGCACAAACCCGAGGACACCAGCCCGCAAAGCCCGTCAAAACTTTTCCGCATGTCGCAATGGCCGCCGTACAGATAATAACGGTGCGAGGAACCCAGGCTGAACATCAGGCAAGGGCAATCAGCCTGGACAATAATCCAAGATCCGCCGAAGGAACTTCCAGCCGCACACCGTTGGGATAGATAACCGATAAAACTGAATGGCCTGCCGTCCCGGGAGTACCCATCGGAATAAAAACGTTATCCCCGCCGGATTGATTTTCTTTCCAGCGACTGATCCAATAACTGAACTTGCCCAGGGTGATGCCATGCTGCAGGCAGAACTCCTGCCGGGTCAAACCGCTCTCACGCCACTGGCGGACAAGGGTAAACATGTACTCTCTACGCTCTCTCATATCAATAATATTTGGGCGTAAAGCTAAAGACGATCATTTAAACCGAAAATATGCAGTTGGTCGGGCGGATACTTCATAACCTTATTATTTTGGGCGTAAAACTACAGCCGATCAATTAATCAGAAAATATGCAGTTGGTCGGGCGGATACCGACGTATAACCACGTTGTTGTGATGCTTTTTGTTGCCTTGGAGGGCTACCAGTCCATCCGCGAGGTGCTTGTGGGGCTGTTGGCCAATGCGCATAAGCTGGGGCATCTGGGTTTGAACTATATAGTCAGGCGGAGTACGCTGTCGGAAGCCAACGGCCGGCGAAGCAGCAAGCTGTTCGGGGATATCTATATGGAGGTTTACCATCGGAACAAGGCCTTTTTAGCGGACAGCCGGTTGAGTGATGCGGACATGAAGCGGCTTTACATCATGGATTCCACGACGGTGACCCTGTTCAAGGATATCCTGAAAGGGGTTGGCCGCAATCCCCTGCAGGGGAAGAAAAAGGGTGGTATCAAGGCGCATACCATCATTAAGGCGAGCGAGCATGTCCCCTGCCTGATCCGGTACAGTGCGGCAGTCCGGCACGACCATACTTTCCTCAAAGAGGTCCATGCTTTACCCAAGGGATCGATCATTACCTTCGACAAGGGGTATGTGGATTACGCGCAATATGAAGCCTTTTCCCGGGGTGGGATCTGTTATGTGACCCGGTTGAAAGACAACGCGGTCTATCAGCCAGGTATGGAATACGACCTTCCCCGGGATGCCCCCTCGACCGTATTGAAAGATGAAGAAGTGGTCCTTTACTACGATGAGAACAAAAAGCAGGCGCACCGCACCCGGCGGATCGCTTACTGGGATGATGAAAACCAGCGGTTATTCGAGTTTATTTCCAATAACTTCGAACTATCGGCGGAGAAAATAGCGCTGATCTATAAACAGCGGTGGCAGATCGAACTGTTATTCAAACAACTCAAGCAGAATTTCCCGCTCAGGTATTTCCTTGGCGACAACGAGAATGCGATTGAAATACAGATCTGGGCCGCTATGCTCGCCAATTTATTGATCTCATTGGTGAAAAGCAAGGTGAAACGGGCATGGGCTTTTTCCAATATGGTGTCCCTGATCAGGAATCAATTGATGAGCTACGTCAATATATACCGGTTCCTGGAAGATCCCGAGGGATGCTGGAGGACGATTACCGCCCGGGACGAAATCCGGTACCAGCATTCCCTTTTTACATAAACAGGGGGCTTACATTTGAAAACAAACAATAAAACAGCCTGTGGATAGCATAAGGCGAACAAATGAAAATAAAATCCGGTTTACCGGACAACAATGAATCCAGATATGTAACTGGTTCGATTTTGTAACTAATTTGCTCCAAATCCATACATTGTCTCAATCTCCTTATAAATTCTCTTGGATTAGTAATCAATACCACATATTCCCCGAATTGCAAACAAGATCGATCGACATCGTATTTATACTCTCCGCTTTTTTCCCTTTGGAAAGTAGCTAGTTCAATTCCGAACAAGCTGTAAATATTACCGTCGTTACTCCCATCGAAGAAATTAAGTTGTGCCTCGATATGGGTATCCATCTTTGTGCCGTTGATAGTTAGGCCCGTCATTATTCCGGGCTGGTTAAATGAACTTCCCTCTGCGCTGTCTCCACGAAATAGGCTCGCGTCATATTGCCTAAAGAACGTGGTGGTATTGCAATATATCTCCCCATTCGTTACTAAGGATTCCATGTGCCGTTTTTCTCCAAACTTGAGCAGAAAATTGTACGAAAAAGTTTGTGTTGCCATCTATATAAAATATGAAAAATGACATTAAAAGCCCCGCTGTTTTCAAGCGGGACAAGGCAAATTTATTTCTTACCTTTTGAGTCACTCCTGTTACTCCTTACATGGGCAGGTACGGTCACTTTTTTGCCGTTTACCACTTTCGTGTATTCAGGGATTCGGTTGAACTTTCGTCCTTGTGAATCTTGAGCCATTATTTAATACCTCCTTTCTTTTCTGGAATTCTATTTATTGTTTCGTTACATGCAGCGCCACCTACGCCGATAAGTATACTATGTATTTTCTAAGAAGTTCCTCCGGTAAAAGACGTAAATCCTGATAGGAGTCACGATGGCAATGCCTGTATAGCTTCCGGCTCCCGCAAAAACACCGATTGCTTCTATTTGGCTCCTTGCCCTGGAGAATGAACAATAGCTGCTGGATTATTGTCCCTCGATTTTGGGTTTTGAGTACACTTGCAATATATTCAAGATTGCCTAGTTCTCCATGCGAGCGTTCGTGGAGATAGTATCCGTTCTGTTCCCGGAAAGCCTGCCCATGGAGATAGGGAAGTAACTGTTCTTTGATAAATCGCATAAGCGGCAATCCTTTTTTACACAAAACAATTTGTTCAGGCACAGACTTTATACAACAGTGGCCATCCTCGAAAACGTGCCAATCGATATTATGAGGTAGACGTCCCCCAACCTCATATACCCCTGGGAACTGAATTGTGGAATCATCGGAAGCGACGACTCTAACCTGGTACTGATCATAAATGTTTCCATGGGGATCCTTCAGCTCAATGGATCCTGTAAGCAGAGGTGGTTCGTTTTCCGGGACGGTAAGTTCCAGTCCCGGAAAATGAGTTAGCACCTCTTGGCTTTCAACTATGAACCTTTCCCAGCTATCGTTCATTTGGCCCAAGGGTTAGATGTAGCCGCTCCAATTGCTGCGCTGCTGGCTGCGTGGTTTTCTTCATTATCCTCACCGAGTGGGAAACGACTACCGAGATGCCTGCGCCATAATCTACTTGCCCTTAACTGATTGGTTTCCCGTATTGCTTTGTCGGCATCTATAATGAAGTCGTCCAGTGCAGACATAAACTTGTTTTTGCGATCTTCATCATAGTCTGCAAAAAGATCGTCATAGGGCACAGCCGGCACTATACACTCGAATTTAGCGTTAAGTGCTTTTTTTATTTCCTTCAGAATGTCCCTGAGCGTGATGTCATCCCGCTCGTTCAGTACAATCTTATTTTTGGCATTGGTCGCCAAGATAGTAAGTGCTAAGCCACTGGGCATTTTAAACGATCGATCATCTGCCCAACCTTTTAGGTACTTAACATCCCGAAGTAGGCGTCCTTCCTTATCCTTGTTTTTTACAAACCAGTCTACCAGCGCTTTTGGATCACTGTCTTCCCACCCTATGCCTTTTACCGCGATCTTATAATCCTGCCCATCTATTTTGTAATATACAGGATGATCTATCTCATAATCGCCGGCAAAAATGGAACGGACGCATTTCTTTCTATTTTCAGGTGGCGTATCTGTATAACCGTCGACCGTCTGCCGAACCCATTCTTTGATGGTTGAGGCAGATACGTCCGGCTTACGGAAAAAATATATCCCATCATCCAAATCGCATATGTCTTCCGATGTCCTAATGCCGTTTTTCATTTTATAAGACCCCTGGATATAGAATTGAGGCTCATACTCAGGTTGATTTTCAGCGAACCAATCTCTAATCCGTTCGCGAAGGCCCTCCTTTGAATCCTTCATTTTGTTGTTCTTTGCCGAGCCAATGGATATTTCTCCATGATAGCGTCGGAATAAATTATTGCAATCTGCCATGCTATTTGTGATTTAAAAATTTCAATATTTCTGTCATCTTGTTTTTTGAAAGTTCTTCCCCGATGGCTTTCAGCCGGTCTATATACTTTTTCTTCGATGCGTTAAGCTCGATATTGTCACCTTTCATATCGTGTTGGATACGGAGGTGGCTGAATGTATTTCCGATTTTACCCAGTGCACGTTGTAAAAAGAGTAGATATTGCTCCGTAATTTGCGCTTGTGTGTCTAATACTAGGTCTACCAGCTTCGGATTTGGGAATAGCCAGTCAAATACGTTCTTTGGGCGCCACGAACGTTTAATGATTTGTTTTCCTTGCCCTGTTCCCAATGATAGAATCGATACGTCGCCTATAGGGACATCAAGCTTGTCTGTAGCTTCAAATACCCCTATTAGTGCCGGGTTATTTGCAAATATGCCGCCGTCAATCATATTGACGTTTGTTCCTTCCCCAAATTCGTTTTTGAATGAGAAGCTATGTGGTGGGAAATATACGGGCGCTGAAGCGCTTGACATCGCTACGTGATAAGCAGGGAGTTTGTAATCCCGACGGTATTCTGGATGATGCTTGGTTTTCAATACGTTTATCGCTCCGTCATTTCCATTGAATGCAGGAACACAGACCTTGGTTTTAAGGTCGTTCATTAAAGGGTCTCGGCCGCCGTTGGCATCAGCATAGACTTCTCGCAATTTCTTCAACAGTTTTTTGTTGCTGTATATAGCGTTGAAAAACACCCTGCTCTTACGCGGCAAGAAACGAAAGATGAATCGCGGAAAAATCATCTTGGCATTATCTTCATAAAACTTCGCTAAATCCGTTGATGATATTCCCAACGCAATTCCTATGGCAAGTATTGCCCCAGTCGACGTGCCGCAGATAAGATCGAAATGTTCGTACAACTTCTTGTCGGGTTCTTCCTTTTTAAGTTCTGCTTCTAGTTCAGCTAAGACTTTGGCTGGGATAAGCCCTCTTATCCCGCCTCCGTCAATGGAAAGAATTCTGAATTTCTTTTTGTTTACAATGCTATTGTCCATTATTAATTAATTTTTGTAACTTGTTAGCCTATTCAGTGATACTTGTGCTCTGAATGCAATCATTAATTTCTACGGAAAGCGTTACTAACGGTTTTGCGTATACCTAAATTGTAGACCTTTATGGATTGGAAGGAATTGGAAGATTCAAGTACAGCTGACTTATTAGAATTTATTCAGGGGAAAGAACATTTCTATGAAGCTGCTGAATGTGCCTTTAAGTGCTTTTTTTTAAGATTTGAGAGTGAACTGACAAAAAAATGCCGGGTTGTAGCGAAAAAATGGGGATATGATGATATTACAGGAGATATTCTTTCTGAACAGGCATTGAGCAAATTCTGGAATAAGGCACATCTATTCAATACAAAACAATGCAAAAGTATAAATTTGGACAAATGCGTATTATTTTATATTTATAGAATAGCGCAACGGTTGTTGGTAGACCGTCATCGGGGAGAAGCGCAAGAGAGTGAATATACCGGACAAGAAGAGTTGGTTGTGGAATTTCCCGATTTAGAATCTCTTAATGTTCCTAAAGAAAAGCTCAAAGACCTAAAAGCTAAAGCAGAATTGATGGAGAAGGCGCTCGATAGGTTAGGACCCAAGCATAAAATTATATACTTAACATATCATAGTTACGAAAGGAACGGCAAAAAACTCCCTCGGCAGCTTTTGAAGAAGATGAGAGAAGAATTGGAACTGTCTCAGACATCAATTAGGGTATATAAAAAGGAATCTGTTGAAACGGTCAATAAAGTATTAGAAATCTATGGCTCAAAAAAGTAATATTTTCGGTAATCTGGAAGTAGTGACCGAATGGTTGTGTTCGACTGGATATCTATTTCCTAGAACGGAAACAGAGCTTAATCGCTTTGATAAATTATTTTCGGACGTTCAAGTTATCAATTCTACAGTTTCGTTGGAAAGAATACTAAATAATGCCGTCCGGTCTTTTCCTATAATAGATATCTTTAGAATGCAAAGTGAACAAGATGTTACGGATGAGTTCAGAATGGTGGCAAGGAAAGGATTAGAAGGCCTTCCAGACCATATTCTTAAAAAGATGGCCGAAAACCATAGCAAAAATAATGAATCCTCACAGGAAGAAGAAGATTAGCAGTCTGGCAAACTTCTTGGCTAGTGATTTTTTGGATGGGCGTATTGTAAATTTGCAAAATATTGCCGCCTATGAGGAATTGCCTCTGCATTATGATCATTATGAGGATACTTTCGATGGTATGCTCGTTTATGTAAACTCAACTTTTCATATCCATATTAATATTGACAAGGGAAATACAGCTACTTCAAAAAGAGGCCGTTTTACGCTGGCGCATGAATTAGGTCATTACCTTATTGACGAACACAGAATTGCTTTAAAGTATGGCATGATTACTCCACATCAGTCTAAAAACGGATTGCTCAATAAAGATTTGATTGAGTTGGAAGCTGACTATTTTGCAAGTACTTTATTGATGCCAGAGATACCATTCAGGGAAATTTGCGCTAGGAAAAACTTTTCTTTTCAACTTCTTGAAGATATATCTAATACGTTTCAAGTAAGTATTATGGCGGCTATTCTGAGATTTATCGAGGTCGGTTCACGTGAATTTATGGTAGTGGTGTCAAAAAACAAAATGGTTAGGTGGTATGCGAAGAGCAATGATTTTCAGAAAGTATCCTTTAAGTTCAATGTGACTTCTAGTCTTCCTAAGGATTCTATGTCGTACTCATTTACCAATGTGATGGATAGGGATTATCTATCCAATATTGAAGAGGTTGATACGGAGATATGGTTTTTTCAAGGGTTCTACGGTAGTACGGTGTTTGAGCAATATTATTATTCAGAAATAAATGGTTATTTGATTACGCTGTTATGGTTTAAATAGGTGATCTTTTTCTATATTGCAATTATGCGAATTACTTACATAAACAACGAATACTTATTCCGTTGTTCAAGCAAATCTATCATTTTGGTGAGATTGGGTTTCATGGTCTCCTGGCTCATTTTAAGCGGAAAGGCACCCCGATTTAAGAGAATGCTATTTCCTGCTGCCGATTCGGGGACAATACCATACTGAGGTACAAATAGATGCTTGCCCAATTGTAATGTTTTTTCACCGGCATCGAAGCTACCTCCAGTTGCACCTGCTTCAACGACCACAATCACATCGCTCAGGCCGATAATCGTGCTATTGCGTTTCATGGCACGACTGGCCATCCATTTTTCGTGTGGCTGGAATTCGCTGATCACCAGTACCCGATTCCAATCCCAAACGTCTTTCAGTTCCTTTTTGATCCTGAAATGGTTGATGCCCTCGGGGAGGACGATTATCGTGGAACCACCGTTTTTAAGCGCCGTATAATGAGCGGTAAAATCCACCCCTTTGGCATAGCCGGAAACGATGCAAACACCTTGCTCCGCTAAAATGCCGGCGGCATCTTCCGTTATCTTTATCCCTTTTTCAGAAACGTTCCTTGATCCGCTGAACGCTACCGTCTTTCTCCGCAATAAATCTACGTTGCCAATAACGGAAAGCAAAGGAGGCGTAGCATTTTTAAGGCAATGTTTCAGCGCAGCCGGATAGTCGTTATCTTGTATGGAGATAAAGTATACAGGGAATTTCGAGGTGATTTCGACATTCTGATCCCTATTCGACTCGAATTCTTCACGTTGGGAATGGGTCAATAACGACTTAGCCTGTTCATATAAAGAAACAGTAGTCCTATTGCCACCCACCGATAATAACAGCTTATTGGTTTGGGCGGGTCCGACCCCTTTCACGCTCATGAAGTTGAACAAAGTATCGATGATATTTCTGTTTTCAATCATTGCTATCGCGTTGTGTTATTTCTTGATTTCACGAGGCAAAGCCCGAATACCCATTTTGCGCCCGCTTCCTTTAACTTCATAGCCACGTATTGCATCGATAAGCCGGACATATAAAGATCATCAAACAAAAATACTGCCTTTCCTTCTAAATTCCTATCAATAGTCAGATTTGATTCTTCAAGTATCGGAAGCTTCTCTTCAATGGTTTCAGCGTCTTTCAGGGATTTTGTTTTGGACTGCCAATATATATCGTCCGAAATATTTTCGAAACCATCTAAGGCGTCAACGACGCGTCTTGGTAAGCTTTTTTGTTTGATATTACTACACGGCATGGCACATATATAATCCACTTTCTTATAATATGGCAACTTATTGATATGCTCTTTGCAGATATCGATTAGCTTAGATTCCGCTTCCTCACTTCCTTGATATTTTGCTTCATATTCCAACTTACCGATTTCAGAGTAATCATCGTTGTCTTCGAAATTCATTGATAAAGCAATGGATAAGTCAAGAAGATCACGAAGAAATACAACTTCTCGATACTCTTCGATGAATTTCTCGATACTTGTATATTCCTTTTCCGAATCTATACGACGATAGCAACTTTTACCATATTGGGTTTCGCGTTCAAAAAGCATAAACGATGAGTCTATGGCTATTTTCATTATCGGTAGAATTGAATCTTTAAATGGAACGTTAAGCCATCCCGCAGGCCCAGCTCCTTCTACTCGATGCAGGGAATTTTTATGACTTGTAGCAAAGCGGATTCGTTTAGTGCTGCCGTCCTTTATGAATTCGTGAATTTTATCTAGCGATATGTCTTTGCGAGACACATTTATAAATCTTAGGTCAAAAACAGGCATGGTCAATAGTAAATTTTATATAAGTTTCTTAATAGCTGTAATCGTGGCTAACAATGACGATTCCACCTCACCACTAAGGATTTGGGAGTATGAAATGTTATTTGTTGTAATAACATCTACAGCTATACACTGCCGTTCATCGATTTGGAACTTGTCACCATAATTTACATTTAAATATCGAAAAAGGATATCCGTGAATAACGGCAACTCGTTTGGCCTAAATCCATTGAGTTTGGCCACAAACCACATAGCTCCAATTCTTTTTTTGCCGTTTTCTTCGTAGGTATAAACATGACTCGGCTTTGCGTATATAGGCAAGCCTTTTATCTCTACTATGGATTGGGCTTTCGGCTTTTTGAGGAATGTCAGTCGAGCATTTGGTCGGATACTGGCAAAATCAAAGTTCTCGTAATGGTTGAGTATATTCAAATTAGCTTGAAACATGTTTTTAACCTGCTTCGTGGAAGCGTTCTCGATTTTGTCAATAAGAATATCAATCTTTTCCGCGATGGGCCCGCTATCCGCAAGTTGAAACGAACTAGCTATTGAACTTAATGCCGAAATCCAATAGTCCCCGCCTCCGTCAGGATTTATCGGTTGTGGGATTTTCATTTTATCGACCAGTGTTTTCTGTCCTTTTGGCTTTTTTCGATTGAATTCTACAAGTTTAACGACAGCAATCTTTTCCATAATTAGAATTGGTTTATAAATTACGGTTCACCGGAATAGGCAGCGCTTATGTTTGACTAAAGATCGATTTTTTTACAATTGAATTTTATGAAGAATATTCATTCATCCTTGAAAATCTACAATTCAGACCAAATTTCACTTGCTTTAGGTCCCGGCAGCACAATTGGTTCTGTTAAAAGTAAAAACTAATATTTTGAAATCCAAATAATAAGATATACAATTCGACGCATGTTTAAGGTGGGTAGTCTTTCGCCCGACATCCAAAAATTGAAGTTTTAATTGGTATTATATTATGGTTTACCGTAAAGCTTGGAAAATGGCGCATTGTGATCGGAATAGGTTAAAAGATTTCGGCGGTGGCGCGATAATACCTATCTTTGTCCTAGGTTTAGGTTGATAGCCCCTAACCCCATTGGGGCGGACCCGTTACTTACGAGTAACGGGTTTCTTTTTATCAATCCGGTTCCCTCATATATCCGGTAATCCTTTTCTTTATCTAAGCGAACGAAGGTTACACTGGCTCGTCTACCAAGGCCTATCGGGCTTATCAGACCTTTTAGAGTCAGGAATTATTAATGATATTAAATTGATTTTTGCGTAAAAAACGCAAATTATAACTTTATTTCATTTTTATAATTTGATTTTTTGTACATTTGCGTATAAGATTGAGAATTATGCTTATTTCATTTGCAGTTACGAATTTCAGGTCGATAAAGGAGCGGGTCGCGTTGGACTTAACTAAATCCGCGTTGAAAGGCACGCCCAGCAATTATTTTAAGGCACCTGGCAAGCATACTTTGTTGCATTCAGCTGTCATATACGGCCCGAACGCTTCGGGAAAGAGCGGGTTATTAAGGGCGTTCAAGGCATTGGAATTTTTAGTGGGTCAATCTGCCAGTGCAAAGCCCGATCAGGTTATCCCGCCTTACGAACCGCATGCGTTGGAAGTCTCCTATGCGAAGCGGCCAGTGGTCATAGAAGTGTCCTTCATCGCCAATAAAAGCAGATACGACTATAAAGTAGCATTTAGCAAGAAAAGAATAGAAGAAGAGGAGCTGTTTTACTATGCCAGCGGCAGCCGTAGCCTGTTGTATAATAGACGTGCCGATCAGGAAGTCAAATTCGGCGATTACTACAAGGGGCCAAAGAAGACGTTGGAAAAACTGTTATTGCCCAATCAGCTATTGCTCTCGAAGGCGGCCGAAAACAATGTCGATGTATTGTTAGCACCCTATCGCTTCTTTTCACGTGATGTTATGGTATATCCGCTCATAGAAGACTACCATGAGGACAACCTGGCAAGGTTGTATGCCAAGCGGTTGGCGGAAAATAGCGAATCCCGGTTTTCAAAGCGCTTCAATTCCCTTATTTGTGCGCTGGATACAGGTATCAATTCCGTGGCAGTAGAAGAGGTGGATTGGGACCGGTACGAGTTTCCCAGCAATATGCCCGATGATGTTCAGAAGCGATTCAGGGAGGATTACAAATACGATATCAAAACACAGCATTCGCTTTACGACGGAAAAGAAAGGGTAGGGGCTGAAAAATTTGATGTCGATGACGAGTCAGCTGGAACGAAGAGCCTGTTCGTGATCGGCGGTATCATTCTGGATGCCCTGGAGCGTGGCCGTGTGCTGGTGGTCGACGAATTTGAGAAAAACCTTCATCCCAGTATTACTCAGTTTTTAATTCAGTTGTTCCATAATGAAGTGACCAATCCAAAGCATGCTCAACTGGTCTTTGCTACGCATGATATCACACAGTTGTCCAACGATAATTTCCGGCGCGATCAAGTATGGTTTACGGAGAAAGATGAATATGGCGCTACTTCCCTATATCGTTGCTCTGATATTCCGGGCATCCGGCTCAATACACCACTGGATAAATGGTATGCCTCTGGACGTTTTGGTGCTACGCCTATAGTCAATGACGTTGATTTTCTGATCGCCATGCAGGAGGACGGTAGTGAAGGTTAACAAACGCATACTGATCCTCTGCGAAGGGCTGACGGAATACATCTACGCCAAGGCGATGCAGATGGAATTGCCCCGTACCTTGCAACGGTCGGTATCGATTGAGATCGACTACAGTAGTCAAAATGACCCTTTGAGTTTGGCAAGAGAGGCCGCGAAGCGAGCACAGAAAGCCCGTAAGGAGCGAAACGCGTATGACACGGTGTGGTTGTTTTTCGACCACGATAACAATCCGCGGTTGCAAGCGGCGTTTGAGGTAGTTGAAGCACATGGTTTTGAAGTCGCCTATACCGCCATTTGTTTTGAGCATTGGCTCATCCTTCATTACGAGAATTGTGGGCGGGCGTTCCAAAATGCCGATGAGGCGATGAAATACCTTAAGAAATTTTGGCCCGACTACCATAAGACCAAATCCAAAGCTTTTGTAGAATTGCGGGACAAACTGGAGGTAGCTATCGAGCGGGCAGAAGTGTTGACTAGGAACCAAGATGCATATATAGCTTTGCATGTGCGTAATCCGCATTTCACGATTCCGGCATTGCTGAGGTATTTTGATGGTTTAAAAGCAGAATATGGTGATTAATGTTAATAATCGAAAGTTATAAACAATTTTATAAGATATTAATAATGAATTTTTTAAACGGTAGTTTGTGAATGTAATCTGCTAAATGTGAATAATTCAATACCTGTTGATAACAATTCTTAAGGTCTTGAATTAAAAGCGAGATATTTGTAGTTAATGAATTTAGAAATTAAAACAATAATAAATATGGTGCCGAGAGACTAAAGAAGCAGGAGATGATACCAAAAGTAAGAGCTAAGTGCTGGACACACTTAGCCCTCTGAAATTTGAATCATCCGTACCCGGAAGGGCAGGACAAAGTGTTTTCAAAAATTTAAACGCGAAATAAAGACTTTTGTTTCGTATAACCAAAAATATGTACGGGAAACCGTAAGAATACTTTTCCTTTCTGGCGTATCTTGGGGTTATACACGTGTCCCAAGTCCTATACGAAAATCACGTCTTTTCTTGGTTAGTAAAGCTCCGTAGCAAACTTGGACTAAACTTAATTGATTCATTTTATGGATCAGGTGGTTTGATTAGGAATGCTAATGGGCGAAGTGTTAAAATTTCTAAGCTAAAATACAATGGCAAGAAATGGAAGAACAGGCGATAACAGACGCCATGGTTATGTCGGCGGACGTACGCAATCCCAAAATCCAAGGACAGGATTATGGACGAAACGTGATACAATTACCGGTCAGTTTATCGATACGAAAACGTCCGGTGGGAAATTTAAGGGAATAAGGGGAGAGAAATAAAATGGCAAACGCAAATATTAAATATTACCCAGTTGGGAACGGTGACAATTCGTTGATCACATTAGAAGATAATACGACTATCTTGGTTGATTGCAATATCAGGAATTGTGACAACGATGACATTTATGATGTCAAAGCAGATTTTTTGAAAAGTGTACAATACGACAATGGAATCCCACATGTTGACGTATTCATACTGACTCATGGCGATCAAGACCATTGTCGTGGGTTCAAGAAGCATTTTTATCAAGGCGATCCTGAAAATTACAAGGAGTCGCATAAGAAAGAGGGACTTATTAGGGTGGATACGATGTGGTTCTCGCCGATGATCGCCGAACAGCACTCCAATGATGACGAAGATGCATATCAAAAAGAGGCAGAACGGAGACTCGCGTTACATCGCAACAAGGATTCGAGAAAGGATAATCCCGGAAACCGAATCAAAATCATAGGTTATGATGGCAGTACTGACTATCGTGATTTGGATCATTTGAGAGCTAAGCCAGGTGATACGGTCACTCGATTTAATGACAAAGACCAATTGTTGTTTTCGATTTTTGTTCATGCGCCGTTCAAGGAACATCTCGAAGCAGAAGGTGATGACAAAAAGAATACAACTAGTATCGTTTTTCAAGCTCGCTTCAAAAACTATTCCCATCAAGATGATTTTTCTGCTTTAGCGATGTTTGGAGGTGATTCGGATCACACTTCATGGTGTATAATATTGGAGAAAACTAAAAAGTATAATAATATGCATGCACTACCTTGGGATTTGTTTCTTTCGCCTCATCATTGTTCTTGGTCCTTTTTTAATGATCGGCCACAGGAAGAAAATCCAGTCCCAAAGAAGACCTCATTGGAAGTTTTGGATTATCGACGGAGGAATGCTAAAGTAATTGCTTCAAGCAAAACAATTGTGAATGACGATGACAATCCCCCGCATTATGAAGCAAAGCGCGAATATGTTAAAAAGGTGACCGAAAGCAATTTTCTTAACACAAGTACTCATATTGTCGCTAAGGGAATTCCCCAGCCTATAGTTTTCGAGGTCACGCCTCAAGGCATCATTAAACCGAAACAAAATGAAGGTTCGGCAAGGGCTATCGGTGGCGCTGCTTTAGGTGTTGTTAATTCTACTTCAAAGTATGGCAGCAGAAGTATTTAGTAGCAATCTGGCAACTTTTTCTGGTAATTTAGAGAATCCCTCTTTACAGGGAACTCTAAATTTCCTGAAGAACGTTCTTTTAGACGATTTTAAATTGCTTGTGTGGAGTGATTGGCATGTTGCCGTACCTATTGCAGTCGACGTAGAATTGCCGTCTCTGGGGAATTTCGACGGGTTAGACATCCGGCCAAAAGAGCCGGTATTGTTAGTTTTTGATAAACAGGATTATCCAACAAAAGCCCCCGCGGTATATTCGGATAGGCTTGACTTTCCCAAGGATAGATTGGCTCATCTATATATTGCTAAAAACGGACGCCCCCCGGCCTTTTGCTATGTTCGGGAGAATAGCGACGATTGGTATGCCAATAAACGCATCAACGACCTTCTAATAAGGATAAGCAACTGGCTGAGAGACGCAGTTACGGGCAATCTGACAGAAGACGGAAGCCAGTTTGAACCTTTGAGGTTAGAAGGCTACAGCGGTACGAATACTTATGACTACGACATGTTATCCAATATAGTACATAAGAAAGCTTCGTTCGTTTCAGGGCATAACTGGACTATCGGCCTTTTTGACCAGGCGAAAGACCAAGTTTCGGGGAGCTTTCAGCTTGTTGAAATCGTCACGCCAGGAAACATGGATAAGGTCATGGAAGCGTACAGGAAGGAGAAAGAAAAGCAAAAGGATGATAAGGACAAAAGGTTCTATCGGTATGGCTTCATCTTATGGGCAGACGACGATCAGACATACGAAAAATACAATATTGATTTACCTACAAATTGGGAGACATTTAAAAAATACTGCGAGACTTTTAAGATACCCTACAACGATTTGGAAGGAATTATTTCGGATGGCGACACCAATCATTACGCCTACTTTCCGGTTATATTAGCTATCAGGCGACCCAAAAACCTAATCGGATTTTCATCGAACATAGAGTTCGTCAACTTAAAGTTCTGCTTGTATACAGACGACGTTTCCGAAGGAAAGTTGATTAACAATATTCCGATTAGTTTCCAGGCCCACAATCAACCCCTTACTCCGGAGAAGGCGCAACACATTTCCGGCTATTCAAGTTTTGTCGACGGCAAAGGAGTGGTTTTTGGTTGTGGAGCCTTAGGCTCAAAGGTGACGCTGCATCTTGCCAGATCTGGTCAGACAAATTTTACATTGATAGACCCTGACCATTTATCACCTCATAATTTGGTTAGGCATTCATCTGGAGGAGAATATGTGGGAAGTAATAAAGCTTTTGCGCTTGCAGAAGTAATTCGGAAGTTATACCCTACAGAAGAATTGCCTTTATTGAGTGTACCGTCGTATAAAGAGGGGCGTTTCGAAAAAAAGGAAACATTTGACAAATGCAGGTGGATATTCGATTTTACCGCATCTGATGCTTTTTTTAATAGACTGGTGTTAGCAGAGAGTTTTAAGAAAGCGCGGATATTCAGCGCGAGTATATCTGATTTCGGGAATTTGGGAATATTACTGAAAGAAGGAAAAAGCAGAAATCCGAGGATTGATGACTTGCAGGTATATTTATACAGCTGTTCAATGTCTGATGAAAAAATCAGCTCCTGGCTAAAAAGGGAAAGGGAAGCTAAGGCTAACAATAATCTGGTTGTTCGGGTAGGCGTTGGATGTAATTCGGAAACAACAAT
The DNA here is from genome assembly GCF_025460835.1 of Parapedobacter soli. Classification (GTDB taxonomy): domain Bacteria; phylum Bacteroidota; class Bacteroidia; order Sphingobacteriales; family Sphingobacteriaceae; genus Parapedobacter; species Parapedobacter soli. The sequence continues at coordinate 4,136 of NZ_JAMXAY010000062.1, read as the reverse complement.
ATTGTCGGATGAAAAGATTTCGGCACATGGCGCTTTCGTAGCAGCAGTACTTAAACGTGAAATGGCAGACAGTATAGACAGCCAAGCAAAAATCAAACTACATCGCATTACGGAAGATAGCGATTATCAAGTAGAAACAGATTCAATTGACGTAAAGCCATTTGATGTTTTAACCGCCGTTAATGATTCTAGCTGGACAATTCGTTTTAAAGATGGCCTACTCGACAAGATAAAAAAAACAGCAGCAAAAAAACGAAACAGAGAAACTGGGGGAAGTTTTTTGGGTGCGGTCAACTATAAGACGAAGGTGATCCATGTTACCGATTTGATAGATGCCCCACCAGATAGCGAAGGTAACCAAATATGTTTTTATCGAGGGCACAGCGGATTATCCCAAAAAATAAGTATGGTCATTGAAAAATCTGGCGGACAGATTGGTTATGTTGGTGAATGGCACTCACATCCGCAAGGGCCTAATTGTCTAAGTGATGTCGATATGGCAAGCGTTAATAGATTTAAGAAAGAACTTTCCGAATTGGTGACGCCGCTACCAGTTTTTTTAACTGTGGTCGCTCCAGTTGGAATATTACCTTACATTTTTTAGTTAATAATTATGGATAGATATTCCTTGAATGCACGGATATATCCGGTGGTTATTTTTTATATGCCGGCAATTATTTTGGCTGTATTGTTTTTATTGAAATTTGATAATTACATACACCTTTTTACATCGTTTGGTATAGTTGGAGCACTGTCCTATCTCTTTTCCCAACTCGGAAGAGATGGTGGAAGGAGGAAGGAAAGGAAATTATGGAGATCTTGGGGAGGGGCTCCGACAACACAACTCCTCAGATGGAGTAATAACGAGATAAATGTCAATATTAAGAAAAGATATCACAATAAACTAAGTGTCCTATGTCCAGTTGATGATCTGCCTGATCCGGCATACGAGCAGGCTAATCCAGTTGAGTCGGACGAAATTTATCAATATTGGACCAAATTCCTTATTTCGAAGACCAGAGACACTCAAAAGTATTCCGTACTCTTCAAAGAAAATATGAATTATGGTTTTAGAAGAAATTTATGGGGTATGAAGACTTATGCAATCTGGCTAATTCTGATATTGATGGTGGGGACATATGGTTATTACTGGCTGACCATAAAGAGTATTAATCCAACTATTTATCCAATGGAATTCCTAATCGCTGAAGTGATACTATTAGTAATATTCTTTTTCTGGATTTTCGTGATTAATAAAAACTGGATTAAAGTTCCCGCATTTGCTTATGCGGAGAGGTTACTGGAAGCTACAGAAGAGCTTGACTGAACTCACTATCCAAAGAACCACAGATAATTTGAAGTTACAATAATTAAATAAACCTGAATTATGGGAAAAGTAAAAATGAGAGTTTGGGACGTAAAGCATGGCAATGCCATTTATGTAAGAACCCCAAATAATAAGCATCTTGTATTTGATCTTGGCGTAGGTGACTATTCGGAAGGAATGGATGGAAGAAGTCCTTTGGAAACGTTGAAAAATCACTATGGAATAGATAAGATTGATTATTTAATGATAACACATCCTCATAAAGATCATATCAAGGATATTCTCAATCTCGATAAACTTAAATTGGGACCCAAAACATTGCACCGACCTAAGTCTGTCGACTTAGACAAACTTCTTGAAAATGTGAGCACAGCAGATCGGCCTCTTTTTGATCGATATATTAAATTAGACAAGACTTTTGTATATCCCGCTAGCTCGACAAATACAACGTCTAATCCTGAGAATTATGGTGGTGTAATATTTAAACACTTTAGTACACCTAGTTTGATAGATAACATCAATAACCTAAGTATTGTCACAATCATGAAATATGAAGGCATCAAAGTGATTATTCCAGGAGATAATGAATGTAAGTCTTTGGACGAATTGATGACGAAGGCGGATTTTAGGGCTGCTGTGAAAGATTGCGATATACTTATAGCCCCGCACCATGGGAGACAATCTGCATATCACAGTGAATTTGTAAAGTTGGCAAATCCGAGAATAACTATAGTGTCAGACGGGTCGATTTGCGATACTAGCGCCAATTCAGCATATTCAACTAACAGCAGGGGGTTGAATGTGCGTTATAAGGGGCATTTGATACCTCGAAAAATGCTCACAACAAATTCTGATGGAGAAATTTATATTGATTTCGGAGCAGGTAATGCAAATTCGTATTTAAAGATTGAAATAAAGTAATCAGGGGGCAGCATCAAGATGTAATTAGTCATTTGAGATTACTATATCGTTATTAGCCATGCACTGGATATAACCGGTGTACAAGCGCATATAAAAAATCAAAATCCGTATCTTTATCCCATGAACATCCGACTACCCGCCTTACCCGAAGAAAAGCTCCGAGAAATTGAAGCCATCAAGCAGGTGATAACGGATTTCGTCGGTCCTGACATGATCATCCTATATGGTAGTTATGCGAGAGGTGAGTATAAAGACCAGGTGTACATAAAAGACGGCATCCGATATTTTTATATTAGCGATTACGATTTAATTGTCGTTACTAACAAAACCAATATTAAGGAATACGAGTTGGCGGAGGAACTGGAGAAAAGAATCAAAGCACGGCCCGACATCAATTTCTTCATGATGGATATTGACTATGTCAACAGAGAATTGGCCACGGGTAATTTCTTTTTTGTTCCAATGTATCATGAGGGCGTATTGCTATACGATAATGGCCAAAGCATACTGACCGAACCCAAGCCTTTAAGTATTGAGCAGATAAGAAAGAACGTCGAAGCGTATCATAAATTTTGGATAGGCAATGCGGAGACATTCTTTGCGCATTTTCATTTCGATTATGAGTTAATGCTTAAAGGCAAATCCAGGTCAGGGTTGAACGCATGGTTTCTTTTTCAGACAGTGGAGGCCATTTACAGTACCTTGCTTTTGGTTTTTATGGGCATCAAGCCTAAACTCCACAATCTCTACAAGTATCGTAAGTCAGTAAGTGCCATCTCAGAAGAGCTAAACGCGATTTTTCCGGATGTAAAAGATGGCAATGAAAAGCGGCTATTCGATTTGCTGAACAGAGCCTACATAAGCGGTAAATATAAAATGGATTTTGAAGTTTCAATAGCTGACCTAAAGGAAATCAGCCAACGGTTAGAGAAGATGATTGAAATTACCGACCGATTAAGTAAGGAGCGTATCGAAAGTTTTAAATAACTATTCGTCGAAATCTACCAAATCAACAAGACTTACTTCCAAAGCTAAGGCCAATGCTTTTAATGTCAGGAGGGAGGGAGAGGATAGACCCTTTTCTATTTTGTGTATATGACTGTGATCCACACCCGATAACTGATCCAGCCTCCGGAGACTGATTTTTTTGCCTGACCGTATTTTTTTACCCTCTCTTATTTCTTTCAGGTGTTGGCCAAAGGCTTGAGAAAATTTTCCTTCATCGAACTCCATCAACCAAAAGAGGATAATATAATTCCCCCCGAAAACAGGACAGCAGTTTAAGTTAGATTTTTAGATTAAATTTGTTGTATTATGAGTAGGCGAAAGTTCACATCGGCATTCAAGACGAAGGTAGTATTGGAAGCATTATCGGAGCGTGTGACGATCCAGGAGCTGGGTCAGAAGCACGGGATCCACCCCACGCAGATCACGACGTGGAAGTCTCAATTTTTGAAGCAGGCCCCTGCGGTCTTTGATCGTCCGGTCAAGGACGCCAAGAGCGAGGCTCAGGAGCGTGAGGAGCAATACCTGAAGACCATCGGCCAGCAGAAGATGGAGATTGATTTTTTAAAGAAAGCCTTGTCATGAAAGAGACATCAGCACAGCGGAAGGCGCACGTTGGCAAGGCAGCGGGGCTGAGCATAGCCCGGCAGTGCGAATTGGTATCGGTATCCCGGAGCAGTTTTTACTATCAACCTGTTGGGGAAAGTTCACTGAACCTGGAGTTGATGCGGTTGATTGATGAGGAATACCTGCAGCACCCCTGGCTGGGCGTTCCCCGGATGACCACCTGGTTGCGCAGGGACAAAGGCTACCGGGTCAATCCCAAGCGCATCGAACGGTTGTACGGGATCATGGGTTTGTCGGCAATGGGTCCCAAGCCGAA
>NZ_JAMXAY010000061.1 GCF_025460835.1 Parapedobacter soli | reverse complement strand
AAATCTAACTTAAACTGCTGTCCTGTTTTCGGGGGGAATTATATTGCATAGTATCTAATTACATCGTTTTGAAAATCTTGATTTAGAAGTATTTCTTCGAAAGAGGGTGGGATGACGTTATCGCCAGATTTTATGGTTACCTTAAATACCTCAACCTTTTTTTTATTACTCATGGACGGGCCTGCTGACTTGGTTAAATAATTGATCCTTGAACGCTAAGATAAGAAATCTCCAAATATTTTTAAATAAAATCATCATTTCCTCCTCAACCCCACCCCATAATACCCCTGCAACTTTTTATGAAATTCCTCTGCGCGCTCCAGTCCGCGGCGCAAGCAGGCCAATGATTCGGCAATGCCCGCCTCCGGCGAGCGCGCCATATACCGGTTAATGTTGTGTGGCGTGACATGCTTTGACCATTCGGCTTTGAATTCTTCCGGGGTATACCATTTGTCGTCCAGCCGGTCATAAACCCATTGTTGGTTATTCCAAGCCTCCAAAAGAAGCTTTTTAACCTCCCGTGGCATCGCAGTATCTGTAGAGTAGCTATACGACATAATCGCACAAATATAATGCTAATAATATTAGTTTTATGCATTAGAAACGGAAAGCTAGAAGTAGTTGTTCTAGGATGCGCTTTCTTCAACTGGTTGCTTGCAGCTCGGTTTTATCCGATAGACAATAAATCTAACATAGAAACCTTTACAAATATCTACGTATCTTTGAATCCAGTGTGCACAAATACAGACGACTAACATAACCCTGCACCGGCTGGTAACCACATTAATAACCAATGATGGCTGATTTCATTTTAGAACACTGGTACATCTGGCTGATCATAGCGGTTGGCTTATCCAGCATTTACCAAGCTTTTAAGCCGATTATCAAAGGCCATTTGGGAGAGAAGTCTACGGCGGCTATCCTTGCCAGATTGGACCAATCGAAATACAGCGTTATTAATAATCTTGTTTTGCAAACTCGCGGACGGACTTCGCAGATTGATCACGTAGTGGTTTCAAATTTTGGCATATTCGTTATCGAAACCAAGAATTACAAAGGCTGGATTTTTGGAGGAGACGAAGCGGAGTATTGGACCCAAGTACTTTATAAGTATAAGCAGCAGTTTTACAATCCAATCCGTCAGAATAGGGGACATGTATTAGCCTTGAAGCATCATCTCCGCGCCTTCCCGAATATAGCATACATACCCATTGTTGTTTTCTCGGACAATGCTACGCTCAAATCCGCAATTTACTCAGAGGTAACCTATTCATCTATGCTACGAGAGGTTATCAAAGAGTATGCAGACGTGGTGCTTACTGAAGAAGATAAGCAAGCCATATTCAAACAGCTAAATGCCGCGAATATCAAAGCTACGTATAGCCGAAGTAAGCACGTCAGCGCAATCCGGCAAAAGCTGGAAGCGCGCGAAAAGTCATTAAGCGAAAATCGATGCCCGCAATGCGGTGGTAATTTGATTCCCCGCTTCGGCAAATTTGGGGAGTTCATAGGATGCAGTAATTTTCCAACGTGCCGTTTTACAATAGATAATTGAATTCAAACCTCTTGCTCGATAAACCAAATCACCGCCCACCTGTTACCTACCAAACACCAAATACACTCACCCCCCCATGGCCAGAAAGAAAATCGCCGCGCAGACGCTCATGGACGAAGCGCGTCAATTGGAAAAGGAAGGAAAGCATGCAGAGGCACTCAAAATATATCGCGCATTGACCCGCCGTAAGCGCCTGAATGCCGAAGCGTTTAATCGGATGATGATCATTCTTCGCAAGCAAAAGAAATACAAAGCCGAACTGGAGGTCATCCAGCGCGCCATTGCCGCTATGGAAAAGTCCATCGCTGCCAGCCAACACGCCATCAATGATCGGAACCCGGAATCGGCGGCCTTGAGCCGCCAACTCGCCGAGTCTCTGGGTTTGTTGGATGAAGACGGTCGGCCGGTGTACGAAGAGCCACAATTGCGGAATTGGCGCAAACGTGAGTCTGTGGTGGCGAAACGGCTTGAAAGTTAACTTACTTTTACATCAAACCTAATTCTTGCCTCTATAATGTACGTGTATATAGGAGTCGGTATGATAATCGTATAACCGGGTGAAGTCGCTCGGCCCGCTACTAGGAAAATGTAGCCGTCTATCTTGGAATTCCAGGTCGACCAAGTGGTGACATACCTCGTCAAAAACACCATCGGTTTCTAGGTACTTTTTAATGGTAGGGTGGATTTTTCCCGAATGTTTAATATATAACTCCTGCCGCAACGCTTGGAGGTCTATTACCTCTTTTTTGGATTCCCTTCTTTGTTTCATAGAAACAAAAATAACTAAAAAAATTAGTTAAGCAATAGAACAGTGTTTCAACTGGAACAGCATACCAATGCACATTCAGGAGGAGCGGGACAAAGGCAATGATTCATTTTGGTAGTTCGTCTACTTTTCCTAACTTTACGCTAGGTTTATGTTTGAAGTCCTCCAATCCCTTTGGGGGCACATCTTTTTTACCGTCAGCCTGCGCTTAAATTTACATAAATGAACAAGTTATATGTCATAACAGGAGGACCTGGCGTAGGAAAAACCTCCTTGCTGAATGCGTTGTCCACGGACGGGATAACAACCGTTCCGGAAGTAGCCAGGGCCATCATTAAGCAGCAACTGGCCACCGGGGGCGATGCATTGCCTTGGAAGAATAAAGAACGGTACACCGATCTCATGTTAGCAGCCTCCATACAGGATTATCGGTGCGTGGTAGAAAAGCAGACGCAAAGAACACATCTTTTCGACCGCAGCGTCATTGATGCGGTATGTTACGCCGAGATGATCGGTTATTCCATTTCGCCATCCGTTATGCAAACGGTATCAACTTGCCAATATCATCCAACGGTTTTCATTCTTCCCCCATGGCAGGAAATCTATGAAACCGATACGGAGCGGAAACAAACCTGGGAAGAGGCCGTATATACGTACCAGCAATTGAAATTAATATATGCGCGTTACGGGTATGAGATCATCGATGTACCCATCGGCAGTATTGAAAAACGGAAACGATTTATTCGTTCGTGGATGAAATCGCTGAACGTTTGAATTTTCACTAAGATAAATTTAACGACGATATCGGTTTTATCCCTTTCTGCACGACCAGCCTATATTGTTTCGACGTTTTTGGTATGTTGAATTTGGAGGATTGAATCCAGTAATATGGATTCCGGCTTTGCGCTTTCAATTTGGCAAGTTCCGGGGCATCATGATTTAGCCAATCCTTCAACCACTGAAGCTTTCTAAGTATCGTGCTAACTTCTGTTGTATTAGCTGTATGTACTTCCACGAAGAAGACTTCGTTTTTATAAGACAAGCAATAATCCCACCGGTTGCTTTGCGGATAAATGGTCCTCGTGCATCCATCGAGATCCACGCTGCCTTCGCATTTTGTCGTATCCTGCAGGCGGATTTTCCGACTATCGCCTCCCAGCGCTTGCAGTCCTGCTTGATAGCAGGTTCTTACGTCCGGAGTTGCCTCCACAGCTTCTTTAAATGTCATATTAGGTATTGGTTGCTTGGTTAAACTTCCTGGGCCATCACCCTTGATATAATATCCGACGCTTTCGAACTAAACGACGATAGTCCACCCCAATCGGCAGTGGATAAATCGTCGCTTCCTGCATCCAGTGAAGAGATATCCTTTACATGCACTTTGTCATTTTCCCTATCGAAATAATAGGTGTTGATTTTCTTTTCCGTAAGGATGTTCTTAAACAGCTCGCTTACCGCCTCCGACTGGCCGAGATTAAACAATTCAGAAAGGTAATGATCACCAGCTTTAGCTTTTTGTAAATAGCGAAAGGCCCAAGCGAACTCCAAGAACACCGGCGAATGGGTGGATACAATGATTTTATAGCCTCGGGACAGTAAATCGATAATCTGCAGGATAACCGATTCAATGGCCTGCGGATGCAAGCCCATTTCGGGCTCCTCGATGATTACATATTTGATGCTATCTTTTCCGCCAGTAGATGAATCGGGGCACAGCCAATAGAAGCTAAGTAGCAACGGCATAAACTCTTTTTGGCCGGCACTCCAGGCCATGTATGGGATACTTGAATCGCCAATATTCAGTTTGAAGCGCTTCTTAACCCTACGGTCTAACACAATCTTACCATCGTGGAAAATACTGTCGTTAAACGAGTCCCGTAATGGAGAGCGCAACCAATTACTGCGAGGAAATATCGCGTCGGACCGCTGGTTACTGGTATTGCTTTCTAAATATTGCCGAAGTGTTTCGCTGAAGTGCCTCAATACGTATGGTACAGAGTCTTCGTAATCGTTGAAGAATCTGGGCCAACCATTTTGAAGGCAAACGACACGTTGTGCAGGTATATAGAATAGATTTTCCGTTGCTGCGGTGTCGCTGGGCGCAAGGAGAAGATCGCTTAATTGGAAAGCGTCTCCATTAAAGTTAATGGCAGAGTCTTGTCCAAGAATACCAGACATCCCTTCTCCAAAATACCGATCCAAAACCGATCCGAGATCACTTCCCCAAACGTAGCCGTATTGCTCCAATGTGCGGCGTATTTGGTCTTTGTCAATTAAGAGCTTAACCAACTGGAGTAATATGCTTTTTCCGCTGGCTTGCGGACCTACAAATAACGTAAGGTCACCAAAGTCTATTTCTGCCTTATTGATTGGACCTATATCTCCTACCTTTATTTCCATCTCTTTCCTCGCCTTCGATTATTTATTTTTAGTGAGAGAGTCGATTTCTTTCCTGAGATTAGATATTTCATCTCTTAATTCTATATTCTCTTCTCGTAGTGCGATGTTTGCCTCAAGGAGTAGGTTGTGTTTGTCTAGCAAGGTGAAATATTTCTCTCGTACTTCCTGAGTATCTTTTTCAAACTGTTGGTTTGTCATTCGCCCATCTTTATGGGGCAACATTAACAAGGACGGCATGTCAGCCATTTCCGGAAATTCAATAGAAAAATCTTTATCCATTGCTTTTCCATATTTAGCGATTATTTCAAAAGATAATTTTGGATCATTTTTATGTTTGTAAAACGTTCCATACTTGTAGCCCGCATCCTTTACAATTTCCTTTATTTTCTTTGGATGATGCTTTGCAGCGTCATGCAAAACTTTACCACGATGTATATTTTTATTGTCTTTTTCCAACTTACTTACAATGTATTGCAATTTAATTCGAATTGTATTAGAAAATAAATTGTAATAAAGTTCTATTTAGTTGTATTTAAATTGTATTTTTGTCTACCAAGTCGCTGTTGGCGTCATATAATCGAATTCAGAAACTATAAACTGAGAAAATTTGAGTTAATATTTTGACATAAATAATTATAAGAGCCTCGTTGTCGGAAACTACCGCATTTTGACGAAACCCGAGGTGATAGGGACGCCCTCCCGGACTTTTTGTATTTTTGCAAAAAATACGGGGCGGGCTCCTATTCAAAAATCGGGTTTTAGGTCCTAGCGGTAGTACCTCGATAACGGTTGGAGAATAGGGGCCCGCCCCGATCTTTTTAACCTAAGACGGCTCGTTTTCAGACTAACCATTTATGAAGCCGAGTTTTTTATTTTTACAACCTAATAGTTTTCCATCTCGAATAGAGAAGGACAGCCTTGTTATATCCAAAACGTCGGAAGTCTCCACATCTAATCTCCACAAAAACATTATTGCCAAGCCCGTCTGATTTAAGAAACCAAGTTCAACTAACGGATTTCTTATATCTAAATCAAACATAAATGAAGCAAAAAATACGCTTAGGGGATTACTATACCCTTTCCAAACATAAACTTAAACAATTCAAAATACGATATATCAGCCTATTGGCTGTATTAACGAGCATGTGTTTGTATGCCGTGAAGCAGGCTTCCGCCCAAGTGGCGGAGCCTGCGGCTACGGCAGTAGCAGACATCCAACCCTTGCAAATAGGGGATACCATACCCGAAGTATTATGGAACCTGCCATTGCAGGTGGTGAACCATACCGACGGGAAGGACACCATTACGCTCAACGACTACCGCGATAAAAAGCTGATCGTGCTTGACTTTTGGGCCACGTGGTGTAAGAGTTGTATTGAAGGCTTTCCTAAACTTGAGGCATATCAAAAGAAGTATGCAGACGATTTAGGGGTCCTGTTGGTTAACGCTAAGCAAACGGGCGATGATTCCAACAGAATAGAAAAGTTGTTTTCCCGCTACAAAGACCTTCATGATTATTCGCTGGGGTTGCCTTACCTTTCGTCAGATACCGTATTCCAAACGTTATTCCCCCATAGGATACTTCCACACATGGTATGGATAAGTGGAGACGGCACCTACCTCGCCGCAACGTATAGTGATGCGCTGACATCGGCTAACATCGAATCCGCTTTTTCTGGCAATGTAGAAGGTATCCACATGAAGCGCGATGATGATGGTGAAATGCAAGAAATAACACCACAGGATAATGGAGTGATCTACCGGTCGGAGCTCACTAATTATGTAGAGGGAGCCGGTTTTAAATCCCGACGATTGACGGTGGAGAACGGGCATTCGATTTATCGAATTACGAATTACTCCCTGCGCTATATTTATAATACCGCTTACAATGACGTACTGAGTGGAATTCCGCGAAACCAATGGGTGTTCAACGGAGTGGATACGACGGTGGTGCGCGGATTGACGGACCCCAAAGGATTCGATGACGCCTATTGTTATGAACTCCGCGTGCCCGGAAAGATGACAATGGATCGAGCTGAGGATTTGCTACGCGAAGATCTGGAGCGTGTCTTCGGTGTGTCGGTATCAAGACTGACGAAAGATTCAAGAGTACTTGTTTTACAGGTTACTCCACAAATAGAAAAGATCACCACCAAGGGTGAAATCCAGCAAAGGCAGTTGAACCCGGAAGAGGGGCCTATTTTTTTTCAAAATGTCGCTTTGGGATTTGTCTTAAGGTACTTCAGTAAATTATTGGGGGTACCCACGGTACTCGTGGGCCATACAGGCATCGCTGTAGATGTGACCTTGCCAAGTGACGTGGCTAGCCTTGATGAAAAGCAACTCGTGGTGTTGCTGGAACAAATGGGGGTCAATGTCCGCGAAGAAAAGCGGTCGACCGAATTTGCCGTGTTTAACAACCTTCATGATAACCTTTTGTCAACCAAATAACTTTATATATGAAACTATTATTTGTATTTCTAGTATGTTGTGGCGTATTTCATATGGAAATCGCTGCGCAATCCAGCAATATTGCAGGTAGGGTCGTCGATTCGTCAACGGGAAACCCGATAGCTAGTGCAACCGTACGGTCGACCACCGTTGGCAAACAAACCAGTGCGGATAACGAGGGTCGTTTTTCCCTTCATCTCACCATGTTTCCCGATACCTTGCTGGTGAGCCACGTGGGGTATCACAGCCAGCGCGTGCCCGTCAAGGTGGAAAACGACCGCTTAGATATATTGTTGGTAGCAACCGAAGAAATGCTGGAAGAGGTCGTAGTGAACACCGGGTACCAAATGCTCCGCCCAAATGAAGTAACTGGTGCCGTGCAGGTGCTTAGTAGAAAAGATTTGGAACAGCAGGTGGGAGTGGATGTGCTGCAGCGAATTGATAACATGGCTGTAGGCGTACGCTTTGACAGCAAACCCAAAGAGCCCGGGCAAAAGCTAAATGTCTCCGTGCGCGGGTTAAGTACCATCAACGGCCCGCTTGATCCATTGATTGTGTTGGATGGTTTTATTTATGAGGGTGATATTGCCAACATCGATCCCAATAGCATCGACAACATCACTGTTTTGAAAGATGCGGCGGCTACATCGATATGGGGAGCCCGGGCGGGTAACGGTGTAATCGTCATGACCACGAAACGTGGTGGAGGTGGCAAGTTGGCCGTTTCTTTCAACAAGACAACTATCCTCAAAGAGAAACCTAACCTGTACGAGATATACCAGATGCCGTCGGCGGATTTTATCGACGTAGAGGCCATGCTCTTTCAGAACGGACACTACGATAGACAGATTAGTAGGACACCCTACCAATCGCTTACGCCCGCTACCGAAGTCTTCATGAGGAAGAGCCAGGGATTGATCAGTGCCGCTGACTCAGCCCGCGAAATAGATCGCTTGAAATCGTTGGATGGACGGAAGGCCTACACCGATTTGTTCACGGCCAATCCGCTGGTCGATCAATATGCGCTTACGCTCGCTGGTGGAAGTGAGTTTAATTCTTACAGCTTAAACGGAGGGTATACCTTTAGTAGAAGTGAACGTTCGGGCCATTTGAAGAAAATTAATCTTCATTTAGCAAATGGCTTTCGGCCGATAGATGGACTGCGTATAGACGTGAACACCTATTATACCAATAGTAGGTCGCGGTCTGGAAAACCTGGTTACGATGGGTTAACCTTCCAGAGAAAGCATGTTCCATACTTGGAGTTTCTGGATGATAATGGTCATCCAATACCCATAGGCCTTTCGTTCAGTCCATCATACATGGCGGCAAACTTTGGTGAGCCCTATCTTTCGTGGGACTATTATCCGCTGGAAGACTGGCTACTTTCGCAGTCGCTGGGAGCAACGGAAGAAATATACAGTAACACCCGCGTCAACTACCAGATTTTTCCTTTTCTTGACCTCAGCTTGGCTGGGCAGTACCAATTTCAACGGGTGGAAAATGAACGGATTGATGACATAGAAAGTTATAACGCACGGATCAAAATCAATCAATTTTCGGTCTGGGACCCTACGACAGGACGCATGACCTACAATGTGCCGAAAGGGGGTATTCGCGATGTGTCGACGATGAAGACTTCTTCCTACACGTTACGGGGCCAAACGAATTTCCGTCACCGTTGGGGGATGTATGAAGTCAGTGGAATTTTAGGCGGCGAAGCCCGGCAGAATAAACGGGCGGGGAGCGGATTTACTGCCTATGGATATGACGATGACCCATTGACCAGCATCCGGACGGACTACGTGAACTCTTTTCCAACGATACCCGGCAATGGCTCATCAATCATCATCGGGGCACCATCCTTTTCGCAAAATCTCAATCGTTTCGTATCTCTGTATACCAATTGGGCGTTGCTGTTCAAGCAACGGTATAGCCTGTCGGCGAGTATGCGCCGCGATGGAGCGAATGTATTCGGCGCGAAGACCAATGATAAATGGAAACCCTTCTGGCACGTCGGCGCCTTTTGGGATATCTCCAAAGAGGCGTTTTTTAGATTGGACGTGGTCTCACTATTGAAGTTGCGGGCGACGTATGGATATAGTGGAAACGTAGACTTGACTAAAACGCCCCTGCCGATAGGATCGACATCTTCGAGTAAGTATACCAATTACCCAGCAATTGCCATTAAAACACTAAATGACCCGTCATTGAGGTGGGAGCAAGTCGGCACCTTGAATTTTGGGCTTGATTTCGCTATCGGGCAAAGTGCGATTAAGGGAACGGTGGATTATTACATAAAAAACGGAAGGGATCTTTATGGAAGTACGACCTATGATTATACGGTATGGGGAGGACAAGGAACGATTACCAAAAACACCGCCAGCATGCGGGGTGAAGGAGTGGATATCTTGGTGGATGCTAAAAATCTTCAAAACACTGTCCATTGGGATACTCGCTATATGGTCAGCTTTAACCGAAATGAAACGGTAGACTATTACTCGCAATTTAACAGAGACCTGTTGTCCATGCTTTCCAGCGGGAATAGTATTACCCCGATAAAGGGTAAGCCACTTCACGCCATATCGGCCTACAAATGGGCTGGACTTGACGAACAGGGTAATCCACAAGGGTATATGGATGGACAGGTAAGCACAGACTACAGTGGCATCCGTAATGAGGCTCGAGATAGCGGAGCCGAAGAGATCAATATGATATATGTGGGGAGCACCAAACCACAGTGGTTCGGGGCCATCATCAACTCGCTGTCTTATAAAGCATTTTCACTTTCGGTGAACATTTCGTTCCAAGGCGGGTATTATTTCCGGCGTGATGTGACGTCCTATTCGGAGCTGTTTTCTTATGGTACTGCGTTTCCTGATGTCGCAAACAGATGGCTGGCGCCGGGCGACGAACACCATACGAACGTGCCTTCCATGGTTTACCCCGCTGTTACCAACAGGGATGGATTTTACAAGATGGCCGAAATAAATGTGCTTAAAGGGGATCATGTACGTTTGGAGTACATCAATCTCACCTGGAATCCCCGCTTTACATGGGGCAGTAGGTCCGTACGCTTACAGGTTTATGCCAACCTAAGTAATCTGGGCGTTATTTGGGCCGCCAACAAGCATGGTATCGATCCCGACTATTCGGGGACACTCTCACCGCCAAGAGCAGTGGCCCTTGGCTTAAGGTTGTCACTATAACTACTTTGCACTTTTCACTAAATGACCACTAACATATTCAGAAAATGAATAAGAAATTGAAAACAATAACGGTATCGCTACTTATTGGCGTTGCAGGCATGTCAGCTTGTGACCGGTATCTCGACGTTAAATCAAACAGTGCATTGGTAACGCCCAATACGATTGAGAGTTTGCAACGCTTACTTGATGCATCTCGGGATATGAATTTTTCTGTGAACGCATATGCCGAAGCATCAGCCGACGATTACTTTCTTACCGACGATACCTATAATGCACGTCCGGAATCAAATAGAAACGTGTATACCTGGCGGAACTTTGATGACACGTGGAACAATGACTGGGCACGGGGGTATTTGGCGGTATATAACGCTAACCTGGCGCTGAGCCAACTGGGCGGAATTGAGCGAACAGAAGTTAACGCGAGCGAATGGGATCGTGTATATGGAGGCGCTCATTTTTTCAGGGCACATCAGTTTCTTTCATTGGTGTGGACTTATGCAAAAGCCTATGACCCGATCACAGCCGATTCAGAATTTGGTATTGTATTACGCTTGGATGCTGATCCGACTGTCCCGTCAAAGCGGGCAAGTTTGGCTGACTCGTATCGGCAAATTATCAACGACCTAAAAGTATCGATAGATTTTCTACCATTACGGTCGGAACACGCGATGCGGCCCTCAGGGCTTGCAGCATATGGAATGCTGGCAAGGGCATACCTGAGCATGGGTAAGTTTGATAGTGCCTATGTGTATGCAGACCGGGCCCTTACATCCTATTCAGCGTTGATGGATTTCAATGATCCGGGGCAGGTAAATCTATCAGCTACATTCCCGTTCCAACGACTCAATAGCGAAACTATTTTTTATGCAGAACTCGCTTCTTCACAGCCCACAATTCACCCAAATTACGCGCATATCGATTCTACACTTTATCGATCTTATGAAGATGGTGATTTGAGGAAGTTGGCTTACTTTTCTACGACTGATGGCTACGCTTCTTTTAAAGGAAGTTATGCGCAAGGAACAGATGGGTTTGCGGGGTTGGCAACAGATGAACTGTATTTGATAAGGGCGGAATGCGCCGCCAGACTTGGACGGCGTGAACAGGCACTTTCTGATCTGAATGCACTATTGGAAACGCGATGGCGAAATGGCGCGTTTCGTGCATTTACAGCCGAGTCTGATGATGAAACATTGTCGTTGATACTTGCCGAACGGCGTAAGGAACTTTTGATGCGAGGTTTGCGATGGATTGACGTCAAGCGTTTGAATGTTCAGGCCGCGAGCATAAGCTTAAAGCGATTTGTGAACGACGAATTAATCGAACTTTCGCCAAATGACAATAGGTTCGCATTGCCTATCCCAGTGGATATTATAGCGGCTACGGGGATGCCGCAGAATGAATATTAAGACAAAGGGCTGTGAAAGAAAAGGGGTGGTCGTCTAATCGACCACCCCATATATTGGCATTAAGGAAAAAATTAATCTCGGTTATACGATTCGATAATGCCAGTTGGGCTGGTTGTGCCCGAACCCTCTGTAGGGATGAATCCCTCGTCGGTTTCTTCAGCGTCCAACGTAATAGTCGCCGAATTAAGCTCGCGTTGGCCTTCAGTACCAACGGCATCGCTAGGGTCAACCTCCATAGCACAGGCGAGTTGGTCGCCTTCACAAGTTTCACCGTTGGTTTCTTCTGTCCACAACGATGGGTTTTTGACATCATCTTCGTCAGTAGGATCGCCATGAAAATAGAGCGTAACGTCGCTTTGTATTTTGCTATCGACAAACTTAAACGCCGAAAAACCGATAAACGTTGCCGCCAGGGCCAACATGAAAAAGTACTGTTTAATAAATGTAACTACCTTTTTTGTAGCCAAAATAGGAACTTTTTTCTATCACATCGAAAAAAGGGTACCAAAAATGTTTAGTGAATAATAAATGAACAAACTTCCGGTCACTGACGTGGAGATTCCGGTCACGTGCCTTGGCCGATCCTCCTTGAGGAAGACGTAGACAAAGTCGGGTAGGAGCTAGGCCCTGCGCCGGAACAACGCAAATTTGCGCGGGAAACGCATAGCGTGCAGCCATGAGCCGCCAAGTAGCCGGCGGGCGCCAACCACACGTTTGAAAAACAGGCGCAACGGCTTTCGGTAGGGCAAGCGCCGGCCGGAACGGGTGCGTGTAAACCAAATGCCGATAATAGAGACGATTAGAAAGACGGCATTGAACCATAAATGGTCCTCCCAGCTTAAGCCGCTGATAACCGACCCGCAACCGCACGGGCGCTTTTCGTACCAGCCTAGTACGCCAAAGAGTATGAATAACGTGAAGCCAAGCATCAGCAAGGTCGAAAGCCACATGCCCTGGTGAATGCGACGCCGGTTTTTCCGCCAGGCAATCAGCACCGCGGTCAGCAGTTCCAACAGCGGCAGCAACCAGAACAGGATGCCCGCCCACCATTCGGGAATCGGTTGCCGCAGCAGCGTGCTGTGGAACCCTTGCAGATCCCACAGCTTGTCCACTGCTACGGGAACCCACAACAGTAAAAGCATCAACCTGATTAATCCCAATATGATCGATTTCTTATCCATGATAGTTGTTTTTCTCAATCGCTATCCGTGCATCGTTAGGTATATATCTCGCTTTGTTAATAAAGCAAACATAAGGGCAATCGCACTCCAAAAACGTATCACCCCCCCGGGTTTCTTATATCATCTTTTTCCTGCGGGGTAATTTAGAAAGAGGAGGAGCGGTGAAAGCTACGGCTGATCGTAATCACTCGGTTCAGCACAATCCGGTCCCTCTGCCCGGCTGCTCACAAATAGTACGACCAATTTCTTAGGGTTATCAGCCAATGTGTTGGTTTTTTGTCTTTTTAAAACAACAAAATTTAATTGTATTTGTATTTTTAAAACAACATTATGGAGTCGCTCTTCATTTTTCTGCTGGCGTCGATAACGAACGAATTTAGACGTTCCCTACACACCAAAATCAATTGGAAGTTGCGGATGATCGGGATAAAGGTGCCCCGTGGAGCGGGGAAAGCCGATCTTTGGGTGCTATCGACGTGGCTATGCGGATACGAAGATGCTGTTGTAAAAAGTTAAGCGGTATCGTGTAAAAAACGCAGGATAGCGTCCGAAACGGCCTGCGGCTGCTCCTCCTGGGGGAAATGCCCCGCTGTTTCCAGCCGGATGGTTTCCGAATTCGGGAAGCCGCTTTCAAAAATATCCAGGTACTGTGGTTTAATAATCGGGTCTTTCATGCCCCAGATGAATAACGTCGGCTTATCGGCAATCACCTGTCTTTTTTCCCAAAGCGCCTGGAACCATTCCTGGTCAGCCAGCAACGATCTGGCAAAGGCCAGGGGGCCGTTTCGTTGGGTTCGATCAGCAAAGGGCTTGGTATATTGTTGTAATCGATACTTGGGAAGTTTGTTGTCACCGAATGATCTTGGCAAAAGATACCGCGCTGAAAAGTTGAGGTAACGATACAAAAAAGGCAGCAACGGACTGCTTAATAGTTTACGCAAGCGTGCAAATTCGGGGTCGGATCGGCTACTCCAAAGCCAGGAGTTGAGGATGACTAGCCGGGATATCTTTTCGGGATGCCGCATCGCGAAATCGAGTCCAATGGGCCCTCCAAA
This sequence comes from Parapedobacter soli, assembly GCF_025460835.1. Classification (GTDB taxonomy): domain Bacteria; phylum Bacteroidota; class Bacteroidia; order Sphingobacteriales; family Sphingobacteriaceae; genus Parapedobacter; species Parapedobacter soli. Next base: position 10,402 of record NZ_JAMXAY010000061.1, on the reverse strand, counting down.
GTCGTGCACCACCAGCGTCATGCGCCCCAGCTGTTTTGCCAGCACAAACTGTTCAAGCGTCTCGCTATGCTTTTGTGTCGAATAATCATAATGCGCAGGCTTGTCGGAAAGGCCAAAACCCATATGATCGATCGCCACGCAACGGAATGATGGTTTCAGTGCGGTAATGACGTGGCGGAAGTCAAAACTCCAGGAGGGCGTGCCGTGAATGAACAGCACGGTTTCGCCTGCACCCTCGTCCAAGTAGTGCAGCTGGTGCCCGCCGGTCAAAAAGTAATTTGATACAAACGGATATTCCGATTTATCGAGCCAACGTGTTTCCATCTTGCTGTTTTGGCAAAATTACTACGGATAGGCGACTCCATTATTGGTATAGACCAATATTAGAACGGTACTGTATTGAAGAGCTTACTGAAATTGGTGGGATCGATGCCCAGGTAGGAGGCGATATACTTATGCGGCACAAGTTGCAGCAGATGCGGGCTCCGTTGACAAAACGTTACGAACCGTTCTTGCATCGTGAGCGCATGCAGTTCGATATGCCGGTTGATGACACCAGCCAGCACAAATTCCGTCATCCGCCGGAACAGGCGTTCCAATGGCTGCGATTGGTCGAACAGGGCCATGAGATCCTCATACGATAGGTAGTCCATCTCGCTATCGGTGAGGCTTTGTAGGAAATAAGTCGATGGCTGCTGGAATTGGAACGACTCCGGAATCGCACACAGGTTGGGCGCGTAAGTAAACGCAACGACGTGTGTTTTTGCGCCGGCATCGAAATACGACATCTGCACGCCGGTCTTCACGAAATAAAGTGCTTTCTGGACCTGCCCGGGCACGGTGATGAATGCGCCTTTTTTGAACGTACGGCTTTTTAGCTTGGCATTTAATAAGTCGTAGTTTGCCGAGCTTATCGGGTGAAAGCGGTTGAAATATTCGTGCCTGTCCATCTAGCAAAGGTAACTATTCTTAGCGGCCCATCACTTCCTCAGGCTTCGTCACCCGTAGGACGATGTTTGTAGGGGTACCCCGAAAATGTATCACTGCACGGTTAGTGGTTTTTATAAATGGCGTGTCACATCCATACGTTGATGAAGGATGCGGACGATTTCCACAGTTTGGTCTGTGGCAACCTTATAAAAAATAAGATGAGATTTTACTTGGGAAGACCAATAGCCGGCCCTGATTCCACGCATGTCTCTTCCGGTATTCGGGTTTAATGCGATGTATTCGATTTCGGCGATTAGTAAGTTGTAATATCGATCAGCTTGGGCGATCGACCAGTTTTCTTGGGTGTATAACCAAATATTATCAAGGTCTTCAATCGCCTTTTTACTGATGCGGTAATTACTCATCGCTTTCCTTTATGTAAGGAAGACAGGTGCTCGGCCGGGTCAAAATCATCTACAAAGCCGCTTTCTTCCCCTTTTTTCAATTCGGATACGAGGAGTTGTTTTCTGCCTTCTTCTTCTTCAAGTAGTCGCAAAGCAGTTCTGATAACCTCACTAGCCGAGCTATATTTACCCGATGATACCCGGTCATTGATGAACCCTTCGAAATGACTACCCAATAATACAGATGTGTTCTTCCCCATGGCTTGATAAATAAATTATTAACAAAGGTACCAAAAGTTGGTATACGAAAAAAATTACCGGCTCTTTTTGTGTCGCCCATCCTGATAGTCGCGCGGACTGATGCCGTATCTTTTTTTGAAGCTGCGGCTGAAGTTGCTCTGCGTGGAATAGCCGAGGGTAAGGCTAACCGCTTTGATTGTCATCCCTTCTTCCAGCATTGCTTTGGCGCGCGCCATCAACCGCTCATGGATGTATTGGTTTAAACTGCGGCTGTACGCACGCTGATGGATCTTCCACAACGTCCGTGGGCGTACGTGCATGACCGCGGCAAGTTCGTTTAACGTCAGTAGTTTATCGCCATCCAGACGGTCTACCAATGACCGTACCAGCTCCCGGGCCGCTTCGGCTAATATCAGCTCGTCATCGGCTCGCACAGCCGCTGCGCACTCCTTACGGTGCTGTTCCACAAGCTGGGCCACCGCATGGTGCACGGCATTGTCCATGAGCAAACCTGGGTGGGTTGGTGTCGTTAGCATCAAGTACAGCCATACGCGTATGGGTGGCGTGATTAAAGAGGGTTGAATGAGCTGGTATTCCGAGCGTTTCTGCCGGCGGCGTATAGGCCGCAAAACGGTGGTCTTCGCTAAGCTGGATGGTTGGATTACCGGTTCCCTTTACGGGTTGGATATGCGAGGTGCCCATCAACTGGTAAACCAAGTGCACGTCGTTGAGGTGGCTCGACACGGGGATGGTAATCGTTTGCTGCGCATCGGCCACATTGACCTCCAATACCGCTAAGAATACATCGAACGCATCGTGCCACCGGTAATTAAGCTGGCAGCCATCGCCAACGTAGTACGCGGCCGACTCGCTCCCGACGAAAGGAAGTGGGTATGTAGGCACGAACGGTTCGCTGCTCACTTCGGTAAGCGGTATGCTGGCATTTCGGAAATGGGGGGTAAAAGGTGTTTGCATAACGGTTTGTCTTGGTGGGCGGCGGCCGGATAGCGCCGCAGCCGATGGTATGTGATATGTTCATACATCGGTAGTAGATGCGGTTTCCGGTGGTGGTACGCCAATAGGGGTTTCGCTGCTGCGCGTAGCATCCGGAAAAGAGTGAATACTTCGTTTATTGGACTGTTTGAAATTAGCGACGGGACGATAGGGCATATAAAAGGCTGCGAGATTGAGCACAACCATCAGGGCAGAAAACGAGTACAACCCCATAAAGAGGGCAATACCCGTATGTAACGCCAGCATGGCGGCCAGCCAGTATGCCCGCGTGCCCTTGAACCAGATGAATAGGCTGTACCCAAGCTCCAGGATTACAACAACCCAGCCGCCCATCGTCCACAACAACGGATAGCTTCCAAGAAAGAGAAGATCGGGCTTGAAAACACTTTCAAATCCAGGTTGGCTCACAGCTTTCCATAAGGCTTCGCCATTGTGCCACGTAGGGCCCATGACCTTGCCCAAACCGGCAAAGAAATAAATGATGCATACGTAGATTTGTAGGAAACGCAGGTAGTGTAAGCTGCTGGCGCTGCGTTGGCTGGGCCTAGGGGGCAGCATTGCGCAATAGAATAGGCAACTGCTGGCAATGTAATCAATGCCATAGCTGAATGCAGCGTAGGTTCCGGTAAACAAGTAACCGTGAAAGAGTAACAAGGCCACAGCTATACCTCTGGTGAAGATTCCACAGGCCAACAATAGACACAGCGCCATATAAACCAACGGTTGCCATACACCACCGTGCACAACGGGCAGATAGCGGAATAGGGAAGGCTGTTGCAGCTGGAATAGCTCGCGGTCCGCCATGCCCTCGGCGCCGTACAAAAAGGTGTAGTCGGGCCACAGGCTCAACATCGATGCGAGAAGCACACAGGCCGTTCCTACCCTGAAAAAGACAGGCCACGTAAGGTTATTATGGAATGGGGTAACGATATTCATACAGCTTACGGAGGGTGGGTTGTTTCTGTAGGCTCATTTCGTGCAAATACGGGTGGCGGTATGCCCATACGCGCAGATGGCTGAGCTTCTTGCCCAACCGCAGTGCCTCGCGCTCGGCGATGGAGCGGGCAAAGGCCCGCGCCAGGCGTTTCGCGAAGGCGGTATCTGCGGGTGCGTACTGCAAATCGGGGCGGTGTGCCAGGTCCAAAAACACGGTGGAGAAACTCCGGTACCGCAGGCGCCCCTCGTTATTCGCAAAGTGCCGGGATGGTGCCATGAGCGTATCCATACCGCTGGGGCCAACCACTTCGATCTCGAGGTAGCATGGGCTCGCCACGCGCGGCGCAAAAAAACCATAGGTGCAGCTTAGACCGACCAGCTGGGCCATGGCGGTAATGATGGGACGCGATTGGGCATCGAAAGCCCACACCCCGGCACTCGCGATGTTCAAACGGAGCGCCAGGAGTAGGTGGGCAACCAACAACAACCGTGGAAATATCCTATCCATCACCTTACCTATTGGCCATATTTAGAAAGAATGTCTTCGGCAATACCTGCATCGGTTGGTCCAGATACGGTTGGCCTGTAGAAGATCCATTTGGTGTCTAAAATAAAGAAGCCACCGGGGTCATCACCGTCGGCTGATCGTAGAATTTCGTGATTAAACTGGGGGCTGGTGGCAGCGGTTGGTAAAAACATAGCCGATACCAGTAATCCGGTGATGGCTAAGGCTGATACAGGTACTTTTGTCTTTCTCATAACGTGTTGATTTTAATTTCCACGAAATTGGTATTCTGGGTAAGGTTCCACGAATTTTTGTGTCAAATGGCGGCTTTGCTGTGTTGATTGGCCCTTTTTCCCGTGTCGAATAAAAAAAAGTATGTAACTTTATCCGTCACCAAAATACCGGCCGTTATGGAATGGACCTACATTGTAATCGAAGATGACCCTTCAGACCGTGACCGCTTAATTAAGGAAGCGAATAAAACCCGTGAACTTCGTCTTGTCGGAAGTTTTGCTTCCGCTTATGAGGCGTTAGCGCAATTGCGCGGGCGGCGGGCACCGTTGGATTTCATTTTCTGCGATATCCTCTTGGTTGATGGGAACGGGTTGGATGCCGGGCCTGAATTGGCACGTTACTGCAAATACCTGGTTTACGTTACTGGTTTGACGGGGCAAGAGGGATTGGTGCTGGGCGCCATGGGTGATGACCACTTGCAAAAACCCGTCTCGTGCGATCAAATCCGTATGCGGGTGCTTAATCGTTTTTTCAAGCGCCATGGCGATGAAATACCGCTTTACATCCACCTGAATAAATTGCACATATTGCATACGGTCGATAAGAGGTACCACGGCGTTAGCCTGAAAGATATCATGCACTTGACTTATAGTAAAAATTATGTTGATGTGGCAGTAAAAGGCAGTGAAATCGTATATGTGGCACGCACCACCTTGCAGAATGCCTATAACCTGGTGGAGCCTGCCGGTGTGTTCGTTAAGGTCAATCAGGGCGCGGTTATCAATATGCTCTACCATGGCGAGTGGAATAATGCCGAGGTCTGGGTAGGCGAGAACCGCTTCAAACTGAGTGGGGAAGGGAAAAAATCGTTCCTGGATTATATCAAACGGCATGGGGTGGGCGAGGGGCATGCCGATGGGGGGCGTTAGCCATGAATAAAACAAACCATATTGTTGCGTGGTCCATATGGGCTGTCTTTTACGGGCTATACAGTTATTTCGTGGCAGTGCGGAGCTCGTTTCTTTGGGCGGACTATTTTGGCTTTCTGGCCATACATATCGGATCGTTCTACCTGTCGGTTTGCTGGGCATTCCCTTGGGCCAACCCGCAGTGGAATCGCTTCAATTGGCGAACAGCGTTAAAGTTGGCCGGTGTCGTACTATCGATAGCCGTTGCTATTCCGCTGCTGCTCACCCTGGTGAGCATGGCCACGAGTAAGCTAACGGTAAAATTGGACCCCGCCAGTGAGACCAGACTTAACATCCAGAATTTCCTTGATGTGGTGGTGTTTCTCTATTCTGGGCTGGTATTCGCTCTTTTCTATCTGAAATTTGATCGCGTGGAGCGGGAACGCGACGAGCTTCTGGAGGTGGTCGAACAACTCCGCGTGCGGCTAAACGAAGCGGAACAGGCCAATTTGGAGCAATCCATGATCCCCCACCTGTACAGTAACCTGCTCGGGACGGTTAATGACGTGGTTCGCGCCAAACCCTCCCTGGCCGAGTACTATATGAACATCTTTAATCAGATCGTGCGGTTCTACGCACGGCTTAATCCGGGCGAATTGGTGTCCATGGCGCACGAAGTGGAAATCAGCCACCTATTCCTGGAACTGATGGCAGCGAAACTTGGATACCCGCCCATGGTCGAGTTGGAAGTTGCAGACGCCGCCCATGACGTGATGGTCCTTCCCATGCAGACGATGCTGTTGGTGGAGAACATCGACAAGTATGGTGTGGTGGATAAAAGTGATTCGAAAGCCGGCATATATATCGGGCTGCACCATAGACACCTGATCATGGTGATGGACAATGAAGTCAAGCAGCAGGTAGCGCCGCCCCCATTGAGCACGAAGAAAGGGCTAAGGAGCATCCGGGAGCGGTTAGACGCCCGCGAAGTGACTTACACTAGCCACCACACCCTTAAAAATGGCCGGTTCTCATTTGTGTTAATCGTTTACATTGACTAATTTCGTTTTATTAACTTTTACCATCTATTGGATAGTGCAGGGTTGTTATGGCTTGTTTTGGACTGTTTAGCCGCTCCTTGCCGGGTTTCTGTCATGCCGATGGTATTTTAACTACAAATCCCATGACAAAACATCTTATCGCGCTCGTCCGCCTGGCGGGGCGCAGCTACCGTATTTTGGTTACATTCTCTGAATTCATCGAACGCTTTCCATTAGACCGATTCATCACGGCCGTTGAGTTATTTATCGAGGGAACGCCGGACGGACCTGCTGGCGCAGCGGAAAACCCGCAACTCCAAGCACTCCTTGAGCTACAACGCCGGCAATTCGCCATACAGGAAACCATGAATGCACACCTTGCCTTGATCACGGCCAACACACGGCCGCTGGCGTCTGCGCCGCTGTTAACCCAGCGCAAGATATATAAGCAGGAGGCCATCGAGCTACTCGGTATCAGTGACCGCACCTACGACCGCCGGAAGGCGGAAGGGAAGCTGAAACCGCGTGGCATGGGCCACGACTTCTTTTATCCCGAAGACCTGGAGGAAGCCATCGCCGAAAGCCGGCGTACGGGGCGGGTGTAATGGGATACTATCATACTACCGTCGGCGGCGTAGTACACCGCGCCGGCAGCGTAGCACTTCATCTCGGCGGCGTAGGGGCTCGGCGTGCCAGGCTAGCTCCGTAACGTCTCTGCGTAGTACGTGGCTGCGCCGACCTGGCCCGTGGCTGTCGCACGTTAGTATGTGGCGGCGGCACCGTGGTCCATGGCTGCGGTACCGTAACCCCTGGGCGCTTTGTCGTAGTTCGTGGATGTGGCAAGTTAATGCATGGTGGCAGCAGCGTAGCCGCTAGCCACTTCGTCGTAGTCCGTGGATGCGGCGGCGTAACCCCTTGCTGCCTTATCGTAGTCCCTCGATGCCGTAAATAGATCCATGGAAGCCTTGTTGTAGTCCATGGCCGTGGCATCTTAGCCTCTGCAAACCTTGTCGGAGTCCGTCGATGCGGTCAGTTGGTACGTGGGCGCCCCACCGTAGCCCCTGGAAGCACCGTCGTTATACGTGGCGGCGGCACCGTGGTCCATGGCCGCGGCATCGTAATCCCTGGAAGCCTCGTCGTAGGCTATGGAAGCCACGGTGTAGTCCGTGGAAGTCGACTTGTTGTACGACGGAGCCGCCTTGGATAGGCCTTGGTTCCAAGCGTTTTGGCGCGATTTGGCGTAAAATCCCGCCAATTTCCGCCAATTTCCGCCAACGTTCGTTGGCACCTTTCTCCCCATACTAATTTGCTCATATAGACCGGGATGGTCCCGGTTGTTATGGTCTCATTTAAATGGTTAAAGTAATGAACTTTAAACACGAAGCCCGGGGAGGCTTTTCAAATGTCCCCGATGATGAATTGTTGGTCCATGCCAACACGGTATTGCTCGCGATGGAAGGCAACGCCCATTTCCCGACACCCACGCCCGATCTGGCGTTGGTGACCACGGCGCGCGACGACTTCGCGGCGAAGCTGGCCATCGCGCGCAAACGCAGCGGGCCGGAAGAAACGTCGGCCAAGAACGACGCGCGCCTCGTGCTGGCCGACCTGCTCAAGCAGTTGGCCTTCCACGTAACCACCACCGCGGCGGGCAACCTAACCGTGCTGCTCAGCTCGGGTTTCCGAACCACGGCCTACCCGCAACGCAGAACGGTGCCGGCACAGCCGCTCGGTGGCTTGCTGGTGCGCGGCCGCCAGTCGGGCCAGCTTGTATTCAGCGTGCAGAAGGTGGCGGGTAAACTCTACTATGAATACCGGTACGGCACGAAAGGGGAGGGCGACACGGAGCCGCAGTGGGGCGATATCTTCGTAACCACCTCGTCACTAGGTAACGTGATTGCGCCGGTTGAACCTAAAGTGGAGTACTATGCCCAGGCACGCGCATGCAACGGGTATGGGAAATCAGCATGGAGCGAACCTGCATCATGTATAGCACTCTGAACAAAGGGTACCTCACGCTCCAGTTAGAGCGTGAGTACCTACCCCACGGTACCAATGGCACGCTCTACCTCTATGGGAAGCCGATCTGCCATACCATCGAACTGCCCTGGCGGGATAACCGGCGGAATGTAAGCTGCATCCCCGAGGGGCGATACCGATTGGTACGCTCGCTTGGCCGCCGTTTCCACTACTGCATACGGCTCTTGGACGTGCCCGGCCGCAGTGGTATCCTCATCCACCCGGCCAATGATGCCGCAACCGAGCTGCGGGGCTGCATCGCGCCGGTAACAACCCACACGGGTGCGGGCAAAGGCGTTTACAGCCGTGTGGCCATGGAGCGGGTGGAGGATGTCGTGTATCCGGTGCTGGCGGAGGGAGAGGACGTGTGGTTGGAGGTTTTATCGGTTGACCACTCCGCGACTGGGAACTTCGTCCGCTAGGCCGCTTGTGTGGCAACCGAAAAACGCTTTGGGGGGAGTTTGGATTAGGGTGTGGTTGGAGGTTTTGTCGGCTGGCCACTCCGCGACTGGGAATTTCGCCCCCCAGGCCGCTTTTTCGATAAACCAAAACCTGGCTCTCAACAGGTCCATTTAACAAGATGACATTATTTACTGAACCAAGAAAAGCAAAATATAATAATCATGAAAACAGAGGATAAAGAACAATCAGTTTATGAGAAAGTTAAGGAAGCGCTGGCCGTGGCCAGCCACTTTATTATTGCCTCACCATTGAAGCTGCCGCCGAAGGTGGTGGCGGTGGCGAAGTACCTAACGCTGGCACTTGGCGTACTGGAGGCGGTGGAAAATGGTATCAGTAGACGGGAGGATGACGGGGATGAAAACGAGTAGTCTACAACTCGGCATTGGCACGGGCAGCGGTACGCTGCTCAGTGCCTTTGCGTTTATCAACACTGATGATGTGCTGAAAACCGTAGTGCTGGCCGCTATCGGCGCGGTGGTGAGCTTCGCCGTGAGCTGGGCGCTGCAGCGGTGGAAGCGGAAAGGATAGTGACAAGCGGTCGATGCCGAAGCGATCCTGCAAAAGGTGGCGACCATCCCTATTACCCGCTGGAACTATAAAACCCGGCCAGCCACGCAACACCACCCACGAAATCGGCCTCAGCTACCGCTTCGACAGGGCGGCCGGACTGCTTTAATGGGTTGCATTTGCAAATTATCCCTTATATTGCCCGATAAATATTCATAAACATCATGTCTGAAATGAAAAAGAAAGCCATCATATTTGATTTAGATAATACAATTTATCCAGTAGCTTCCATCGCGAGGAAATTGTTTCATGACCTCTATGAATTGATTGAACGCGACGGGAGGTATGTTGGGGATTTTGAAGAAATCAAACAGAACATCGAGCGGAAACCGTTTCAGGTGGTAGCCGGTGAGTTTCAGTTTGATAATGAACTTACGTCGAACGCGTTGGCACTGTTGGCCGATTTGGAGTATAAAGATACTATGGCACCTTTTGATGACTATCCCTTAACGAAAGACATCGATTGCCTGAAGTTTTTGGTCACCACTGGCTTTACCAAACTCCAGTGGAGCAAAATTAAACAGCTGGGCCTGCAAGCTGATTTTGAAGCCTGTTATGTGGTTGATCCAGCTTTATCACAGCAAACTAAAAAGGACGTGTTTGCTGGAATCATGGATGAATACCGACTATCGGCCGAAGACGTGCTCGTGGTAGGGGACGACCTGCACTCGGAAATCAAAGCGGGAAGGGAGCTGGGCATCGATACCGTTGTTTATGACTACGACGGAAAGTTCGGATCGCTGGAGGACTATCATGTTATTTCCAATTTCGATAAGCTCGCCACTTTTATCTGATGTAAGCAACGTATTTAGGGCTACTGGGTTACATTATCGAAGCAAACTAAAAAAGATGTGTTTGCTGGAATTATGGAGGAATACCGACTATCGGCGGAAGACGTGCCCGTGGTAGTGGACGACCTACACTCGGAAATAAAGAACTTTACTTGAATGACGATATTTCGTTAACCCTATGTGTAATGGCGAAATACCGTGCGCCAACATTCGTGTTGTTTTACGTAAATACCTGGTATATAATCAATTATTATTGTGGCATATCGCTTGTCATTGTGCTGCCAGTATTCACGTAAAATAATAACGTAATGAAACCACCACCAGCATTGGTTTTAGTTTCAGGGGCGTTCAG
>NZ_JAMXAY010000060.1 GCF_025460835.1 Parapedobacter soli | reverse complement strand
GCTACCCCCTAAACTCATTTATTCTAATGCATAATCCGGGTTAAATTCAGATATTTAGACATGTAAAATTAAGGTTGCATAGCTGCCTTTTACCACAAAAATTTCCACCTTTGGTCGAATCAGTGAAGGGAATATTGTATTTATGCTGCGCACTGTTGTATTTTTAGCCGTCTCCGTAGCGGTTTCTTGTCTCTTAACCGGCTGTGATGTCCAGGAAAGACGTTTAACACCCGTGGGAGATTTTTTTTCTACACCTGAGAAAACCAATTTCCAGATATCACCCAGTGGTGATTATATCGCTTACCTTGGACTATATCATAATCAAAAAAACATCTATGTTTTAAAGATCGGTGAAGAAGAAGGGATGCAGCGTGTCACGAGTGAGACCGAATGGGGCATACAATCTTATTTCTGGGCAAATAACGATGAACTGGTATTTACCAAAGACAAACACCGTGATAGCCTCCAGATATTTGCTGTGCATCGATCCACGTTGGCCGTGAGGCATTTGATGCCTCCCTCGGCGGTGAAGCTCCGTTGGATATCGCCTACCAAAGTTATCAATAACAGCATCCTGATTTCGCTCAACGAGCGTGATTCGTCTGTGTTTGACGTCTACAGGATCCGTACTGATGCTTGCGAGAAGGAACTTGTCGCCAAGAACCCGGGTAATATCATTAGATGGTACGCTGATTTAAAAGGGGAATTGCGGTTGGCGTTGGCAAGTGACAGTGTGAAGGAAACGATGCTGTACCGCGATAGTGAAAGCGAACCATTTCGCCCCATTATGAGCAATAGCTTCAGAAACTCGATCATGCCACTCGGGTTTTCCGCGGAGAAGCGGAGCCATATATTTGCATTGTCCAATCTGAACAGGGATAAACTGGCACTGGTTGAAATCGATATGGAAACCGGCGATGAGGTACGGCTGATTTACAATCATCCTGATGTCGACATCGACCACGGAGGTTATTCGAGCGATCGCGGCGAGATGACATATGCTACTTATGTAACATGGAAGCAACAGCGCCATTTCTTCGATAACAAAACCCAAAACGTGTATGTTAAAATCGGTGAAAAACTCGCTGGTTACGAAGTGGATATACTTGACCGGGATACAGCGCGCAATAGGTTCATCGTTCGGACATTTACCGATAAAGATGCTGGGGCGATCTATTATTACGATATGATGACGGATACGCTGGTGAAGCTCACGGACAATAGCCCTGCGTTGCGGGATTGCATGCTTGCCGGGATGACGCCCATCACGTACCATGCGCGCGATGGCCGCCAAATACAGGGTTACTTAACCATGCCTCCCCATGCAAAGGGGCGGAAAGTGCCGGTGATTGTATACCCGCATGGTGGACCCAGTGCCCGAAACAAGTGGGGATTCAACCCGGTGGTGCAGTTTTTTGCAAACCGGGGGTTCGCCGTTTTCCAGGTCAACTATAGGGGGTCATCGGGATACGGAAAAGCATTTTGGTCGGCCGGGTTCAAGGAATGGGGCGGTAAAATACAAGACGATATCACCGATGGTGTGCGGTGGCTTATCAACGAGGGTATTGGTGACCCGTCGAGGATAGGTATCTACGGGGCTGGCTTCGGCGGGTATTCGGCATTGCACGCAGCATGTTTCAATTCAGACCTCTATGCGTGCGCTGCGTCCTATTCGGGTTTTACCAACTTATTTACGTACCTCAAGGAAATTCCTCCACACCTTACGCCTTACCTGCAGATGTATTACGAAATTATCGGTGACCCCGAGATGGAGCCCGGATTGATAAAAGCGATGTCGCCGGTGTTCCATTCGGAGAGCATCGATATACCTGTGTTTATTGCCCAAGGGGGTAGAGACAGCTGGAGTGCAGTTAACGAGACCAATCAATTCGTACAAAAACTCAGGAAACGGAATATCCCCGTTACCTATATGTTGCGTGAGGAAGAGGGGCGTTATTTCCGCAACGAAGAGAACCGGATACAGTTTTACCATGATTTGGGTGCCTTTTTCGAAAAGTATTTGAAATGACTCGCCAACGCAATACCTACCGCGCAAACTACATCTTGGTTAGCGCCTTTATTGTCGTTGTGATTGCATCGTTTGTCCTAGCCATATTTCTCGCGCGCGACCTCACCGTTACGTATGTCGAAAATGAATTTTCATCGCGTAAAGTCGAGGTGCTTGAGTATAATATCGCACCCTTCAATGATTTTTTCCATAACCGTATACCTGAGATTTCGTTCTATCAGGGCTACTTGGATTCGACGGGCGTGGCGATATATGCCGATAGTGTTTTGCGTGCGTATCCTTTCGTAGAACGGATCGTGTTTTACGACGTGTCGCTGAGCAATAATGAGGAAATCCACTATGGTTTCTCGGCCAATAATCTTGTGATATACCCTAAAGGGGTGTATCAATTCAACGCGTGCGGTAAACCAGACAATTCATCTGTGGTGAACCATGATAAGCAATTGCCGCTATCGCTTTCGGACGATTTTAACAATATGGCCGTGAAGTTCGCAGCTTATATCGAACGGGTAGATACGGCTAAAGCCTTTCACGACGAAGACATATTTAAAGTGTTTTATTCGGTTACGCCGGGCAAAATATCATATATGAATATCCCGCGGCGCGATGATGTCAAGACATACAAAGAGCTGATGTACGGACAGCATGTGCCCGGTGCGGTTTATGAACAGGATGTCCTGACGTATTTTATCAATCCGAACAAGCTGTCGCTTACCAATACAGTGCCGGAGCTGTACCAGCAGGTTCAGATACAGCCGTTGGTCTATGAATTGATCGATACCGATCCTAATTTACTGACCACAGAAACCCCGCTACCCGGCGCATTGGCCGACTATAAGATTTATTTCAGTTCCAGCCGGCCGTTCCTGCGGTCGGAGATCAACCGGCGCTTCCTCCCCGTGATGGCGGGAGTGGTGGGTATATACCTGCTGCTGGCTATCGTAGCCTATTTGATCTACCGCAATCTTTATGTAAACAAGCGGATGTTTAAGCTGCAGTACGACTTTATCAACAACCTGACACACGAATTCAAGACACCCGTGAGCGTGATTAAAATTGCTGGAAACAATATCTTCAGTGCCAAGCAGCTGTCGGATAATGAACGACGCCACTATGGGAAGATATTGGATGAAGAGGCAGACAAGCTGAATAACCTGATGAATACACTGCTGTCTTTTACCCAGATCGAGAACAAATCGATTAAAATGAAAAGGGAAGAAGTCGATTTGCACGAGTTTTGTGATAAGATATTGGCAGCTACGAAGATTAAGTACCCGGATTTAGCTGTGAGGTTCCACGTAAACGTAAAAAAGAAGCTCTATGCAGACCCTGTTTTGCTAGGCAGTATATTTCAGAATTTAATTGACAATGCGTACAAGTATTCCAAACCCGATAAAAAGGTGTTGGATATTCGGGTTACCCAAGTGAAGAAGCAAGTGACCATGCAATTTTCGGATAAGGGCATTGGTATTGCGCAGAAGGAGCTTCCGCATATATTCAAGAAGTTTTATCGTGTACAGAGCCAGTATAACCAAAAAGGTAGCATAGGTTTGGGGCTTGCGTTTTGCAAAGAATTGGTTAACTTCATGGGCGGGAGTATCGCGGTAGATAGTGAATTGAATAAAGGGACGACTTTCAGTATCGTATTTCCATTGGATTGATTGGTTTGTTGTTCTTTTTTTGAGTTTTAACTTCTTACTTTTGGGTTTTAACTTTTGTTTTTCTTGAAATATAGTCGTATAGGAGATATGTATAAAAACATAAAAATAGCTATCGTCGAGGATGACGAAAACCTGCGTTTTCTTGTGGCGCACCGCCTCGAATCTGAGAATTATACGGTTGTGCAAACAGGGAACGGCGATGAAGCTGAACGGCTGATACTGGAGCAGAAGCCAGATATAGTGCTCCTTGATTGGATGCTTCCGGGTAAGCAAGGCGCTGAGGTTTGTGCTGATTTGCGGAAAGCTGGATTTAACAACCTGATAATCATGATGACGGCAAAATCGCAGGATATCGATAAAATCGATGCTTACAGTTTCGGCGTGTCGGATTATATCACCAAACCGTTCAGTATGGATGTACTGGTCGCTATGATTGAAAACAAAATCAAATACTTCATCAATAACCAAGGGGCCGATGTTTATGTGTTCGGTGGGACCGAACATCACCCTAACATCCATTCACTGGTGCGCGATGGAAAGAAAATCGAGCTGACGATCCTAGAAAACCGTATTTTACTGTATTTCTTGCAGAATATCGGTCGCGTTATCAGTCGCGATGAGTTGATGCAAGTCGTATGGGGGTACAGTTCCAATGTCAACACGCGTACACTCGATATGCATATCGTCCGCTTACGCAAAAAAATCGAGCCCAATGCGGATAAACCCTCTTTTTTGCAGACGGTAAGAGGGATGGGATATAAGTTTGTGGACAATCCGAATTAGCAGATAAAGTATTCTGTACTTTTTTTGTTTATTAAAAAAGTATTCTCTATCTTCGTGATAATTGAGCAAGGCCATACCTCATAGGCGGTATGGTCTTGCTTCTTTTTTTGACTTATTTAATTCATATATTATGGCAGATATAACGTATTACAGCAAAGAGGGATTGGAAAAACTCAAGGACGAGTTGCAATATCTCAAAACGGAGGGCCGGGCAAAAATAGCTAAGGCTATCGCCGAAGCACGGGACAAGGGAGATTTATCTGAAAACGCTGAATATGATGCAGCGAAAGATGCTCAGGGACTGCATGAAGCCAAGATTGCGAAATTAGAGCATAGTCTGGCCAATGCCCGTGTAATCGATGAATCTACCCTAGATACCTCGAAAGTATTGGCGCTATCTATCGTGAAGCTCAAGAACGTGAAAAACGGGAGTGTCATGACTTATCAATTGGTGTCTGAGACTGAAGCAGACTTGAAAGCCGGTAAAATATCGGTTAAGTCGCCCATTGCCCAGGGGTTACTTGGTAAATCCATAGGTGATAAGGCGCAGATACAGGTGCCGGCAGGCCAAGTAGAGCTGGAGATTCTGGATATTTCCAGGTAAATGATGAGACGGTTATGTGCGGGTTTGCCATAACCGCACATACCGAAAGCAAATACGCTGAAATAATATCGTAGACGGCTGTTCTCACAAACAGCCGTTTTTTTTTACTTTTGTGATGTAATGATTCATTTATTTTTCAATCATAAAACATGCCTACTATATTTTCTAAGATCATCGCTGGCGAAATACCTGCTTTTAAAGTAGCCGAAAGCAATGATTACCTTGCTTTTTTAGATATCAACCCCTTAGCTAAGGGGCACGTATTGGTCATTCCCAAGCGGGAGACCGACTACCTGTTTGACATTGAGGATGATGAATACATGGGACTTTGGATTTTTGCTAAACTTGTGGCACAAGGTATTGAACGCGTGTATCCCTGTGAACGAATCGGAGTGGCTGTGGTAGGCTTGGAAGTGGCCCATGCACACATCCATCTGATACCGATCAACCACGTCGGTGATATCGATTTCAACCGGCCTAAGCTTAAGTTGAGCCAAGCAGAATTTGCCGAAAGTGCAGAAGCCATAAAACAAGCTATTCTAGCGATAACCCAACGCTGAAGTAGGGGTACTACCGGGCTATTACGGTGTAATACAGCGTTCGAAATGTGTGTTGAGACTTATTAAAGTGTTTGGGTGGTAAGGGCAATTTGTGTAAGTTTGTAACTGATAGATATGCTAGAGTTCTGGGATTCCTTTTCACAGTTGCTGGATGCGGAAGCATTACTACGGTCCGGAGGCTTTTATCTTGTTGTATTTGTTGTTTTTGCCGAGACAGGGCTCTTTTTCGGTTTTTTTCTTCCCGGTGATTACCTGTTGTTCCTGGCTGGCCTGTTCTGTGCATCGGGGATGTTGGATGTGGATATCGTGACATTGTGCTTAGGGCTCTTTGCGGCAGGAGTGTTAGGGAATTTCACCGGTTATTGGTTTGGTTGGCGCACTGGACCGGTACTGTTCAAACGTAAGGAGACCTGGCTTTTTAAGCGCCGTTATGTGGTAATGGCTGAAGAATTTTACCATAAATATGGTGGTGCCGCTTTAATTATTGGACGTTTCGTGCCGATAATCCGTACGTTTGCTCCTATATTAGCAGGTATTGTACAACTAAATTTCCGTAGATTTGTATTGTATAATGTTTCAGGGTGTACGGTATGGGTGGTGACACTAACACTTTCCGGTTTTTTTTTGGGACGTGAATTTCCCCAGATAATCCATTATATTGAGTATATCATTGTTGGTTTCATCACCATTTCATTTACACCTATATTGATTGCGTTGATCAGGAGGAAGCTGCGACGCAACAAGGAAAGCATAGAAACACAGAAAAAATAACCCTAACTGCTATCCAGCATGAGTATATTGCACCCGTGGCATGAAGTATCTCCCGGCGACGAGGTTCCCTCGTCTGTCAATGCCATTATCGAAATCCCTAAAGGGTCTAAAGCAAAGTATGAAATAGACAAAGAGAGCGGCCTGATTAAGTTGGACCGTGTGTTGTTTTCATCGGTGATGTATCCGGCTAATTATGGCTTCATCCCTAAAACATACTGTGACGATAAAGATCCGTTGGATATCTTGGTGCTGTGCTCGGTCGATGTGTATCCGATGAGTATCATCGAAGCGAAGGTGATTGGCGTGATGCACATGATTGACAATGGCGAGCAAGACGACAAAATTATTGCTGTTGCCAAAAACGACATGTCTGTCAATTACATCAACGATTTATCTGAGTTGCCGCCGCATACCATGAAAGAAATCGTGCGTTTTTTTCAGGATTATAAAGCCTTAGAGCGGAAGAACGTGACGATTGAACGTCTTTTTGGTCGCTCGTACGCCTATCAAGTTATTCAGGAAAGTATCGATCTGTACCAAAAGGAATTTGCTAACCTAACGATGACTTAATGGGCTGGGAAATTTTTTGGACATTTTTTCTGGTTTTTGCAAACGGTTTTTTTGTGGCTGCTGAGTTTGCCATTGTCAAGGTACGGGCCTCCCAAATCGAGATTAAGATCAAGACGGGTAGCCAGGTTGCCCATGTAGCCAAACATATTACCAGCCATTTGGATGGCTACCTCGCCGCTACCCAATTAGGCATTACCATATCGTCGCTGGCGTTGGGCTGGATTGGTGAAGCCGTGATGACCGACATCGTTGCGACCGTTTTCGGTTGGTTCAATGTTGAGCTTACCGGGGGTGTAGCCAAAAATCTCGGGCACGTATTGGCATTCAGCATCATCACCGTGTTGCACATCGTATTTGGTGAATTGGCCCCCAAATCTATCGCAATTCAGCGGCCTGTGGGTACCACCATGGGTATCGCGCTCCCATTGCGGTTTTTCTATTTGGTTTTCCGCCCAATCATTTGGGTTTTAAATGGTTTTGCCAACTTGCTGCTTAGATTGATGGGGTTCCAGGTAAATGTTGGCGAGGCACACCACTCATCTGAAGAACTTCAATACTTACTCGACCAGGGGCGAGAGAGCGGTGCCTTAGATACGGTTGAACATGAGTTGATTAAAAACGTATTCGACTTCAATGAGCGTATCGTAAAGAATATCATGGTGCCACGGACTAAGATTTCGGCTATCGAGATGAATTGCTCGGGCAAAGAAGTTATCGATCGTATTACCAAAGAAGGATACTCGCGTATTCCGATTTATGATGACAACATCGACCAGATTATAGGCATCGTGCATACCAAGGATATTTTACCTATCCTCGCCAATGGAAAGGAATTGGTACTTCGGAATATTATCCGGAAGCCTTATTTCATTCCCGAAACCAAGAAAATCAATGACTTGATGGCCGAGTTTCAGCAACGGCGCTTGCAGATTGCCATCGTATTGGATGAGTTCGGTGGCACGGCCGGGATGGTAACACTCGAAGACATTGTAGAAGAGCTGGTAGGGGAGATTCAAGATGAATACGACGAGGAAACACCCATAGTAGAGAAAATATCCGATACGGAATACATGGTGGATGCCAGCGCGAACATCCATGATGTCAATGAGTTTTTGCCGAAAGAATTGCCTGAGAGCAGCGATTACGATACTATTTCGGGCTTGGTAAGCGACTTGTTTGATAAGATACCGGATGTTGGGGAGTATACCGAGTTCCATGGATACAATTTCATCATCATGAAAAAGACGCAGCAGAATATCGAGTTTGTGAAACTGGAGTTGCTCGCGGTCTCCGAAGATGAGGATGAGGAATAATATTCAGCGATTTGCACCTGTTTTACACACCGGATATACAGCCGCAACACAAAGCGTTTATCCTCAATGAAGAGGAGAGCAAGCATGCCGTGCGGGTGTTGCGCCTATCGGTAGGCCAGCAAGTCCAACTGGTAGATGGCAAGGGGGGGCGTTACGCGGCCGTGATTACCGATGCCCACCCCAAGCGTACGGTGCTGCAAATCCGTTCGGTTAGCATGGATGACGGGAAGCGGCCCTACTATCTGCATATTGCCATAGCTCCAACTAAGAGTATCGACCGGTTGGAGTGGTTCCTCGAAAAAGCCACGGAAATAGGGGTGGATGAGATTACACCCATTGTCAGCGAACATTCGGAGCGGACAATCGTTAAGTTGGATCGCCTGCATAAAGTTATTTCGGCAGCGATGAAACAATCGCAGCGGGCATACCTGCCCAGACTCAATCCGGCCATCAGATTTGCCAATTTTCTTGCAGGCAGTACGTCAGGAAAACGTTTCATAGCGCATTGCGCCGACGGAGAAAAACAGCACCTCAGCCATTCAATGCAGCCTGGGGAGTCTGCCGTAGTACTGATTGGACCTGAGGGCGATTTCAGTCCAATGGAAATACAGCTTGCAATGGATGCGGGTTATACAGCCGTAACGTTGGGTGACTCCCGGCTACGCACGGAGACGGCGGCACTGATGGTGTGTGCCGAGATAGCCATTTTAAATAAATAACAACTTTTTATGGGCCTATATTGTGAAAGAATACTGGAACTTTCAGCTGGTGGGCTATCGCTTTGACTAGGTTCCTGGAAAATAATTTCGTAAGGAAACCCTTTCGCTCCTGTGTTACCACCAATACGTCAATATTCTCAGATTCGACCATATTGAAGACGTAGTCGGGGAAGTCCTCCCAAACATCCATCCTGTTTACGAGGTTCTCCGCTTTATAGGATATCTTACTAATTTTTAAGCGGTCTTGGATGTGGTCTTTCCACGAAGTCAAATCAACTTCGTTCCGATGGCTATCTTTTTCAAACATATGCAATAGGGTCAACCCCTTGGGCCTACCCACTATTGCTACAGCCGATTGCAGGGCGTTGATTTCCGATTGCTTGAAATTGGTTAGCAACCCTATTGTTTCCCATCGGAAGGCGGCCTGTGTCTCCGGTACGGCCAGTACTGGGATAGGAGATTTGCGGATGATCTCAAACGTGTTGCTGCCCAATATGACATGTTTGAGGCCTGACGCCCCCTTGGTACCCATCACGATCAATTCGTTTTTTGCCTGCCCCGAAATTTCCGGCAACACATCGCCTAGCAGTCCCGTTAGGCATGAGGTGGTAATCTCTAAATCAGGGAATTCTGCGGCCAATTCATCATGGAAAGCCCTCATATTCGCATAGGCTTTGTCCGTTTCATGGTCGAGCAGCTCCTGGTTGAACTTTTCGTTGGCGAAAGACGACGAAAATGGTGTGTACGTATGGATGAGGTGCAGAGACCATCCTAGTTGCTTTGCCATACTACTTGCGTAGCGTGCCGCTATCAGCGCATGGTGTGAAAAATCGGTGGGGACTAATATTTGCTTACTCATACATTTAACATCTTTGGTTTCAACGCAATAATAACGATAAAATGTGTGTCGCGGAATGACCAAGGTCATCTAAAACACTAATCGTTATCAGGTTTTATGCCGTCCGATTATTGGACCAATTCGGCATCCAAGACCTGTATCTCGGAGTTTCCCTCTTGTGTGTTTGCATTGAGCCGCACCACTCCTCTTATTTTAATGGGTTCTTCGGTGAACCGCACCTTTTTGCCTTTCTTCATGAAAATCTCCACCATGGGCGGTATATCGCCCTGCCCGCAGAACATGCACTGCATAATGGGAAGTACCGAAAGCATGAACGTGTCATGGTCGCGCCCTCCGTTCATCGGAACAAGGTAACCGGGCAAAGTAACCGTCTTTTTGTCGATTGCCTTCAGCTCATCCGGAAAATGAGGGGTGTATATGGTTTGGTTATCCTTGTGGGTTACCTTATACATCAACTTGTTAATAGTTTCCCACGTGTCGTTCATCATGGGCGTATGGTCGGGTACCTCACCGAAAAGCCCGTCCTGTTGGGCATTTACAGCTTGTATGCCGAAGGCCATAACTAAGAGAATGATCAATTTTTTCATTGTGCGTGTCTAATTTCCTGCTAACGTGTGTGATATCGGAGTCCGGTATGCTTTTACCGCTGGAATTAAAGCAGCTACAAAGCCGATGGCTACGCCAATCAGCACCAGCCCGCCTTCTTGCGGTAGTAGGGCGAAGGCTTGTACGAATTTAGCCGAGCCGTCGGTACTAGCACCGATGAGATAGAGCGCAGTATGGCCGATCACAACTCCCACAATAGCCCCTACAAAAGTAAGTAATATTCCCTCGGCAATCACTATGCCGAAAAGCTTTGCCTGAGAGGCACCGAGTGTACGCATCACGGCAAGATCGTATTTCCGGCTTTTCAGCGCATTGTATAGGCTGATAAATACACTGAGTGCTGCCATAAACATAATTACATAAGCAAGTACCTGGAGCGAATCGATACCAATACCCAGTAACGAGAATAAACGGGCACTCTCCAAGGCCGGTGAGGCAGCCTGCATCGATGAGTGCTGGTTTACCAGTCGGGGGAACATGCCAATGGCAGCAGGATTGCGGTACTGGATGAGCATACTGGTGATCTCGCGCTCGCCTGATCCGATGTGGCCCATTATACTTTTTACGAGTTGTGGTTCGTCGCCGTGGTCATGATTGTGGTCCTCGCCATGATGGTGCTCGTGTTCTTCGACGCCCGCCGAATCGTGTGTATGGCCGTGTTCGTCGCCGGCTGAATGGTTATCTCCGTCGTCGCCATGCATGCGCCATACACTGGCTAGGTTAGAGATAACCAGCTGGTCTACAATGCTATGCCCTGGTGCCAAGATGCCGGTAATGGTATAAGGATGTTCATCATGTGCATGCCCATCGCTGCTTAGCCCGTGCGAACCATAAATTTTGTCGCCGATATCGAGGTCGTGTTTCCGGGCTACTTCCGCACCGATTACCGCTTCAAAATCGTCGTGCCACAACCTGCCTTCTGCCAGTTTTAGGTTATAAAGAGCTAAGAAAGTACTATCGGTACCCACTATCCGGTGGCCGCGGTAGTTGTCGCCCAAAGACAATGGCACCGCCAATTTAACCATTGGGTTAGCAGCTAGCTGCTGGGCTTCCGCCAGGCTGATATTGCCGGTGGGATTGTCCATGTGGTAGATACTGCTTAGGATAAGCTGTATCGGACTCCCCTTAGCGCCTACCACCAGGTCAATGCCACGACTGTTGCTGTCGAGCTGTTCTTCGAGTTGGTGCGACGTGAGTATCAACAGGCAAAGGATACCTGTGCCGAACGCAGTGAGTAAGATTCCTAAAATGGAGGTTGCAGGGCTCTGCCGCATGTTTTTCCAAGCAATTTGTAGGATGTTCATGCCGCACCTCCCACTTGGTAAGTATGTTCGAAACGTTTTTTTACCCGTTTATCGTGGGTAGCGATAATCAGTGTGGCGCCGTGCTCCGTTGCTTGGGCAAGTAGCAGGTCCAATACCCGCTCGGTATTCCGGTCGTCTAGTGAAGCAGTAGGTTCGTCGGCCACTAGGATAGCCGGGTGGTTGACTACTGCCCGTGCTATAGCAGCCCGCTGCATCTGCCCACGGCTCAGTTTGCTTGGGTAGCTATGGGCTTTGTGGCCCAGTTCGAGCATTGCCAGTACTTCCTGAATGCGATTGTTGTCTACCTCTGCACCGGCGAAACCTTGGGCTATCAATAAGTTCTCCTTTACAGTCAGGCTTTTTACTAAATGGGCTTCTTGGAATATCAGGCCAATATGTTGGCCCCGGTAAGTGTCGAGCTTACGCGGAGAGAGTCCGTAGAGTTCCTGGCCACCGATTTGCACCGACCCGGATACCGGCTTCAGCAGTCCGCTAAGAATATGTAGCAAGGTAGTCTTGCCACTGCCAGAATCTCCTAGTATTAGCGTATGCTGCCCAACCGCAACATCCAAGTCGGTAAATTGCAACGCTTCTCCACCGGGATAACGGTGCCTAATGCCCCTTAAGGAAGCAACCGTTTTCAATTGATCCTGTTGTAACATATTAATATTAAAAGAGGTTTTCTACCCAACGCAAACCTAAGTTATTCTATTCAAATCCACACTATGATAATGCAACTTTATTGTGATATGGTAGGTGTGGTTAATCGGATAAAGTAGGCAACCAGGTTACGTCTTTGTAAGTTGAAGTTCTTTTTGTAATTGTCTTATAATAAGATATATAACATGTTTTTAACATAAATCTAAACATACATTCATTTTTTGGTAACAGTTAGGTAATATTAAGTTAGGATTATTGCAACAGAATTTTAGTCAAACCATGCTACATAACAAAAACAACACATTTTTAGTGCTTATTAGCCTTATTTTGGCTGTTTTAGGCACAAACGCACAGGTCCCCAAAGGGGTGGTCAAGGGATCGATTAGGGATGCGGCGACCAACGAACATGTGGTGGGCGCGTCGGTCAGCTTAGTTGGCACCACCCACGGTACTATTTCAGACCAACATGGTGCTTTTTTCCTCACTGGTATCTCCGCGGGCCAGTATACCTTACAGGTAAGCTACGTGGGTTATACCACTATTCGGGTTGATGAGGTAGTGGTTAAAGACGGTGCTGAAACGATTCTAGATATCCATTTAGAGGAGTCGGGTGAAATGATGGATGAGGTGGTAGTAACTACCACTCGGCGTAGGGGCAGCGATATTGCGTTGTTGGCCGAGCAAAAGAAAGCCAGTCTGGTGGTTCAGCGTATCGGTGCGCAGGAGTTATCGCGTGTTGGTGTGAGTGATGCCGCATCTGCGGTTGCCAAAATGTCGGGTATTTCCAAGGAAGACGGAAGCACGCAGGTGTATATCCGCGGGTTGGGCGACCGTTATGTTACCACGTCGTTCAACGGGCTGCCACTACCGTCTAACGACCCGGAGTTGAAAAATATCGCATTGGATCTGTTTTCTACGGACATCATTGAATTCGTTGCGGTTGATAAACTATATAACAGTAAGATGTTCGGCGATTTTGGAGGGGGCAACATCGATATCTATTCGAAAAATTACTCCGGTAATGGCATGTTTGAGGTTTCGGTGTCGTCCACATTAAACTCTAATGCGGTTTCGCGGGCAGATAACTTTCTGCTGCTTCCGGGTGGTAGCAAGTGGGGCTTCGATGAATATACTATTCCTCAGAATCCGCTGGGCGGTTTTAACTTTACCAACAGCGCCAATCCGGTGTCGCGTAGCCCGTACCCGGCCGATGTGCGGTTAGTCGGCGGCAAGTCGTTCAATGTAAGTAATGAAGGGCGGCTCAATTTCTTCGCTACGGCAAGTTTCGGAAATGGGTTCGAATACCGCCAAGGTATCAATCGCGATGTCAGTGCCCAAGGTGCACGGATACGGTGGGCCGACCAGGAACGCTTTGGGTACAAAACCAACACCACCGGGTTACTGAATGTTGGTTACGTGCTCAATCCCAAGCATAAGGTATCCTATAATTTCTTGTTTGTAAACAGCAGCAATCAGTGGAATGATAATTACAATGGATATTTCAGGGACATTACCGAAGGCGGTACCGGCTTACGCCGATTAGGATCCTATGCCCAAAATAGATTGTTCGTCAATCAGTTATTGGGTGTGCACCAGCTGAGCGACCGGATCGATGTGGATTGGGGCGTATCGGCAAACCATGTGGCTTATGCTATGCCTGACCGGGTACAGAACACGTTGCGGTTCATTGACGGGCAAGGCTACGTGAACGCGCAAAGTACGGATACCGATAATAACCGCTTTAATCAACGGTTGGGCGAAAATGAATTTGCCGTTAACCTAAACGGCAGTTATAAACTCGGCAATGCCGACGCGCCAGAGGGTATACTCCGTGTGGGATATCAAGGACGTATCAAAAAACGTGATTTCGAATCGATTCAGTTCAATTTCGAAGTTAACGACCGGATGTCGATCGTTGACCCGAATAATCTGGATGCCTTTTACAATCAGGAAAATTATGAGCGGGATTTATTCTCTATTGGTGCGTTTTTCGGCGAATCGCCGCAGACTTATTCTGGCGATCAACAGACGCATGCTGGTTTTGTTAGTTTAGAGTACGATTTGACCGATCGTCTGACTTCCGTTGTGGGTGCCAGGTATGAATACATCCGCCAAGACGTTGAATGGGTCACTCATTTCGATCCGGGTAACAGCAATGCCCTGACCAAAACCCCATTCATGCCCAGCTTGAATCTGAAATACGAATTGAGTGAAAAGCAGAACCTCCGTCTGGGCGCCAGCAAAACGTACACATTACCCCAGTTCAAGGAGCGCGCACCATTCGTGTATGACGATGGTACGGTGCCGCGCCGTGGTAATCCACACCTATATCCGTCGGACAATTACAACCTTGATCTTAAATGGGAGCTTTTCCCGTCATCGTCAGAACTGGTATCATTGTCGACCTTTGGTAAGTACATCCAGAACCCCATCAGTGAAATCAACGTAGCTGCAACTGCCAATGATATTTCTTACGTCAATATAGGCAAAGCCGGTACGGTCGTTGGCGTGGAACTGGAACTAAAGAAAGACGTCATCCGTTGGGACCGTGACCGGAACTTATTTTCGGTGGGTTTGAATGTTGCCTACATGAATACCGATCAGAAGATTGATATTGACAAAGTTCGAGGCGAAACAGCCTTTGATGTGCGGCCTACCCATACCCGTTCCAGTTTTGCCGGAGCTTCGGACTTGCTGGTCAATGCCGACCTGACCTACTCGAAGCGTTGGCAACAAGATGGTAACGTTATGGCAACCGTTGCTTACTCCTATTTTTCGGATAAGATCTATGCATTGGGCAACGAACAAAAGGGGAATCTTGTAGACCGCGGTGTAGGTACGCTCGATTTCATTGTGCGGAGCAAAATCAATCGGCGTGTAGGTGTTGACTTACTGGTACGGAATATCCTCGATCCGGAGTATCGTAGGGTACAGGAGAATGCAAGTGGCCATGTGCCTGTATTTACCTATCAAAAAGGACGATTCTTCACACTGGGGTTGAATTATCGGTTCTGATTCATTGATAAAGCCGATTAACGATTTAATCACATTCACTTAACAGATAGGTTACCGTTAAGACACAACTTTGTAGTAAAATTCAGAGATATAAAAAGAATGAACATGGAAATGAAAAAGACGTTTAGATGGATGGTGGGTATCGTCGCACTGATGGGTGCCGTGGTTGTGACCTCGTGCAGCGACGATGAAAATCCCGAACCGGAGCCGGATAAGAGCTTCGTTGTCGATCGCGACGACCTAAAAGGTGAAATCACCGAAGGTGAGGTAGTCCTTGAATCAGGAACCTATAAGCTTACCGGCGCACTGGTTGTCAAAGAAGGAGCCAAGCTGGTTATCAAGGCCGGTGTTAAGGTAGAAGCTACCGAAGTAGCAGCAGACCAGCATTCGCAAGTCCGGTATATCGGGATTTCGCGCGGTGCACAGATCGATGTACAGGGTACTGCTAGTAACCCGGTTGTGTTCACCTCGCAGAAGCAAACACCCGGAGCTTGGGGTGGTCTTGTACTTTGTGGGGCTGCACCTATTAATAAGGGTGAAACGGCAAAATCGGAAGTGGGCGACCTAGACTACGGTGGCTCCAACGTGAATGATAATTCCGGTTCCGTTAAATACCTGCGGATTGAATATTCCGGTTTTGCGTACAACAGTGAGAAAGAATTTAATGGGCTTTCACTTTTCGGTGTGGGTAAAGGCACCGTTATCGAGAATGTGCAGGTCCACGAAGGTTCTGACGATGGTTTTGAATGGTTCGGTGGTACGGTGGATGCGAAGAACCTGATTGTTACGAATTACGCAGCCGAAGTGGGTGACGACCTGTTCGACTGGACAGAAGGCTGGAATGGCAATGGTGAAAACTGGTATGGTATCCGCACCAATAACGGGAACCGTGGTATTGAGGCCGATAACAACGGTAACAACCACACGGCTACGCCCATTTCAAACCCGACTATCAAAAACCTAACGCTGATTGGCAATGGCGATGCCGGTAGCCCTGAGCCGCAGGCTATGAAGCTGCGTGTTGGCACCAAGGCGATCTTTGAAAACGTGGTTCTGGCTAACTGGGCTACAGGTTTCGATGTTGAGCATGATGAAGGCATCTCTTTCGTAGGCGATGGTTCCTTGAAAGCGACCGGTGTGCGGTTCGTTAATGTAGGTACCAAGGCCAAAGGCAAGAAAACCGATGGTAGTGCGGCAGACGTAAGCGCTATATTTACGGAAAATGCAAATGCCACCGGTGCCGGTGCTGGTACCGACGTGCCTGAGTGGGCAAAAGGCTGGACAGTAGGATTGGATTAGTCAGGTCTCCATCATAGAAATTAAGGAGGCTGTCTCATAGAGACAGCCTCCTTTTATTTATTCAAAGCGTTAGGAGATGTTTTTATCGGGTCCGTTTCCGCGTCTATTTTCTACCTGTTACGACCAATTTGACTACCTTTGCAGAAACGACCCGGGTTTTGAACAAACAGAAAAACATCATTCGTGTTGCGCTAGCTACCGGTATCGTATTGATGCTGGTAAAGTTTGCAGCCTACCTGCTTACCAACTCCAATGCGATACTGACCGATGCGATGGAAAGTATCGTTAATGTGGTGGCCTCTGGCTTTGCATTCTATAGCATCACCCTTGCCGCGCGGCCGAAAGACAGCAATCATCCCTATGGTCATGGCAAGGTGGAGTTTTTTTCTGTCTTCCTCGAAGGGGGACTCATTTTTATTGCCGGTGTGCTTATCGTAGGTAATGCTGGGTATAAGATTTTTTTTCCCGAGCCTGTGGGTAACCTGATGGGCGGTATGGGGCTGATTGCCTTTACGGGGGTAGCTAATTTTGCCCTTGGTACCTATATGATTCGGCAAAGCCGTGTGCTCAACTCGCTAACCCTGCAAGCTGATGGCAAACACCTGCAAACCGATGCCTACAGTACGTCAGGGTTGTTGGTGGGCCTGCTGGTCATGTACTTCACCGGCATGGTGTGGATCGATATTGTGCTTTCGCTGGGCTTGGGATTATATATCCTTTGGAGTGGCTATAAACTGCTCCGAAAATCCATCGCGGGGTTGATGGACGAATCGGATACCAAATTGGTCAGCGAGATTGCAGCAATCTTGCAAAGGCACCGCGAAGACGAATGGATAGATGTGCACAACCTCCGGGTGCAACGATATGGGCACGAGCTGCACATCGATTGCCACGTAACGCTACCTAATTATTACGACTTGAGCCGGGTGCACGATGAGGTGTCCGCCGTTGACAAACTAATCAACACCCATTTGCATGCCGATACGGAGTTGTTTATCCATGCCGATCCGTGTATTCCCGATTGCTGTTCCTATTGCCGGGTGAAGGACTGCCCCATACGCAGCGTACCGCAACAGAGGGACGTGGTTTGGGACAAAAGCATCATCAGCAAAAACGAAAAGCACATTTGACAGCGGCCTAGCCCTGAACCTCTATGAATTCATGGATTTTTTTTGATTACGGGTATTCGTAGATAGCGGTAGTCCGCATCGCATATACCTTAGCGGTATTGAATAATTACTATACCGTAACCATGAAAACGAAACACTACCACGGCCACCGCGAGGTGTTAAATTGTATTGCTGTTATTAACTGGCTGATGTTGGTCGCCGCCTGCTTTATAGCTCCATTGGTATTGCAGGCCGCTGAACGGAACCATTTACCCGTAACGACAAAGAGTATCGGATTAGACATTATGCCGGTTGCACACGTGGACGATTTCCACGACGGGCGTCTGTATGTTCGCAAGGGACATACCGGATCGGGCGCGTCCTGGGATGATGCGCTAGGCGAGTTGTCCGACGCGATTGAATTGAGCGTGCAACTGAATACAACGGCCAATCCCGTGATCAGAGAGATCTGGGTGGCGGGCGGCATCTATAAACCGACCGGCTTGCCATCGGGTTATACCATGGCATCGCCCAACGTTACCGCCCGGGACCGGACATTCGAACTTCCACGGGGTGTGATGATTTACGGCGGGTTTGCCGGGAATGAAGTGACGTTGGCAGCCCGGGATCTAACGGTCGGCACGAACGCAAGTGTGCTTTCGGGCGATTTGGATAACAACAACATGCTTTCCGCAGGCGACGCTCATCACGTGGTGACTTCTCGCTTGGGCAACGCGGAAACGGGATTGGATGGTTTTCTCATTATGGGGGGAAACGCCGACGTTAACAGTTTTTTTGCCTATACGCGCCGCACCAAAGGGGCAGGCATTTACTTGTACAGCAGTTCTGCAGTGCTTCGCAACTTACACATTGAGCTCAACAGGGCATGGGAGGGAGCAGGAATTTATATGGAGGGGCAGCCGGTGGCAGGAAACCCGAATCCGGTGTTCGAGAACCTATCGATCAGAAACAACTCGGGCTTGCAGGGGGTAGGTATGTTCATCGATGGGTGTCACCCGGAGATAACCGGGGGTGCTATTTCCGACAATACGACAGATGGTGTGGATAATCCGGCAAGCTTGCGGCTGGAAGGCGGCGGTGTGCGCATCAGCAATGCTGCCGCGCCCCGCTTCGACGATGTCAATATCCACAATAATAAGTCGGTATGGGGCGGCGGCGTGTTTTTGGAGGGCTCGTTCCCGATGATGACCAATAGTTCAATCCGTGGTAACCAAGCTGCTGCAGGCGGCGGTATCCATGAGCGGGGCGTGTCGAAAGGGATTTATACGAATTTACTCATCGCCGGTAATTTTGCGGATGGCGGAACGGGAGGAAGTGGGATCAGCGGCTTCGGCGGCGGTGTATTTTCCCACCGGTCCGAATCTGTATACACCAACGTAACCATTGCCGGAAACCGGGCTACCGGAAACGTGTTGGATGCCAATGGGAAAGGGGGTATCCATTCGCTTTCGGATGTTGACGATACCGGGGACGCCAAGGCACCCACGCTGCGCAACAGCATCATCTGGGAAAACAGTTCGGGTATTAATTACGAACTACCGGCGGGCAAGCGGATCATCATGCATCATCGGTGTTTTGTGCAGGAAATGTTGCCGACTTTCGGTTATTCCAATAGTTCCGAAACCGATCCGCAATTTGTAGCTCCTGTCGGTTTTGCCGATGCGCCAACGGTAGCGGGCAACTACCGGCTACAATCGTCGAGCTTGGGGTTGGATCATGGTATCGGGACGTACTATGGGGCCACACAAACGCCCGACCTGTCGGCGATCGTCACTGATTTGGACGGCCACCCCCGATTCTACAATGCGGGTTTTGTCGATTTAGGTGCCTATGAGTTCCAGGGTGAGCCCAATGCGCCACAAACGCGCCTATATGTGATGCAGGGGGCCACGGGTACCGGCTCCAATTGGGACGATGCACTGGGTGAACTGGCCGAAGCGCTGCAGCTGATCCATAGTGGCACGCTGACCACCATCGAAGAGATATGGGTTGCCAAAGGGGTGTACAGGCCCGCCTATCGCGCCGGCAATGGTGTGGTAAACCGCGACAAGGCATTCGTGCTGCCGCCCGATGTGCAGCTCTACGGTGGTTTTGCGGGTAACGAACAGCAGCTGGCGCAGCGGGTACTAGGTACACTGAACACGTCGGTTTTATCCGGCGATCTGGATAACAATGGACAACATTCTGACGGCGATGCATACCATGTGGTGATTGCTGCCGGGGATGTCGGGGATGCCGCCCTTGACGGTTTTACCATTACGGGGGGTACCAGCGAAATAGGCGATTCCGGTGGTGGGTTGGCCTTGAATGGAAGCACGGTCGGTAGGCGGCTTGGTGGTGGTATCCATATCATCAATGGCAGCCCGGCATTACGAAATCTGATCATTCGCAATAATGGTGCGCATACACGAGGTGGTGGCATCCACATTTCGGGAAGCGGACATCCGCAGCTGACCGGTATACAGCTGATGGATAACCATGCATTGGACGGCGGTGGGATGGCGGTATTTGGCGGTGCAGCTACCCTCGAACGCGTTACGTTTTCGGAAAATACCGCAGATAATTCTGGCGGTGGACTATACGTGAATAGCAGCTCCGCTGTAACCGTACGCAATTCGTTGATTCACCACAACAGCACGTCCAATTTGTATGGAGGTGGGATTTACAATTCGGCGTCTGTGCTTGCCTTGACCAATGTGACGGTCGCGGAGAATGAATCGCCAAATAATACGGGAGATGGCATCATGAATACCTCGTCGGGCCAGCTCAGCTTGATCAATTCGATTGTCTATGGGAATGCCGGGGGCGCTGCCGACTATGATTTGGTGAACCAGAATACGGTGAATTCGCCGACAATCAACTACAGTATTGTGGGCACATACCAGGGCGGTGTTTCGCGAGCGGCCACCGATCCGCGGTTTACCGACCCAGAGCAGGGTGATTTTTCGCTGACGTCAACCAGCGTAGCCATAAACAGTGGTGACCCGGAGACCAATACGGAAGGATATCCGGTACAGGCGGGCGATTGGGACGTGACAGGTGCAGCGCGCTTGTACGATGGCCGGATCGACATGGGAGCCTTGGAGTATAGTGGCACGGTGTATAGGCCTTTCGTTACTGCCTGGAAAACGGATAATGAAGGAACGTCTAATGACGATCAGCTCACGATTCCGATTACCGGGACGGGCTACGACATGGCAATCGATTGGGGAGACGGTGCGATAACCACCTGGAAGGATGGCGACGATGTGGCCAGTCTTACACATACTTATCTGGCAGCGGGGACGTACAACGTGCGGATATCCGGTGATTTCCCGCGGATCTATTTCAACAATGCAGGCGATCGGCAAAAGATTTTGGATGTGGTGCAGTGGGGGGATATCACATGGCACTCCATGGAAGCTGCATTCGCTGGCGCTGCCAACATGGCAATGAGCGCCACCGACGCGCCGGACCTCAGCAACGTGACATCGATGAAACAGATGTTGATGGGTGCCGGAGCATTTGATTCGCCGATTGGGCATTGGGATGTCTCGACCATCGAAGATATGTCACAGATGTTCCAGCAGACCGTCAGTTTCAATCAGTCGCTAGCCGCATGGGACGTAACCCATGTGGAAACCATGGCGTTGATGTTCAACGGCGCCGGGCTCTCTACGGCAAACTACGATGCGATTTTGATGGCTTGGGCGGAGCAGGATGTGCAGGATGATGTACCCTTTGGCGCCGATCAACTGACGTATTGCGCCGGCAAAGCCGCGCGGCAATCGCTTATCGATGATCGCCACTGGGTTTTCAGTGGAGATAACAAAGCGGCCGATTGTGTGACGGATGGTCCGGTGCTTGTTGCTCCTGCCAACGGTGCGTACAATGTGGAAAGGCCGGTAATGTTGCAATGGGAGACCGTTGATGGGGCCAGTGGATATCATGTGCGGCTGATTGAGGCAGGGGGTGATTTCGATTCACCTTTTTTCAGTGCCAATTCGCCGACAACCTCCCTGGAAGTAACCTCGCTGCAAGGTAATTATATATTATATGCATGGCGCGTACAGGCCATCGTAGACGGGGAGTTAACGGCTTGGAGCGACGTTTGGGGCTTTACCACAGGGGCGGGAGACGTGCCCGGCATTGCCTTTACGGATAGCGAAGTGATGTATGATGGTACGCCGAAGACTATCTCGCTGACGGGGACACTACCCGATGGTGTGACCGTGACCTATACCAATAATGGGCAGACGGACGCTGGTGTTTATGAGGTCACTGCTCATATTGACGGGGGCGGGATTTATTCGGATGCTGAAATGACGGCTACGCTCACCATCACTCGTGCACCGTCGGTAATTACGGCTTCGGCGGTACAAACCCACACCTATAATGGTGGGTATAAACTGGTGGCTGCCACATTGAATCACGACGAAGCGGAATTGCAATATGATCCAGCGGATCGCTTTACCAACGTGGGCGAACATGAGGTGACAGTGTCGGTTGCGCAAAGCGACAATTACGAAGCGGCATCGGTAACGGTGCAGGTGGTCATCGAACCGGGGCAACAAGGTGCGCTGGAAATGGCGTCAAGGGTCGTCACCTATGATGGCGAGGTGCATAGCCTGTTCGTGACCGGGGCCGCGCCCGATGCAACCATTGTCTACGATGGAAACGATCATGTTGGTGCGGGAACCTACGCGGTTACCGCCACGGTGAATAGGCCTAACTACGAGCCTGCCGTGCTGACGGGTACGCTGACCATTACGCCCAGAAATGTGGCCATAACCATTGGCGGTGACCACCAAAAAGTATACGGCGAGGCCGACCCGGAAGATTACAACTACGCCGTAACCAATGGGAGCTTGGTGGATGGCGATGGGCCGACCGGCGCATTCGAAAGAGAGCCGGGGGAGAATGTGCAGGTTTATCCGGTGCGAAAAGGGACCTTCACGTTCGGTGATAACTACAACCTCATTGTGAACCAGGGGTACCTGCGCATTATTCGCGCGCCCTCGGTGATTACGGCTGATGCCGTCCAAACGTATACCTATACCGGCGAGCTGCATCAAATCGTGGCTACATTGAACCATACACAGGCGCCGTTGATCTATAACCCGGTAGACCGTGGTTATACGGACGTTGGCGAGTACGAAATCACGGTAAGGGTGAACCAAAGTTTAAATTACGAAGCGGCGGATCTCGTGGTTACGCAGATCATCGAGCCTGCTGAGCAGACCAACGAGCTGTCGTTGCCTTCGCGGACGGTGACCTACAACGGCGGCGCGCATAGCTTAGCCGTGGAAAACCTGCCCGCAAACGCCACCGTGACGTATGTGGGGAATGGGCAGACTGACGTAGGGACGTATACCGTAACAGCTACCGTGACACAACCGGGTCTGAGCCCAGTGGAATTGACTGCAACACTGATTATTAACCGGGCATCGGCAGTCATCACCGCCGATGCTGTTCAGACTTACGCATATACCGGCGGCGAAATCGGGGTGGCGGCAACGCTAAACCACGAAGAAACCGAGCTTACTTATTCACCGGTGACCGGCTATGTAACCCCGGGCTCCTATCAGATCATTGTTACCGCGCCGCAGACGCCCAACTATACAGCGGTTTCGCGAACGATTACCCTGCGGATTGTTCCCACGGAAGCCGTACACCTACCCTCGGCTACCGTGGTGTACACCGGCGAACCGCAGCACCTGACCCTAGTGAACCTACCGGCTGGCGCTGAGGTGTCGTATACCAATAATGGACCGGTAAATGTAGGCGTGTATACGATAACGGCCACGGTGAGCATGCCGGGCGAGCCGGATGCCGTGTTCGAGGGAACATTGACGATTGAGCGGGCAACACCCGTTATCACCACAGAGGTGCTCCAAACGCACATCTATGATGGTAACGTGAAAGACGTAGTGGCCAGCTTGGACCACGATGAAGTTGAGTTGGATTACCTCCCGGCCAAGGGTTATACATTGCCCGGCACGTACGATATCACGGTACGTGCAATGCAAAGTGCTAACTATACGGCAGCATTCAGTAATGTACGATTGGTAATCCATCCGCGCTCTGCGCAAGGTGATTACGTTTTGCCTTCCCGTACCGTAATATACAACGGGCAGCCGCATGGGTTAGCCGTGGAAAACCTCCCGGACGATGCGGCGGTGGCTTATGACATCGACGAATTGGTAGACGTCGGCGTGTATACCGTTACAGCCACCGTCACCCGTCCGGGATATACTACCGAAACGGTTACCGGTACGCTGACCATTGAACGGGCTGCTGCTGTGATTACGGCCGCCGCTGTGCAACAGCACGTTTATGACGGCACACCGAAGTCAGCGTTGGCCACGTTGAATCACGACGAAGTGGAATTGACCTATTCGCCCGCCCAGTCATTTGTTGAAGCCGGTACGTATGCGATTACCGTCAATGCGGAGCAATCCGCCAATTATGCGGCGGCATCGGCTACGATTACCTTAGTGATTGACGGCGGGCCTGCGCCTGTCGAAGTAACGATGCTTGCAGACCGGACTATTACCTATGATGGTACAGAACACCGACTGATGGTATCGAACATGCCTGATGACGCGTCAGTGGTTTATACCAATAATGGACACACTGTTGCGGGCTCGTATATGGTAACGGCTTTAGTGACCCTGGCTGATGGCGACGAATACGCGTTGTCTGCGGCGCTGGTTATCGAAAAGGCACCCATCACCGGGCTCACCTTAACGGATCGTACGTTTACCTACGATGGCTCGGTCAAAGCACTGGCTATTAGCGGTGCGCTGCCGGAGGGCACCAGCGTAAGCTACACCGGAAACACCCGCACGGCGGTGGGGAGCCAGGATGTCACAGCCACGATCAGCGGCGACAACTATGAATCCCTGGAACTAACGGCGACGTTGACCGTTACTCCGGCAGTGATCACGGGCGTAACGCTGGCCGATGGTAGCTTTACCTACGACGGCACGGCCAAGTCGCTGGTGCNGCCACGATCAGCGGCGACAACTATGAATCCCTGGAACTAACGGCGACGTTGACCGTTACTCCGGCAGTGATCACGGGCGTAACGCTGGCCGATGGTAGCTTTACCTACGACGGCACGGCCAAGTCGCTGGTGCTCGTCGGCACACAGCCTACCGGTACTACGGTAAGCTTCACCAATAACAGCCGCACTGCCGCGGGCAGCCAGGAGGTGAAGGCCATGATCAGCGGCGACAACTATGAATCCCTGGAACTAACGGCGACGTT
>NZ_JAMXAY010000006.1 GCF_025460835.1 Parapedobacter soli | reverse complement strand
ATTTTTATCCGCTTGTGTGTAATCGAAGGATTTAATGTACATTTGTCATAAAGCAAACGAATATGGAAGCGATTATAATTCATCCGGAAAATGCTGAACAACTCAAGACCGTTAAATCAGTTTTGAAGGCATTGAAGGTTCCTTTCGAACCGCAGTTCAGTACGTTGCCAGATCATGTAATGGCCAGTATCGATAGAGGAACGAAGCAGGCTGTTCAAGGCAAGACCATTGGATTGGAGGCGTTCAAAGAGAAACATTTTTTGAAACGATAAGGTCAGCAGACCAGCTTTAATCTAAACTAGACTAACCCAATGCAATACACACTCCGATTTACTCCCGAAGCGGAGGATACCTACGATTCATTATCATTACAATTGATGGAACGTTGAGGAGAGCGCTTTGTGTTAAAGTTTGAGGGCCGTGTTTCCAAAGCGTTGGATACGTTGAGCAAGACACCCTTCCTTTATCCGGTAGCCATCGAGGAAACCCAGGTCAGGAAATGCATTGTACATAAAAACTGTTCGATCCTTTATAAAGTTAATGGCCGTGTTGTAACGGTGATTTGCTTTTGGGACAACCGCCAGGAACCGCTTTTTTAATTTAACGTTATGCCAATAAATACCCCTCCACCATTTTTGTCATCAATGTCGTTTTCAGACAAAGTGTTGTGCCGCCTGCCCCGACCAGAAATAGCCGACGGCGGGTCTACCTGAGGGTACGTATTTCGTCCATAGACCAAAGCGTTTACCACCCGTAAAGCGGGCCGAAACGCAGCGTATTGTGTAACGGGTTGTGGTACAAGTTATCGTTCTGCGTAGGTGCGAGAATAGTCACCGCGCAGGGCGAACCGCCTGCCGCACACTCAATTTGGCATAAACGGAGAAATTAGACAGGCTGATGCCATCGGCCAGTTGCCTGAGCCACGGTGTGAATGAAAGGCCGACCCCTGCTTGGCGGGGCGCGAACGCATACTTGGCCGCATTCCAGTGCATGGCATGGGCACCGGGCTGCGTGGCCACGCCCGCATCACCCATCCCCGCTGCCCATGCATCGGGTGCAATGAGCAGGAAAGGCACGGCGATGCGCACGTGGCTGTGCCTGCCGCCGTCGGTACGGATGGGCTGGGCGCATGCCAGCACCGGGCAGAGCACGAAACAGGTGAATGATATAAGGCGCGATCGCATGGTTAGCAGCTGTTATGGATGCACCGTAAAGGTAATAGTATCGGGACCGATTTCCAAATGTTGGTCGGGGTGTAGCGTTCNAGCACGAAACAGGTGAATGATATAAGGCGCGATCGCATGGTTAGCAGCTGTTATGGATGCACCGTAAAGGTAATAGTATCGGGACCGATTTCCAAATGTTGGTCGGGGTGTAGCGTTCTGGCAATGAGATACGTCCAACCAATAAAGCCAACGAATCGTTGGAAAATTGGATTCAAAAAGGCTATATTAGCTGATACTAACATTTACGAGCCGATACCTGTCGTTTTTAGCCGTTGACTAATATAATATCTATTGGGTTATGAGAATGATCAGTATTATTATGGTTTTTTTGGCTGTAGCCTGTAAAAAAGGGCAGGACGCTGTTCTCTTATCAGTAGATAAGGTTAATCTTTTACTAGATTCCAAACCAACAGATATCAGCTTTTCGGATGAGCATACGGGGTTTATCAGCACCGCGTATTCACCCAAATATGGTAGTTCACTCATACTGAAAACCACAGATGGTGGTATTAATTGGCTTGACGTTCCTGTTTCAATAGATGGTTCGGTAGCGATCAATTTAAGAAGTGTGTATGCCCATACTAGAGATACTGTTTTTGCCACCTTCAATACACATGGCCATTGTGGAATATGTGTAAGTACCGATGGGGGAAGTACATGGAATAGCTTGCTGAGCACTGATCAGATCTTGCCTTACACCGATGTTCTTTACCATGATAACCAAATTTTCGTCACGTGGTCTGGTGGGATTATTAGAAGCCGCGACATGGGTAAAACGTGGGCATCGGTATACCAGCCTGAGCAACCAGGGGGAAATGTCGGTGTGAAGTTGTTTACAAGCAAGACGACCGGGTATGCATATGGGCTGGATATCGTGTATTGCGGTGGAGATTGCCCCCCTTATGGTACTGGAACGCTTATAAAAACTACGGATGGTGGCAATACATGGTTTCGCCTCCCGGATATGCCTAGCGGTCCCACAAACCTTAATTTCATCGATGACCAGCATGGGTATGCGTTCATGTACGATGGTAACCTCTACCGTACAACAGATGGGGGCCAAAACTGGAAATTGGTTAGCGAACTGTCCG
Source organism: Parapedobacter soli (assembly GCF_025460835.1). GTDB lineage: Bacteria > Bacteroidota > Bacteroidia > Sphingobacteriales > Sphingobacteriaceae > Parapedobacter > Parapedobacter soli. Next base: position 126,226 of record NZ_JAMXAY010000006.1, on the reverse strand, counting down.
AAGGGAGGTACTTTGCATCGGTGCATCAGGGGCCACATATCTATTATAGTACGGGTGCATCACACGTCTATCAAAGCCCTTTGGGCTTACAGACTAAAACACTCATATTTCAAGATGATAGCGGGGAGAGTTTCGACTTCAAGGGACTGGCAATATCAAACCGGAAAATACTGTTTCTATCACAAGGGGGACAAATTTTAATTATAAACCTGAAATAATCATGCAAAGAATTGTAATCACGTTACTGGCTTTATTAAACTTTTGCTGGTTAATTGCTCAAGAGTCCGCGATGGTTATCGATTCAACATGAAATGGTGTTGCGAAGTTTGTTATAATTCCTGAAAACAGTAAACTTAGAGACACACAGGATTCAAAGAAATTTCTTGAACAAATTTTAGCTGCTATGGATGCCAAACAACAAGAGTTATTGAGTTGCATTACGATCAAGCCGGGATTGATGAGAGGACGGCCTACGGTTTCCGGTCAGTGATATCCTTGAGTTATTGGCAAGCGGTCTTACCGAAGCTGAAATATTAGAGCAACATCCTATTCTGGAACAGTTGGATATCCGAGCCGCATTACGTTATGCTTCCATGAAAGTAAAAAATACGGCCGTGATCTATGCCGCTTGATGTGGAAATTTGGTTGGACACCAATATCTCACCCATATCCGTCCTATGAACTACATGTTCGATTGCTGAATTATTTTCTTTCTTTTCCTTCAAAAAAGTCCGATACCCGCCCGATGGGGCGCGAAAGTATACTTGGCCGCATTCCAGTGCATGGCGTGGACACCGGGCTGCGTGGCCACGCCTGCATCCCCGCGGCCCTTGCATCGGGTGCAATGAGCAGGAAAGGTACGGCGATGCGCACGTCGCTGTGCCTGCCGCCGTCGGTACGGATGGGCTGGGCGTAACTCAACACCGAACAGAGCATGAGACAGGCAAATAAAACGAGGCGCAATCGCATGGTTAGTAGCTGTTATGGATGCACCGTAAAGGTAACGGTATCGGAACCGATTTCCAAATGTTGGTCTAGGTGTAGCGTTCCGGCAATGAAATACGTCCAACCAATAAAACCAACGAATCGTTGGAATATTGAATTCAAAAGGCTATATAGTTGATACTAACATTTACGAGCCGATACCTGTCGTTTTTAGCTGTTATTTTCAATTAAAAAAGAATTATGAAAGATTTCCGTGAGATTATTGTTTTGCTACTGCTGATTGCTTTAGTTGGTTGTAACCGCTCGGAATTACCTCAATGTGCTGATGGAATAACCATTCCCATCCGGACACCGTTTGGAGAGGCCACACCCTGTAATCCAGAAATAGAGGAAATTGATTATGAACAAGCGATTGTTTTTGCCAACCGGGAAGATGTCGAAAAGCTAAATTTTTGTTCTGAAGAAGTACTCGACGGGATAGATTTTGAAAAAGAATATCTGGTTGCGGTTCGGGCATGTTCAGCCTGTGGCATATTACGGAAACAACAGGTACGGCTGCATTGCGATCGGCTTATCTATTCGATTGAAATCGAGAATACAATCTGCGCTGCAATTACCTGTTCGAATTATTTTGTGGTAATCCCCAGGGAATATTTGAATTATCCGATAGAGATGGATATCACGAAGACGAACTAATTTGAAATCCCATGAAAAAATTTTGCATTCCATTATCCCTTTTAATCATTCTTCTGTTTTCGGGTTCCAGTTTAGCGCCAAATACATCCCAGCATCTCGCGGACGGGTTCAATTTCGCCCGAAGCAATGGCGTACATATAATAAACTGCTCATGGGGCCATGATGATTTGCAATCGTCTTTTTTGGACGATGCCATAGATAATGCACTTACCTTAGGACGAGACGGACGTGGCATGATTATCGTGTTTGCCAGCGGCAACAACAATTCAGCAACTTCCAATTACCCCGCGAACAGTAACCCGCTGATATTAAATGTGGGGGCCATTGATCGCTGCGGTATACGGTCGGGGAGGACAGACATTATCACAGAGGCTACCCCCTGTGATCCTTGGTGTGCCACTTGCGACCCGGGAAGCGCTTTTGGGAACACCTTAGATATTGTGGCTAGAGGGAGTACCGTTTCCACAGCAGACAGAGAGGGAAATGCGGGATACAATCCGGGGCAGACATTGATGTCGTTGTATTTTTTAAAGGTAGAAGGAGGATATATTGATATAATTCCCCCCGAAATCGGTAATGCTAGCGCTCATTGTCGTATTCGCGATTTCAGGTTGTTCTAAAAGCAACATTGACCGATGCTTTTCGTTTTTAGCCGGGTCACTTTACTAGTTATTGATTAATAAAACCTATACGGACATGGATACTTTTAATAGTAAAATGTGGTTACAATTTCTATCAGCGGGATTAGCTTTCTGTACGACTACATTAGTGTTATTTATTTTTTTAAGCTGTGGAAAAAAACACAGTATTTTTCAGCCCCAATGCAAGTCTATAACCTTTGATGAATCTTTGTTCCTGAGCGGTCAAGGAGATGAATTTGATTTCGCTAAGGTTAGTATCATTGATGATTGCCTTCATATTGTTATCAGGTATGGTGGAGGTTGTGGCAGTATTGTTACATCTTTAGTTGATTCGAATGAAGATGGAAATCCAAAACTGTTGGAACGAAATTTAAAGCTAATACTTAAAGACAATGATCCTTGCGAAGCTTCGATCACGAAGAAAGTCAGTTTTGACTTGAAAAACATCCAAGTAACAGGTAAAAACGAAATCCGCCTCAACATAATGGGGTGGCCTACTGCTATTTTATATAATTACTAGCAACCATTCTGATTATGAAAAGGACTCTACTATTGGTACTCGTTGTTCATAGCTTGGCATATGGACAGAACATTATGCCAGAAAAAGTCGGTGAGGAAGTCTATAAATCCTTTTCCAGTCCGCATCCGTATCCCGCCAATTTCGAAGGACAGGAGAAACTGGTCTGGCAACAGAATTTTTATGAAAAAGGAGCGAGTTACATCGCTTTTCATTTTAGTAAGATTGAAATAAGGGACGGGGATTATTTAATCGTTCGAAATCCTGAAAATACGAGACATTGGAAGTATACTTACGCAGAGGTTGAAGCCAAAGAAAATAACTTTTGGAGTATACATATTTATGGAGAAGATGCGGTCATAGAAATATACAGTAGAAATTCCAGTGGAGCCTTTGGATATGAAATAGACAAAATAGCCAAGGGATTTTCTGCAGATACGTTGTCGTTCGCGCCACGAGCTATTTGTGGAAGTGATGACAGTGAAAATGCTATTTGTTATCAAACCGCGGAGCCCTGTGTATATGATAATTCGAGAGCGGTGGCGAGATTGTTGATAAATGGCGTCTTCGCATGTACCGGATGGCTTTTGGGGGATGAAGGGCATTTAATTACGAACGAACATTGTGTAGCTAATCAAAGTGACGCAAATAATACCACTATCGAATTTATGGCTGAAGGCACAAATTGCACATCAAACTGCAATACTTGGTTTGGTTGTCCAGGTGTAATTGAAGCCACTTCATCGACTTTAGAACGAGTGAATGTCAATCTCGATTATGCATTGTTGCGACTTCCCACAAATGTTTCGGGTACATATGGGTTTCTTAGACTTAGGCCGGAGGGTGCTCAATTAGGCGAACGTATATATGTACCCCAACACCCTTCAGGTTGGGGAAAGAGAATTGCATTGTTTTCTAGTCATCCTAATGACGCTGGAGGATTTGCCCGTATACAATCACTTTCGGAGCCGGGGTGTTCATCCTCAAGCTATAACGATGTGGGATATTTTGCTGATACACGTGGTGGTTCCTCGGGATCACCCGTAATTGCGTATGGTGACAATTTGGTGGTTGCATTACATCATTGTGCTGATTGCCCTAATCGAGGCGTACCAATACAGCTTATCATTGATGACCTTGGCAACGATTTACCAAATAATTCGATTACTGCACTTGTTGGCCCCGATCTGCTCTGCACTTCCGAGACCTACACCATTTCCAACCTGCCTACGGGGGCTACCGTGACGGGATGGAGCGCATCACCTTCCGGAGCGGTTACTTTTTCCGGGAGCGGCAATTCGCGGACGGTGACTAAGGCAGGCAGCTTCAACGGCGAGGTGACGCTTACGGTTACACTGGCAACGGCATGCGGTAATATGCAGGTACAGCGGCAATTCTGGACGGGCTATGCCCAGATTAAAGAGATACTTTACGGATCGATGACCGTGCCACCCAATACGCTCGTGCCGCTTGCCATCTACATGCAGCCCGATGGCGCCTTGGGCGGGCACCTCTACCGTTTCGAGATCAGCGGGCCGGGGAGTTACACGCACGTTGAATACGGCAACCACCACCATGCGCTCAGCTTCCCCTCTCCGGGTTTATATGACGTCAAGGTGTTTACCCAGAATGATTGTGGCTGGTCAACCGAGTACTATCCACTGTCTTTCTTCTGCAGCACCGGAGGCAGTATGTTCAGCGTCTACCCCAATCCAGCTAACGAAACGCTTACCATATCGGTGGGAGATGACGGTGTTTCCGGGCAGGCGCAGCTGACAGGCCAGGAAACTATATTCACCGTCATCCTCTATGACGGTTCCGGCCGTGCGCAACGGCGTGGTGAAAGCAAAGACGGTAAAATACAGTTTGAAACGGCAGGTCTACCGGAGGGCACCTATTTCGTGCATATCCATAAAGACGGTGAGGTCGAGAAACGGCAGGTTGTCATCCGGCATTGAGGCAACGACCAAAACGTTTACCACCCGTAATGCAGGCCGAAGCGCAGCGTATTGCGTAACGTGGTCGGCATTTCCGCTTTCATCCTGCCATCGTATTACATTGTATTACCAAAATTCCGTATATTTACGGCATGAATACTTTGACACTCAAGGTGCCTGCATCCCTGGAAAAGGATCGACAGAATACTGTCCGTTTCATCGCAGCCAAACTATACGAATCGGATAAGTTGACGTTGGGGCAGGCCGCCCAGATGGCTGGTATGAAGAAATGGGATTTCGCTGAAATCCTAGTGGATTATGGTATCCATTATTTAGAGCCCGCCTTGCGTGAGGACCTGGAAATAGTGGAACGTGGGCGAAAATAAGGTTGTTATCACCGACACCAGCTGTTTCATCCTGCTTACTAAAATCGACGCTCTGGATGTGCTGAAAGAACTGTTCACCACGGTTTTCACCACACCTGAGATCGCAGAGGAATTCGGTGATCCGCTTCCCGAATGGGTAATTGTCAAACCCGTCACAAACCGAAAAACCTTCCATTCCTATCTTGGTAAAGTTGACCGTGGTGAAGCCAGTGCCCTTGTTTTGGCTGATGAAATACACGCTGACCTTCTCGTTATCGATGATATGAAAGCCCGCAAATTTGCCCAAAAGATTGGGTTCACTCTCAAGGGCACATTAGGCCTCCTGATTATGGCCAGGCAAGAGGGTGTCATCACCGAACTTCGTCCCTATCTTGGTCGTGTCCAGCGCACTAATTTTCGCGTGGCCAAGTCGCTAATCGAACAATGCCTCCGTATTGTCGGAGAACGTTGAGCCGTTTTTTTACATGGGTCGATTACGGCTGTTAAACTTAGCCTTTCTTACATTAAGTTGTTCCAAAAAAGAGAATTCTCCTTTGTGTATTTTCCAGACCTATTGCTGATATGGGAACAGGAAGACGATCCGGCCAGTGGTGCAAGCAAAGATGGTAAAACACAGTTTGAAACGGCAGGTCTACCTGAGGGCACCTATTTCGTGCATATCCACAAAGACGGTGAGGTCGAGAAACGGCAGGTTGTCATCCGGCATTAAGGCAACGACCAAAGCGTTTACCACCCGTAAAGCAGGCCGAAACGCAGCGTATTGCGTAATGGGTTGTGGTACAAGCTATCGTTTTGCGCAGGTGCGAGAATAGTCGCAGTGCAGGGCGAACCGCCCTGCCGCGAGCCCAATTTGGCATAAACGGAGAAATTAGACAGGCTGATATTGTCGGCCAAGTGATGAACCAGAAGATGAATTAAAATCCATTTGCCCTTGGCAAAATAGCATTGCTATCCAAAATATCCTGTCAAAAACCTATCTTTGCCGTTTGAAGTCGATTTGTATGCAGCACATCCGCAATTTCTGTATCATTGCGCACATAGACCACGGGAAGAGCACCCTGGCCGACCGTTTATTGGAGTATACCAACACCATTACGCAACGCGAGGCACAGGCCCAGTTGCTGGATAATATGGATCTGGAGCGCGAGCGGGGCATCACCATAAAGAGCCACGCCATCCAGATGAACTACATCAAGGATGGCCAGGAATATGTGCTGAACCTCATCGACACGCCGGGGCACGTCGACTTCTCGTATGAGGTGTCGCGGTCCATTGCCGCTTGTGAAGGAGCACTGCTTATCGTAGATGCCTCGCAGGGCATCCAGGCACAGACCATATCAAACCTTTATCTGGCTATCGAGCACGACCTGGAGATCATCCCCGTGCTGAATAAAATGGACCTGCCGGGTGCAATGCCCGAGGAGGTAAAAGACCAAATCGTAGAGCTGATCGGTGGAAAGCGGGAAGACATCATCCCCGCATCGGGTAAGACCGGGTTGGGCGTGCTGGATATCCTCAATGCCATCGTGGAGCGGGTGCCCGCGCCCGTGGGCGACCCGGATGCGCCGTTACAGGCGTTGATTTTCGATTCGGTATACAATTCGTTCCGCGGTATCATGGCCTATTTCAAAGTCGAGAACGGCGAAATACGCAAAGGCGACAAGGTGAAGTTCATCGCCACCGGCAAAGAGTACATTGCCGACGAAATCGGCACGTTGAAGCTGAACCAGGTGCCCAAAGACGTGATCCGCACGGGCGATGTGGGCTACATCATCTCCGGTATCAAGGAGGCCCGCGAGGTAAAGGTGGGCGACACGATTACCCATACCGCCCGCCCGAGCAAAGAAGCCATCAAGGGCTTTGAGGAAGTGAAGCCGATGGTGTTCGCCGGGATTTACCCGGTCGACACAGAAGATTTCGAAGAGCTCCGCGAGAGCATGCACCGGCTGCAGCTCAATGATGCCTCGCTCGTGTTCGAGCCGGAATCGTCGGCCGCCCTGGGCTTCGGCTTCCGCTGCGGGTTCCTGGGGATGCTCCACATGGAAATCATACAGGAGCGGCTCGAACGCGAGTTCGATATGACCGTTATCACCACAGTGCCCAACGTGTCGTACAAAGCCTATCTGACCAAAAGCCATGAAGAGGTGATCGTGCACAACCCCTCTGATCTGCCCGATCCGAGCAAACTGGAGTATGTGGAGGAGCCCTATATTAAGGCAAACATCATCACGAAAGCCGAGTTCGTAGGGCCGGTCATGTCATTATGTATCCAGAAACGCGGTATCATCGTGAATCAGTCATACCTCACGGCAGACCGTGTGGAGCTGGTGTTTGAGATGCCCATGGGTGAGATCGTATTTGACTTCTACGATAAACTGAAGACAATCTCCAAGGGGTACGCGTCGTTCGATTACCATCAGATCGGTTACCGCCAGTCGGATTTGGTGAAGCTGGACATCCGCCTGAACGGAGAGCCGGTAGATGCCCTGTCGTCGCTCATCCACAGGAGCAATTCGTACGACTTCGGCAAGAAGATATGTGAGAAGTTAAAAGAACTCCTGCCGCGGCAACAATTTGAAATAGCTATCCAGGCATCGATTGGTGCTAAGATCATTGCCCGCGAGAATATACGCGCATTGCGCAAAGACGTAACCGCAAAGTGCTACGGTGGTGATATTTCCCGTAAGCGGAAGCTGCTGGAAAAACAGAAGAAAGGGAAAAAACGCATGCGGCAGGTGGGCAACGTGGAAATCCCCCAGTCGGCATTCATGGCGGTACTGAAATTGGATTGACGTGAGTACTGAGTATTTAGTACTGAGTACATAGATTTCTTTGCTCGCCTTAACCGGGCTGAAAAGTTGAATGATAAGCTAATAACACGTTGGTGAGGCTAATTACTAATTACTAACTACTAAGTACTGACTATGCAATTACTCGACGGAAAGCTGGTATCAGCAGCGATTAAAGAAGATATCAAACGGGAAGCCGCTTCATTTCTGGTATCCACCGGCCGGCGGCCGCATTTGGTGGCCATTTTGGTGGGTAATGACGGAGCCAGCGAGACCTACGTGGCAAGCAAGATGCGCAACTGTGAGCTCGTTGGCTTTGAATCGACCAATATCCACTACGAAGAAAGCATTACGGAAGCGGAGCTGATTGCGAAAATCAAAGAACTCAATGCGGATCGCGGGGTCGATGGGCTCATCGTGCAGCTTCCGCTGCCTAAGCACATCAACGCCGACCGTATTACCGAGGCCATCGATTACCGTAAGGACGTGGATGGTTTCCATCCGATAAACCTTGGCCGCATGCAGCGTAACCTACCCTGTTTTATCCCGGCCACTCCTTACGGCATTATGTTGATGCTGGATCACTATGGCATCGATACCACCGGCATGCATGCGGTAGTGGTGGGGCGCAGCAACATCGTGGGGAGCCCCATGAGCATCCTGCTGGCACGCAATGCGGCGCCGGGCAACTGCACGGTAACGCTGACCCATAGCCGCACAAAAAACATCAAGGAAGAAGTACTGCGGGCCGATATCATTGTGGCGGCCATCGGGAAGAAGCATTTCATCACGGCAGATATGGTTAAGGAAGGTGCTATCGTTATCGATGTGGGCATCAACCGCGAAACCAGCAGCCTCACCAAGTCGGGCTATAAGCTATACGGTGATGTCGACTTCGATCAGGTGGCCCCGAAATCGTCGTGGATCACACCGGTGCCGGGTGGGGTGGGGCTGATGACCATTGTGGGCCTATTGAAGAATACGCTGGAAGCCGCAAAGGGAAGCGTGTATTAAACGGAAATGAAACTGCTCATTGTTGAAGACGAAAAGGGGCTGCGCGATAACATAGCCCAATTCCTCAATAAGGAACAGTATATTGTGGAGGTTGCTGCCAGTTTCCAGGCAGCCACCGAAAAAATATCGCTTTATGATTACGACTGCATCCTGCTTGATGTCGGGTTGCCGGACGGGAACGGCCTTAACCTCTTGCGGGAGCTGAAGTCAAAGCAAAAGCGCGATAACGTCATCATTATTTCTGCCAAAGATTCGTTGGATGATAAACTCGAAGGGCTTGAGCTCGGTGCCGACGATTACCTGACGAAACCATTCCACCTGGCTGAACTCAACGCCCGCATCAAGGCGGTGTTACGCCGCAAAGCGCTGGGCGGGGGCAACATTGTACGCCTAGGCAATATGCAGCTCGATTTCGACTCACGCACGCTGAGCGTGGATAGTACGGAAGTGCACCTTAACCGCAAGGAATTTGATATCCTGGCTTTCTTCGTGGTAAATAAAAACCGGCTTATCTATAAATCTGCACTGGCCGAGCACGTGTGGGGCGATCACATGGACAACGCAGATAACTTCGATTTCATCTACTCCCAGATAAAGAACCTCCGCAAAAAGCTCAAAAATCACGGAGCCAACCTAGAAATCCAAGCCATATACGGGGTGGGGTATAAGCTGACCGTGTAGATGAAGCTGCTCAACCATACGCTGCTGTACCTCTCTGCTTCGCTGATTTTCATCCTGAGTATTTGGGCAGTGGTCTTCTATTTCAGCATGATGGATGAGGTCTACGACAGCATCGACGATGGGCTGGAAAACTATAAGATGCTCATCATCAAAAAGGCGTCGCGCGATTCGACCCTGCTTCAGAAGAACCGCTTCGATGAGAGCAATTATGCCATACGGCCCATTCCCCGCGACATTGCATTGCAGGCCACCGAAGATTTCCGCGATACATCGATGTATATGGAGTATGATGAAGACTATGAGGTGGTGCGTATGCTCACCACCTACTTCTCCACGCCGGATGAACAGTACTACGAGCTGAAGATCATAGCCTCCATGGTAGAGGGTGAGGACTTGCTGGGCGACTTGCTCCACGCCCTGGTGTGGCTGTACGTAGCAGTGATTGCGAGCGCATTTATCATTAATAACTGGGTGTTGCGCAAAATCTGGCGCCCGTTTTACCGGCTGCAGCACGAGTTGCGTGGGTTTAAGCTGGGTGTAGACAAAACGTTCAACCCGCCGCAAACCAAAGTGGCTGAGTTTAAAGACATGAACGATACCGTGGCTGAATTACTTAGGGCCAACATTGCGGTTTTCCAGCAGCAGAAGCAGTTCCTTGAGAATGCCTCACACGAGCTACAGACACCTTTAGCAATTGCCATCAACAAACTTGAGCTACTGCTGGAGCAGTCGCAGGGCGATGATGCGCAGCAACTGGCTAATGCTATTCATTATCTGGAGCGGATGACCAGGCTCAACAAATCGTTGCTATTGCTTTCTAAAATCGAAAACCGGCAGTTTGCTGCAGAAGCACGGATTGATTTCAATGCCCGGCTGCAGCAGCAGGTAGCCGATTTTTCCGAGCTGCTTCACTACCGGCACATCGACGTGGAGATTACCGACGAAGCCCCGTTGGTGCGATATTTCAATCCGGATTTGGCCGATGTGTTGATCACCAACCTGTTGAAGAACGCCGTTGTGCATAACCATGATGGCGGACAGATCCGGATTGTGGTGAAGGCTGATCGCTTTGAGATAGCGAATACGGGGGCTGCGCAGCCATTGGACGCGGAAAAGATGTTCGCGCGATTCTACCGGTCGTCAGACAGTTCCACATCTACGGGTCTTGGTTTGGCTGTGGCAAAAGCCATTGCCCAGCTGCACCGCGCTGAACTGACCTACCGGTATGGGGGCGGCTTGCACCGGTTTACGTTCAGGCTACCTAGTTGATGTAGTCGTTATCGTCTTGGCTTAGCGGTTTGTTTACCTCAAAAGAAGGGTCGTCGGTTTCATATTGCTCGTCAAGATGCTTCTTTTTGGGCCGCCGGCCCACCAAGAACCCTACCACTGCACCAATAAAGAACATTGTACCCAGTACGGCGAGCTTCGGGACAGATCGCGTGCCGAATATCCAGAAGTCCACTTCGTCCATATTTTTCATTAAGATGACGGTAACCAACACGGTCAGTACGATGATGGAAATGGTTTTTGCGCTCATGGCTTTCTTTTGAATTTTATTACCAAAGTAACAAAATCTTTATCGAATACGGCCCCATAGCGTTAACATTTTTTAACTTTTTTGCTATTGATAATTTGATTATATGGCTAAACATCGTATTTTTGCAGAAGCGATAGAATTAGACACACATAAAGCACATTTTTAAGCACGCATTGATTGGATTCTTTCACTGATTTACTGTATAAATCGTTTGCCTGATGAATCAGATTGATTTGGTGGGATTGGTGCTGGTATATTAAAGCCAGCCTTTCGGCTTAGGATTGTTGCGTTGCACCTTAGGTTAACGTGAAGACAATGTTCGAAGAGAAATTTGCGGCGCCCGTATCATTGGCGGTGTCACAATTTCAGTTAAGATTTTATTCACTTATTATTAAACCCGGCGAGTAGGTCGCTGTGGTTAAATGATATTATTCTCAATTTTTTATTTTTTAACCAAATTCACAAACGCATGAAACAAAAATTACTATGTTTCTTTATGTTGGGGGTACTGCTGATCGGATCGGCGTATGCCCAAGACAGGAGAATCAGCGGGAGGGTTACGTCATCAGACGATGGTGAACCGATTGCTGGTGTATCCGTATTAGCTGTTGGCGCAAGCGTAGCCAGTCAAACCGATGGACTGGGTACATTTTCGATTACAGTCCCCTCTACCGTAAAGGCACTGGAATTTCGTTATTTGGGATACGTTTCCCAAACGGTTAACATCGAGTCCAGTGACTACGTAACGGTTGCCCTAGGCACCGATGCCACGACGTTGGAAGAAGTGGTGGTGACAGGTGTTGGTGTTGCCACTGAGCGTAAGCGGGTGGCGATAGCTGTTGAGTCTCTGGATGCTTCGGATTTACCGCAGGCACCCCAAGGATCATTGGACCAAGCGCTCGTCGGTAAAATTGCTGGTGCACAGATATCTGCAACTTCTGGCCAGCCTGGGCAACAGGCGTCGATTTTACTGCGTGGAATCAATACCCTGCAGGGAACACAACCTATGATTCTTGTTGATGGCGTGCAGATCAATGCAGGCGGTTCGACCATCGGGTCTGACCAAAACGTTTCTTCGCGTCTTTCCGATCTGGATTTGGCCAACGTTGAACGTGTGGAAGTGATCCAGGGTGCGGCAGCGGGAACGATATACGGAGCTCAGGGTGCAAATGGCGTAATCCAGATTTTCACCAAGCGGGGGAAAAGAGGGCAACGCCCGTCAATCACCATTAATTCGAGGGCTTCCTTTGACAATGCCCTTAGAGGTAACCTGGATTTTGCAAAAAAACATCGATACAATGTAGATGCGCAAGGGTATATCCTGGATGCATCTGGAAATCGGATCGTAAGAGACGATAATGGCGGATGGTCAATCCCAGGTAACCCGACCATCGATGGCGAATTGAAAAACGATAAGCCTTATATGGAACAAACTTATGACCACTTGGGGCAATTGTTTATATCGAACGCATTAACGCACAATACCAACGTAAGTATTGCCGGCGGTGGAGATGCAATTGATTACGCTGTCACTCTGTCCCACTTGAATCAACAAAGTATTGTTTATGGGAAAAACAAACGGTACAATGTTTCTACCAATTTGGGTGCCGAGCTGTTCAAGAATTTCACGGTGCGGAGCATTACGCAATTGGTACATGGCAATAATACAACCGGAGGGGTTACAGGTGCTAATAACATCTACAGTGGTATCGGCTCGGCCTCGTTGGCAAAGCCATATTGGGATCTGACCTTCAAGAATGCTGATGGACATTACGTTGCCGATCCCGAGAATTCGAACTCTGTAAATCCGTTTTACACGCAGCAGTTTAATCCATTGACGGGTGTTACCAACCGGATTGTACAGAACTTTAATCTTAACTATAAGTTCGAACGTTTTTTGGAGTTGGACTATAAGTACGGTATTGACAATACCCGGTTTGATTATACCGATTTTGTCAAGTACCAAGAAGATGTGCAAACACCGGGGGCCAAAATCCCCTCCACGACCGGTGCACTCATGCATCGGAATGACAATGATACTTATCAGAACTCATTGCTGAGTGCCTTTATCAGGACTGATTTTCAAAAAGACTTCGGCTCTGACTTGCCGATCCAAACCAGTACACACCTCGCGTTTGATTGGAGAAAAACCGATGAAAGCAGGATAACAGCCCAAGCATCGGGTTTTGCTGCGTTTCCGCCGTACACACTCCGTTCAGGCGATGAACAGTCTGTAGATGAATTTATTGGCGAATTCATTACGTATGGTTATTTAGTTAATCAGCGTATCGATTATGGTTCGCTGTTCGGTGTATCCGGCGGACTACGTGTTGACTATGCGTCTACGTTTGGTGGTGCGGATTTCAAGCCGTTTGTATTCCCCCGTGCAGACGCCTACTTCAATGTGGCTGATCTGATCAATTCTTCTTCCTTATATGAGTTGAAACTGCGTGGTGCATATGGTGCTGCGGGTACACAACCGGATTTTTATGCACGGCAAATCACCTTGGGACAGGGTAATATCGGAACTTCCGGATTTTTAGCCCTTGAATCTACCGCTAGGAACCCGAACCTCCAGGTGCAATCGTCTTATGAAACAGAGTTCGGATTTGATTTGGGTGCAAGGCTCAGTAACGGTGACTGGTTTAAGCGTTTGACGCTCAATACGACATATTGGTTCAGGACGAGCGAAAACGTGATTAGAACGATCGACCTGCCGCCATCTTCGGGTGCAACAGGTATTTTTGACAACGCAATTACCTTGAAGAGTGACGGTATCCAGATAGCACTCGACCTCGATGTGTTGGACAAGCCCAATGTAAACTGGACATTCGGAACCCGTTTCGGTGCCAGCAAAACCGTTGTAGATCAGATTTCTAACGGCAAGGATATTATTTTGGGATCGGGTGGTTCCGGTCAGTTTGTTCTACGTGAAGGTGCTCAGGTATCTACGTTCTTTGGATATAAGCCATTGAGCAGCATCGATGAAACGAATGCAGATGGAGAAAGGTATATCCCTGAGGCACAAGCAGGTGACTTCGAGGTGGTTAACGGTATCGTAGTCAATAAGAGTACGAAAGCGGTGCGGTTCACATCAGAAAATGTTGAAATAGGGAACCCTACCCCTTTATTTACAGCTACTTTTCTGAATAATCTGACGTTGTATAAAAACCTGAACGTCGGCTTCCAGTTGGATTGGTACTTTGGAAACGATATCTATAATCAGACCAAGCAATGGTTGTACCGTGACTATTTACATGCTGACCTAGACAAGGCGATTACTGTGAATGGTCAGAGCGGTGCATATGTAAACTATTACAACAGTTTGTACAATACCAACCAAAACAATGCTTATTTTGTTGAAGACGGAAGTTTCCTGAGGCTGCGTGATTTGACAATATCTTACAACTTTACCGATCTGTTAAAGAATACCAATGTATTCAAAAACCTTCAGTTATCAGTGACGGGAAGGAATTTGTTTACCATCACCAACTACACTGGCATTGACCCGGAAGCATCTGCATCATTTAACAGTGCTACAAGAAGAGGGTTGGATTTGCATTCGTTCCCGAACGTTAGGAGCGTTCAGTTTGGTGTGATGCTTGGGCTGTAAGATGTATAATTTGACAACAGAAGACATTATGAAAAAAATGAAATATTTGTCACTTGCCTTTGCAATGGTAATTGGAGCAAGTGCGTGTAATAAAGACAGCCTGGATTTGGTCAATCCAAACAGTCCGGGTATGGCATCCCTGCAAACGGAGGAAGGCATACGGCGTGCCGCATTGGGCGTGTATGATAAATTTGGTTTGGAATACTGGTGGCTCGCATTGCAAAATCACGACTTAATGGGTGATGCCTATTTTGCATCCGTCGGAAATTTTGGCTGGCGTTGGCTTAATCAGCCGACCTCTATGACATTGAGTAATGGAACAGTGCTTACACCGCCCCAGGGTGGTTCACAAGTCGATGAAGTGCTTAACCGTAACGGTAGAGCTTTCGGTGAAGATAATGCGCTGCAATACGAATGGCAAGCTATGTATTTGGTAAATAACCAGGCTAATCTGATTCTTGCGGCATTGGAAGACCCGAATTTGAGTTTTTCTGCGAGCGGCGAGATGAAAACAAATGTATTGCGTGCATGGGCGTATTGGTGGAAAGGCTTTGCCTATTCTAGGATCGGCTCACTTTATATTGCGGGTATTATTGCCAATACGCTCAACGAGACGAATAGTGACTTCGTGACACATGAGGAAATAATCGCTGAAGCCAACCGTAATTTTGATCAGGCAATTAGCGTACTCAACGGTATGCAGGGCGGCGAAGCATATAATGATTTCTTCACTTCGATTATTCCTTCTTTCACAAACGCAGGCAAAGGCGGTGCGGTATCTCCCCAGGAATGGATTCGGAATATCAACACTTACAAAGCGCGCAATTTAGTGGTAAACAAAGAAGTGTCTGAAATGACAAGTGCAGACTGGCAGCAGGTATTGACATTAACCGAAAGCGGTATGCAAGCTAATGACAAGACATTTACCATGCGGTCAGCTTTGCAGAACGACTTGGTGTCTGAAACAGCTTGGCAGCCCTTTCGGTCAACGGTTGATTTGTGGTCGCACATCAGTGAGCGCCTGATCCAGGATTACAAGCCTGGCGACAATCGGTTCGAACGTAATTATACGACGGAATACCCCACGTATCCAATTATTAATGCCCAGGCAAGAGGGTTTAACTACAGTACGCGCTATGGCTTTATCCGTATAGAGGACGGCGGTGATTATTCCACCCAGGTGGCTGGATTAGCTGAAATTACCATTGCAGGTGCGTATGAAGAAAATCAGTTGATGCGTGCTGAAGCATTGATCAGGACCGGGAACATTGACGGTGGATTGGAGTTGATCGATGAGGTGCGTGATTATCAAAATGCGCAGCTGGATGCCGTTGCCGGTACTGGATTAACTGAAGCTGAAGCTTTGGAAGAACTTCGCAGTGAAAGGCGGGTAGGCTTGTTGAATAAAAACGTTGCGTTCTATGACGCACGCAGATGGGGTGTTTTGAAACCTGTTTCAGAAGGCGGCGGCCGGAGCGGGGCGGTGGTATTGTATATTCCCTCAGGGGCTACTTCTTATGTTGTAGACGAGAATGCGACTATCGATTACAATTATTTAAGCTGGTGGCCAGTGCCTGATAACGAGATCGACCTGAACGAACCATCGGTCGGATCTGCCCCGGTGACTGTTCGGTAATTAGATTCCTGGCATTTTGCTCTTAGAGCAATGGCTATATAAGGGTGTCCGGCCTAGGCCGGACACCTTTTTTGTGCACCCAGCATGAGAGAACAGCTCTTGGGTGTAAATTCCTCACTTGCCTTTGCAGTGGGAAATGCTAGTCCAATGAAACCTGTCCGTCTACTTCATACTATTCCGCTTACAACGTAATACAAGCACCTCGGGAACTTTATCTGGTACAGGAAACCGGTCACTGGACGTATCCCGAACAGCAATCGAAGATACGGGAATGGCTCTTGTCGAAAAAATAAGCCCTATACATTGCCTTATACCCAATATGCTGTACCTTTGGTCGTATGAGTGTGCAGGAGCGATTTACCAGATACCTTGTTGAGGGGCAGCTTTGCAAAGCAGGTGAACGCATCTTATTGGCCGTGAGCGGTGGTAAGGATTCGGTACTGATGGCCCATCTTTTTGCTGACTCAGCCTGCGCTGTGGGCATTGCACATTGCAATTTCCGGCTGCGCGGTGCTGAGGCCGATGCCGACGAGGCGCTGGTGAACCGCCTGGCACGGCAGTTAGACGTACCGTTCTATGCCACGGCGTTCGATACAGCGGCTTACGCCGGCCAGCGGGGTATCTCCATCCAAATGGCTGCGCGCGATCTGAGGTATGAATGGCTGGAGACGATCCGAGCATCACAAGGGTATGATTACATCGCCATCGCACAACACCAGAATGACCACGTGGAAACACTGTTGCTTAACCTGGTGCGCGGTACCGGGCTGGGCGGACTCCGTGGTATCCAACCCAAGCGTGGCCGTATCATCCGGCCGTTACTCTTCCTCACCGCTGCCGAGGTGGCCGCCGAGGTATCCCGGCGGGGATTGGCTTACCGCGATGATGCGTCCAATTTCTCTACCAAGTATGCCCGCAACAAAATCCGGCTGGACGTCATTCCCAAGCTGAAAGAACTGAACCCAGCCCTGGAGCGGACGATAGCTGCAAATATGACCCATTTCTCAGATGCTTATATCGTATTGCAGCGGCATCTGGATGACTTACGAAGCCGGTTGTTCGTGGTGCACGAAGTGGAAGGGGCGGAGGAATGGCACATCCCCGTAGCCGAGCTGATGGCCCTTGATCCGCAACCGTTTTTACTGTATGAACTGTTTAAGCCTTATGGATTCACGGAAGCGGTGCTGGGCGATTTGGCGGCGGCGCTGCCGGGGATATCAGGCAAGCGATTTTCATCGCCGTCACATACACTGTATATAGACCGTGATAACGTAGTGATGCGGCGGAACCGCGCTGCGGCCGACGAAGTGGTGGCCATCGGGAGTGTTGGTGATCGTGTATCTTGGGGCGGGCACCGCTTCGAAGCAGCAATATCTACCGATATGGCTATACAAACTGACGCGGATGTTGCCCAGTTTGATGCCGGCCGCATCGTGTTTCCCCTGCAGATCCGCTCATGGCGTGCTGCCGATGTTTTTTATCCGCTGGGGATGGCAGGTAGAAAGAAACTCAGCGATTTTTTCGTGTCGTTAAAAATTCCGGTGTACCGCAAACATGAGGTGCCCGTGGTGGTGAACGGTAATGGTGATATCATTTGGGTGGCCCCTTACCGGATGGACAATCGGTATAAAATTACAAGCGAAACGAAAAAAGTGTTTACATTAGCACGTCTTTAATGCCATGGAGGAAGAAAAGCCGATTTATGTAGAAAACCAATACCTGGGGCGCGACCGCGGTTGGCTGAGCGTGCGGCTGGTGCTTGCCCTGTTTTGCTTCACCGCTTACTACATCAACATTGAGCGCGAGAGCGAAAGCCAGCTGTTCCTGTTGGTGGGCATTGCCATCCTATTCGTTTCCATTGTGATGATGTATATGTTACAATACCGCATCACGGTGAATAAGGGTTGTGTGAAACTGAGCGGACTATGGACTACCCGCTTGGTGAAGATAGACCTCAATAGCATTACGAAGGTGGAGCGCAAGCCGTACAGCAAGTTTTTCATCAACAACCCGGTTTATAACCTGCACCAAAAAGGGCGGATTAAGTTTTATGCCGGAGGGAAGGATGCGGTGTGGCTTACAGACCGCGACGGCCTGCAGTATATCATCGGTACGCAACGGCAAGTGGAGCTTGAGCAGGCCATCCTTAAGGCGAAGAGGTAGAGCTTGGTTAAATACTGGTCCCAAAGCACACCTCACTGCCGAAAGGTGCGGAATAGGTGGGTAAATGACGGCTTCGTAGCGGATTGCAGGCATTTGAAATACATCTTCGCTTGCATGTAAAACCATTTTTACCTAAGTTTGTATCAATATGGGATTGTTGAAATTTTTATTCGTCGCAATAGCCGTCCTGTGGTTGGTACGTGTGGTAGCACGGCTCCTTTTCCCATGGGCGATGCGTAAGATGGCAGAAAAGGTAATGGGCAACCCCCAAAGCCAATACCAATATCGAAACACGACCTTCCGTGGTGCGAAACCCGATGAACGGCAGCAACCCGATGGCAAGGTACGGATAGACTACATGCCACCGCAAAGCAAACCAAAAAACGGCGCCAAAAATGCTGGTGAATTTGTGGATTTCGAGGAAATCAAATCAACTAGTGAGTGATGGTAACGGAAGCCGTATCCTAAATCTAAAGTCGTGTGGCTGAAACAACTGGCTGTACTGAATTTCAAGAATTATACCGAAGTTACCCTGCACTTTGCGCCGGAGGTGAATGCATTTACGGGTGCCAACGGTGCCGGTAAAACCAACCTGCTGGATGCCATCCACTACCTGTCGCTATGTAAGAGTTTTTTCAACCCGATAGACTCCCAGCAAATCCGCCGGGATGCCGATTGGTTTATGGTGCAGGGCGAATTCGATAAAGATGGCCAGGCCGATACGGTGGCATGTAGCCTTAAACGCAACCAGAAAAAGCAATTCAAGAAAAATAAGAAAGCATATAGCCGACTGGCCGATCATATCGGGCAGTTCCCGCTGGTCATGGTGTCACCCAGCGATTCGGCCATCGTTACCGATGGGAGCGAAGAGCGCCGCCGCTTTGTGGATAACGTGATCTCGCAGACAGACCTTGCGTACCTCGATGGGCTGATTGCCTACAACAAATGCCTGGCCCAGCGCAACAGCTTGCTGAAACAGGCCGCCAGGGGCAGTAAGTTAGACAGCAGCTTGCTTGAAGTGCTCGATATGCAGCTTGTGGAATTCGGCGTGCCGATTTTCGAAAAACGACGGGCATTCATGGCAGAATTTATCCCTGAGTTCGACAACCACTACCGGTTCCTTACAGACACTGCCGAAACGGTGTCGCTGGTGTACGAATCGCAGCTGATGCACGCGCCGTTCGGCACGCTGCTGGAGCAATACTTAGATCGCGACCGGCTGCTGGAGCGGACAAACGTGGGTATACACAAGGACGATCTGCTCTTTACCATACATGGTGATATGCCACTCAAGAAATTTGGCTCACAGGGGCAGCAAAAGTCGTTCCTTATCGCACTTAAGCTGGCGCAGTATAGTTTCCTGCACCGCCAGAAGGGATTCAAACCACTGCTGCTGCTAGACGATATCTTCGATAAGTTGGACGATCACCGCACACGGAAACTGATGCAGATGGTATCGGCAGATGATTTCGGACAGATATTCCTAACCGACACGGATTCCATGCGGATAAACCGTATCTTTGATGAGATAAACCGCCGCGTCCGTATTTTTGAAATAAACAGCTGTACGGCACGCCAATTGGAAAAGAATGGGTAGGGGTGACGACATGACCATCAAGGAAGCCATCGAGAAAATGCTCGAGGTATACAAACTACGGCGCAAGTTTGATGAAACCGCGCTGGTGTCAGCATGGCCGCAACTGATGGGGAAAGCCATTGCCAACCGAACCAAACAACTGTATATCCGCGATAAGAAGCTCTTCGTAAAGGTAGAATCGTCGGTCATCAAAAACGAGTTGGTGCTGATGCGGTCACAGATCATCGGCCGTTTGAATGAGCACGTGGGCCATGTGGTGATCGAAGATCTGGTACTACTCTGACGCTGGAATGGAAAGGATAAACCCTACACCGTAAATATTTTCGATCCGCGCTCCCGACGATGAATACCGGAGGAGCTTGCGGAGCCTGGAGATGAACACATCCAGACTGCGCCCCATGAAGTAGTCGTTTTCGCCCCAAAATCGGATCAACAGGTCTTCGCGCTTTACAATGGTGTTACGGTGGGTATATAGATACTCCAACAGTTCGGCCTCGCGCAGCGTTACGGTGGTTTTTACCTGGCCATCCACCGAAAGGCTCAGCGCTTCTTTATTCAAGGTGATGTTGCCGATTTCAACCATCTCTGAAACCCGCTCCGGCTCGGCCGTATTACCCTTGCGCCGCACGATGTTGCGGATGCGCAATACCAGTTCGTCGATATCGAAAGGCTTGGTAATGTAATCCATTGCCCCCATGTCCAGCCCCAGCAGCCGATCCTTTTTTTCCTTGCGTGCGGTGAGGAACAGGAAATAAGCGTTTTTGTCGTGTGCCACGATTTTTTTGGCCAGATCGAAGCCATTGAAATCGGGGAGTTGGATATCAATGATGACCAAGCTGTAGTTCTCGTCTTGCCGTAAATACTCCTGGTAGGCGCTTTTGGCATCCACGCACCACGTGACGTCAAAGTTCATAGCCTCCAGGTATTGTTTGGTCACATTGCCCAAATCTACTTCATCTTCTACATATAGTAACTTCGGATTCATTGCATGCACTAACTTTTATAGGGTATGTGGATGGTGAATTGACTGCCTACATGCTCCTTGCTTGTTACGGATAGCGTCCACCCATGGCTTTTTATGCATTGGTAGGTGTAATATAGCCCCAGCCCCAATCCGGAAATATGCTGGGTGCCCCGTTGTTGGAAGCGGTAGAATTTCTCGAATACGTGCTCGATTTCCTTGTCGGGGATGCCCGTGCCATTGTCGGATATACGTAAATCAATGGTGTTGCCCGCAACCACGGTGTCTACTGAAATTTGCTTGTGCTCGCTATGGTTGTATTTGATGGCATTGTCAAACAGGTTCAATAGCATCGTGGTGAAGAAAAACTTGTTGAGCTCAACATGGAGCGGGAGAGGAACAGTATGCAAGGTGACAGCCGTGTTTTGCACGGATAGCTTCATGTTATAGTCCGTAATGATTTCGGCAAGCAAGTTGTTTAGCTCATGCGGCTCCTTTTGAAGGGTGGAGTTATCCATCGTGGTGATGTCCATCACCTGCTCAAAGAGCTTCTGCAAGCGCAGGGATTGCCGTTCGATGATTTTGGTGAGCGGCTTGATGTTTTCAGCGTTTGCCAGGATGTTGTCGTTCTGCATGTTCTTATTGGCCACGATGATGGTAGAGAGCGGCGTGTTGAACTCGTGTGTGATACTATTGACAAAATCCGACTTCATTTCGGCCAGTTTTTTCTGGCGTAGCCAATTGCGGTAGGTGACATAGTAAATAGATACCACACAGCCAATGGCGAATAAGGCGATGAGGAACGTCGGCATCATCAGTTTCATGATGCGCCACGAACGGTTACGGTGGTCGGCATGCAGCGAGAACGACATCCAGTAGTTGTAGTCTTCGGCGTTGCTGACCGTGATCTTGGCAATTTCGTTTTGCGGAAGCGGCGTTTTAAGGGCGCCGCCGATGTTGATGCCGATGGGCGTGTTCAGACTGTCGGGAACGAAAGGGGGCGGACTGCTGGCATGGTAGGCATTGACAAGCATCATGTTTTTGAAAACCAGCTGTATTGCGTTGATGGTAAGTAGGTATTCGAGGTCTTCATCCAGGCCGTACTCAGCTTTCACCGTTTCAAAGAGGCTGTCCATGGTGTTGCCTTCCCGGAGGGCTACGAACATGCTGTCCAGTACGAGGTTCTTTTCGTGCTCGAAGCGATCCGGGCCGCTGTGGTACGCGGCCTCCAGGGCGTGGATGTTGGTCATCAGGTACCTGTCTATGATGTCTACGCCACCCGGAAACACCTTATCGTTGCGGATACGCTGGGTGTACCGTTCGTTGATGAGGGTCTTCTCTACGGCTTGGTACTGTTCGTCTTTCAGCTTAAAAGTGTTGAAGGTAAGGTAGAATACCACCGAGGCCAATAAAATAAGCCCCATCAGCGAAACACCCTTATGTGTTGTTAATGAATACCGCATGTATTTGGTCTACCTGTTCTAATATGAGCGAATATAATAATGAAATCATGAGAATAAGTATCGTATGAGGGGGTATTTGGTTTTCATTAACATTTTGTTGGGCATTTGTTAACAGGCTCCGGTGAGCGAATGTATTACTTTTGTTATGTAAATGTAATTGTACCCTATCAAAACAAAATATATCCAAGTGTGGAATGGGCAGCTTTTGTTAATACAAAGGTTGCCCATTTCAATTTCGGTAACCGCCACCGGCATGGCCATGCACCGTAATTGGTTTACCCGGTAACGTATTTTTTCCCGATACTGCGCAGTACCACGTACCCGATAGTTCCCGAAAGGGCCGAAGCGACGAGGATGGCAAATTTGGCCTCTGTTTGATGGTACACGTCGTCAAACGACAAGAGTGCGATGAATATAGACATCGTAAACCCGATACCGCCCATTAAGCCGATAGCGAGAACCTGGAACCATTTGGTACCCTTGGGTAGTTCGCTAAGCCCCAGCTTCACCGAAATCCAGGAAAGCAACGTTATCCCGATAGGCTTGCCGATGAACAGCCCGGCAATGATGCCCATGCCCAACGGGCTGGCGAGGCCTTCCACCATACCGCTCTCAAATCGGATGTTGGTATTGGCCAGCGCAAACAATGGCATGATGATGAAGTTTACCGGTGTGGCGATTGCATGTTCTACCGTCTGAATGGGGGAAGGACCTCCCGTTTTACCTTTGATAGGAATGGCGAATGCCGTAAGCACGCCCGCAATGGTGGCATGGATGCCGGAGTGGTGGATGAAATACCAAATGAAGACACCGGGGATAAGGTAAACCCATACCGATTTGACGCCGATGCGGTTCAGCAACAGCATCGCGGCGAATATGCCGAACGCATAGAGCAGGTAGGTAGTGTGGAGCTCGGTGGTGTAGAAAATGGCGATAACAAGGATAGCCCCGAGGTCATCTGCAATGGCCAACGCGGTAAGGAGCACTTTCAGGGCGATGGGGACCCGTTTTCCCAATATAGACAATATGCCGATGGCAAATGCGATATCGGTTGCCATGGGGATGCCCCAGCCGTGGGCGGTCTCGGTGCCGGTATTGAACAGGGCATAGAGGCCTGCCGGAACCAGCATACCACCCAGAGCGGCGAAGATGGGCAGGGATGCCTTTTTTGCCGACGAAAGCTGCCCATGGGCCAGTTCCTGTTTGATCTCGATGCCCACCATGAGGAAAAAGAGGGCCATCAGGCCGTCGTTGATCCAAAGGAGCACGGGGTATTTAAGGTGAACCTGCGGTGTTTCAAAGCCGATTTGCTGGCCAAGCAGGGATTCAAAGCCCGGTCCCAAAGGGGAATTGGCAATAATCAGTGAGATAACTAAAAATACCAGTAGGGTGATACCGCTTGCGGAATCGGCTTCGAAAAACTGCTTGATCTGTTTGCGCATCTGTGAAAAATAATTATCGGTTACTGCTTAATCTGCTTCTTTCTGCTACATGAAAAGGCTGATATCACCCTTGCCCTCACGGATGATCTCGAACTCGCCCGATGTAACGTCTACCACCGTAGAGGCGATGTTGCCGCCGTAACCACCATCGATCACCATGTCCACCAGGTTGCCGTACTTCTCGTGGATGAGTTCGGGATCGGTGGAATATTCCACGATTTCGTCCTCATCATGGATGGACGCTGATACGATGGGGTTGCCCAGTTCGCGCACAATTTCCCGTGCGATAAGATTGTCTGGAACCCGGATACCCACCGTTTTCTTTTTGGAGCTCAGTAGTTTGGGTACTTGCCCACTGGCGTTGAAGATAAATGTGAATGGCCCCGGTAATGCTTTTTTCAATACCCGGAACGTGGTCGTATCAAACGGCTTGGTATATTGCGATATGCCGGTGAGGTCGTAGCAGATGAACGAGAGGTTAGCCTTTTCAGGCTTTATTCCCCGCAGTTCACAAACGCGCTCGATGGCTTTGTGGTTGTTGATGTCGCAGCCCAAGCCATATACGGTGTCGGTAGGGTAGATGATCAGTCCACCACGCCGCAATACCTCAGCCACCTGCTGGATAGCCTTAGGGTTGGGGTTTTCTTCGTAGATACGCAGTAACATCGTTAACTATCAAAATTCCGCGTTGTGCGGCGTGCGCGGGAAGGGGATGACATCGCGTATGTTGGTCATCCCGGTGACGAACAGCACGAGGCGCTCGAAACCGACACCGAATCCGGAGTGTGGCGCTGTTCCAAACCGGCGGGTATCCAGGAACCAGTCCATCTCGTCTGCCGGTATGTTCATCTCCTCCATCCGCTGTGTTAATTTGTCCAGCCGCTCTTCGCGCTGCGATCCGCCCACCATCTCGCCGATGCCGGGGAACAGGATATCCATGGCGCGGACGGTGTGCCGTCCTTCGGCGTCGGGCTCGTTCTGCCGCATGTAAAACGCTTTGATGTCTGCCGGGTAATCGGTGAGGATAACCGGTTTTTTGAAATGCTTTTCGACCAGGTACCGTTCGTGTTCCGATTGGAGGTCGGCTCCCCAGCCCTCGATGAGGTATTTGAATTGCTTCTTCTGGTTGGGCTTGCTGCGCTGGAGGATGTTGATGGCCTCCGTGTAGGTGAGCCGCTCGAAGCTGTTGTCCAAGCAGAAATTGAGTTTGGACACCAAGTCCATTTCAGACCGTTCGTTCTGCGGCTTGCTTTTCTCTTCTTCGAGCAGTCTGTTGCGTAAAAATTCGATTTCGTCAGGGCAGTGGTCGAGCGCAAATCGGATGACATATTTGAGCAGTTCTTCGGCCAGGTCCATGTTGTCTTCCAGCTCATAGAATGCCATTTCGGGTTCAACCATCCAAAACTCGGCAAGGTGGCGAGTGGTATTGGAGTTTTCGGCACGGAAAGTGGGGCCGAAGGTGTAGATATTGCCCAGGGCCATAGCCGCCAGCTCACCTTCCAACTGCCCCGATACGGTGAGGTTTGTCGGCTTCCCGAAGAAATCCTCGCTGTAATCTACCGACCCGTCGGGATTGCGTGGTATATTGTCGAGGTCGAGCGTTGTTACCTGGAACATCTCACCTGCACCTTCTGCATCCGACCCGGTGATGATGGGCGTATGCAGGTACACAAACCCGCGCTCGAAGAAAAACTGGTGTATTGCAAACGAAAGGGCTGTCCGTACCCGGAAGATGGCATTGAAGGTATTGGTGCGGAAACGTAGGTGGGCAATTTCACGTAAGAATTCGAGGCTGTGCTTCTTGGGCTGCAACGGGAACTTATCCGGGTCGCTGTCGCCCAATATCGCTAACGTCTCCACCTTTATTTCCACACGCTGACCCTTGCCCAGCGATTCAATCAACGGCCCGGTGACCGAAATCGCGGCTCCGGTAGTGATGCGCTTCAGCAGGGCTTCGTCTGTGTTCTTGAAGTCGACCACAGCTTGGATATTGCCTAGGGTAGAACCATCATTGATGGCGATGAACTGATTGTTGCGGAATGTCCGCACCCACCCTTTTACGGTAATCTGATGGCCGTAGTCGGTGGAGTTTAACAGGTCTTTTATACGAGTATGTTTCATTGTTGGCTAACGAGTATTGGGTATTGAGTTAAAAACAAAAACCTCCACGTGTTAACTGGAGGCTTTGCTGGAATATCTACAATCGTCAATTAAGACAAGACTTTCGTAACCAAATCGGCAGCTTCCTTGAGTAGAATCGCGGAGTATACCTCCAATCCGGATTCGTCAATCAGCCGTTTAGCTTCTTCTGCGTTGGTACCCTGCAACCTTACGATGATGGGGACAGGGATGTTGCCGATTTCTTTGTAGGCATCGATAACACCTTGTGCCACACGGTCGCAACGGACAATCCCACCGAAGATGTTGATCAGGATAGCTTTCACATTCGGGTCTTTCAGGATGATGTTGAATCCTGCTTTGACTGTCTGTGCGTTTGCGGTGCCACCTACATCGAGGAAATTGGCGGGCTCACCACCGGCCAGTTTGATGATGTCCATGGTAGCCATAGCCAAGCCGGCACCGTTTACCATGCAGCCTACGTTGCCGTCGAGTTTCACATAGTTGAGGTTAGACTCGCCCGCTTCCACTTCCGTGGGATCCTCTTCGGTAACATCACGCATGGCAGCATAGTCCGGATGGCGGAACAGGCCATTTTCATCGAGGTTCACCTTGGCATCAACGGCCAGTATCTTGTCGTCAGAGGTCTTCAGCACCGGATTGATTTCAAACAATGAGGAGTCGGTCGATTCGTATGCTTTATAGAGTGCGGCAACGAATTTTGTCATGTCCTTGAACGCCGCACCGTCCAGCCCTAGGTTGAATGCAACCTTCCGGGCCTGGAAGGGACGAAGGCCTACCTTCGGGTCGATTTCCTCTTTGAAAATCAGGTGGGGGGTCTTTTCAGCCACCTGCTCGATGTCCATTCCCCCTTCGGTGGAGTACATGATGATGTTCCGGCCCCGAGCCCGGTCGAGCAGTACGCTCATGTAAAATTCTTTCGTTTCACTTTCGCCGGGGTAGTATACGTCTTGTGCGATTAACACTTTGTTTACCTTCTTGCCCTCAGGTCCGGTCTGTGGCGTGACCAACTGCATGCCGATGATATCGGTAGCGCGTTGCTTCACTTCATCAAGGTTTTTGGCAAGCTTGACCCCACCGCCTTTTCCGCGGCCACCGGCATGGATCTGGGCTTTTACCACCACCCAGTCGGAATTGTAGTCTTCCTTCAACTTTTTGGCTGCTTCCACAGCTTGTTCGGGTGTTTCGGCTACGATACCTTCCTGTACCCTAACGCCAAAACTTTTCAGTATTTGCTTACCTTGATATTCGTGAATGTTCATTTGTGTGAAATTTGCCGTAAAAGTAGGGTTTTAATCGCGAATGGTCAAGCTAAACCACTAAAAATCCATACCTTCGCACCATGTTAAGCGCAAGGGGTATATACAAATCGTATGGCGCACTGCCCATTTTGAAAGGGGTGGACCTGGAAGTGGCTACCGGAGAGATTGTCAGCCTCGTCGGCGCGTCTGGTGCGGGTAAAAGCACCCTTCTCCATATCATCGGTACATTGGATAGGCCCGACCGTGGCACGGTATCGCTCCAAGGTACAGATATCAGCACGCTCACGCCTAAGCAGCTGAGCGCGTTCCGCAACGAGCACATCGGATTTGTCTTCCAGTTTCACCACCTGCTGCCCGAGTTTACGGCATTGGAGAACGTATGTATCCCGGCTTATATCAAAAAAGTATCGCCCAAAGCGGCTGAACAGCGGGCCATGGAATTGCTAGCGCTGCTGGGTGTGGCCCACCGGAAGGGCCATAAGCCGGGCGAGCTCTCCGGCGGTGAGCAGCAGCGTGTAGCGGTGGCGCGGGCACTGGTGAACCGGCCAGCGGTGGTCCTCGCCGACGAGCCGTCGGGCAACCTCGATTCGGAGAATGCCGCCGCGCTGCACCAGCTGTTTGTAGACCTACGCACACAGCTCAACCAAACGTTCGTGGTGGTGACCCACAACGAAGAGCTGGCCAGCATCGCCGACCGCATGGTGCATATCAAAGATGGGGTGATCCAACCGGACTAGCAGTGGGATACGTATGTCAGGCAGGATATTGATAACACAGGGTACTAGGCCGTTTGCCCAACGCGTGGGTAAACTGCTGCAGGTACAGTACGAGGTGCTGTTCGGCGCTGCGGATGAGATTCCGCAGGTGCTGCTGCGTACCGGAAATTACATGCAGTTTCCGCAGGTAAATGCAGCGGCTTTCGAGCATGTGATGCTACGGACCTGTTTGGACGGTGGGGTGGACGTGCTGATCCCGCTTGGCGAGCAGGAAATCCGCGCGCTGGCCCGCACACAGCAGCTTTTTGCTGAATATGGCATAGCGGTATGGGTTCCCGATGCCGGACACTTAGACGAACTTGGCATGATGAGGAACCCCGGCCGGCACTACCCGCTACTCGTGCTCGACCGCGGGACAGCCGTTGTGGGCGAACAGCCGCCAACGCTAACCCATACCATGTCGGGCGTGTTTGCCCGACTAGATTCCGCCCATGAGTTGGCATGGTGCTGCATTGCCGATTAAACCTATGTGAATGTTTTGAATCAAACTGATATATGTTGACTTACGCAAATATCGATGCCGGTAAAAAGGCACTGCTTTTTGAGGTGGACAATGTGTTGTTCCCAAAAAAGGATTATTTGCTGCAGGTGTATTACCTGTTTGCCAATTTGCTGGAATATACCGAGACCGTGCCGCCTGCCTCGGAACTCACGGGGTTCCTTAAAACAGCTTATGAGCACCATGGCGAAGCCGGGCTTTTTGAACGTGCGGCGGAAGCATTCGGCATTGACCCCAAGTATAAAACGCAGTTTGAGCGTATGCATCACACCGCGCGCCTCCCGGTAAAACTCTTGCTTTACCAAGCGATGCTCGACCTGATGCGTGACGCCCACGGTGACGGAAAAAAACTGTTCATTTTTACGGACGGCAACCCTGCCATTCAATTGAATAAGCTACAGTATGTGGAATGGAACGGATTGGAACGGGCGGTGACAGTATATTTCCAAGCGGAGCTCCGGGCAAAGGGGTACGAGCCGATCGACCATTTATTGAAAAAAAACGGACTGAAAAAAGACGATGTGCTCTATATCTACGCTAGCGACAGCCCCGGTATGGCCGCAGCCTTGGGTATAGACCATATTGCTGCCGCCCGTTTTCTGGAAACCTCATCGTCTGAGCAGCGCGCTTACCCGGATAAACAATGAACATGACCAAATTTATGCGCCTCGCAGCCGTGTTGCTGCTATTGGGTACCTCAGCCGGTTGCAACCGCCAGACGGTAGTACCCGAGCTGGAACGGCCCGCCCGACCAGACACCGACGAAGACCTGTTGAAGGACTCGGTGTACTATTACACCTACGGATTTTACTTGTGGCAGGCTGACCTGCCCGATTGGTTTAGCGACATACGCGGCCATACCCGCCAATATAACTCGGCAGACGCCGTATTGGAGGCATTGAAAGGGTATGCACGCGACGGTAGTGGCAACCCATACGACCGGTTTAGTTTCTTAGATCGGTGGGGTACTATAAATGCCGAAATACAGCTGGGATATGCGGGTAACTTTGGGTTTGATGTGCGCTACAATAACGATACGGACCTCTATGTGAAAAAGGTGGATACGGGCTCGCCGGCTTACCAGCGCGGCATTCGGCGCGGCTGGCAGATCGTGTCAATAAACGGCGTGAGCGACCTGTCGCTATCATCTATGGAGCAGGATAACTTTACTTTCCTCTTCGATGCATTGGATGCCAGCCAGATCAACCTCGTGCTCCGGACGCCCAATGGCGAAGAGGTAAGCGTAGGTATGCAACGGGCTAACTACCAGATACAACCTATCCTGAGTCAGGGGGTATACAGTGTGACAAACAAAAAAGTGGGGTATTTTGCTTTTGACTCGTTTGTATCTACGGTCAACAGTCGCGGCGGCACAACCTATGTGAAGGACCAGCTCGACCAATTGATAGCCCAATTTGAGGCTGAAGGTGTTGATGAGTTGATCGTAGACCTGCGGTATAATGGGGGTGGAGCAGTGGTGACCGCCGAGTACCTCTCGGACCTCCTTGCCCCTACGTCGGTTGGAAACGGCGTGATGTACACCAACAAGGTCAATAATGGCCTCGACGCTTTTCTGCGGAGCCAGGGTATTCGCGTCGATTTTTCGCCAGTGAATTTCAATAAGACCAATGGGTTAGACCTCGATAGGATTTACTTTTTGGTAACCGAAGGTACGGCGTCGGCAAGTGAGCTGCTCATTAACAACCTGACCCCCCATATCGATGTGAAACTGATCGGTGAACATGCAACTTATGGTAAACCCGTAGGTTTCTTCAACTGGGATATCTTGGGGGTAGACCTCTACGCGGTATCGTTCCAGACATTCAATTCGATTGGATATGGCGACTATTTTTCAGGGCTACATGTTGATAAGCTGGTGTTTGATGATTTGACACGGGACTTCGGCGATCCACGGGAAGATATGGTTGCGGAAGCACTGTACTATGCTGAAAATGGCAGGTTTTCATCGAATACACAAAGCCAGCAGTTGAACGGACTGGCACGCTATGGGACAATGCGCGCCCGCGAAATAAACCGTACGCTCGACCGGCATGGCGTGAAAGGGATGTATACTTTCAGCGCGCATGTAACTCCGTAACACGAACGTTGCCAGCGAACGTTGCCTCCCCTGTGCGGGCCTTCCGTCAATAATTCGTATATTGCGCTTTCCAACGGGGGTTGGACTGACCACTAAAGGGAAAGCTGATGAAGGAAAGTAAACCGGCAACGATTAAGGAGATAGCGAAACGGTTGAAGATTTCACCGTCTACGGTCTCAAGGGCACTGAATGACCATCCGAGTATCGGTTTGGTAACAACCATGCGCGTGAAGAAAATGGCCGAGGAACTGAACTATGAGCCTAACCAGACAGCTATTTTCTTTAAGCAGCGTAAAACATTTACCATCGGTGTGGTATTGCCGAGCCTATCGGAACCTTTTTTTTCTGCGGCCATCAGTGAAATTGAAAATGTGGCCAACGATAAGAATTATACGGTCATCATGGGGCAGTCGCTGGATGATGCCGACCGTGAATTCCGTATCCTGCAAACGCTGAAAACACACCGGGTAGACGGCGTACTGATGTCGATCGGTAAGAATACCCGCGAATACCCCTTCATGGAGCTGCTGGAGGCCGCCGGTATACCCGTTGTCTTTTTCGACTGCGTGCCCGATCTGGATGACATCAACAAGGTGGTGAGCGATTTGGAAACCGGCATGCTGGAAGCAATTGACATGTTTGTTTCCTGCGGCCACCGTGCCATATCGCTTATCAACGGACCACCGCTGCTGCCGGCAAGTGTTGAACGCATGCGCGCCTACTTGAAGGGGCTCGAAAGAGCAGGTATTCCGTTCAAGGAAGAGTATGTGGTAAATACCGACCTTACTACAGAAGGCAACGAGGCTGCGATATCGCAATTACTGGCCCTGCCGCAGCGTCCGTCGGCCGTGGTCTCTTTCAATGACTACGTGGCGCTTGATGTCATGAAGTTGGTCCGCGAAAGGGGGGTAACCCTCAATCAGGATATCCATTTCATCAGCTATGCCAATTACCCGCTTTGGACATATATGGAAAACCCACCCATGGCATCCATCGAGCAGTTCCCTGGAGAACAGGGGAAAAAGGCTGCGGAGCTCCTCTTCGAACTAATCGATGCCCCAGAGCGGCCGGAACCGGTGAAAGTTACCTTTAAATCGCACCTGGTGAGTAAGGCGTAGCGGTATTTAGGTGTTTAGTATTTAGTATTTAGTATTTAGTAAAGTCGTAAGTCATCCGTGGCCGGCCTTTTGGGGTGCTTGTGGTCAGGAATGACTTACGACTAAAAAACACGAAAAGCTACAAATGGATTACTTCGCCATAGGCGTCTGCAGCAGCCTCCATGATAGCTTCGCTCATTGTGGGGTGTGGATGCACCGCTTTGATGATTTCATGTCCGGTGGTTTCCAGCTTGCGTGCGACCACTACTTCACCGATCATCTCGGTCACGTTGGCTCCGATCATGTGCGCCCCTAGGAATTCACCATATTTAGCGTCAAAAATCACTTTGACAAAACCGTCTTTTGCCCCGGCGGCGCTTGCCTTACCCGATGCGGAGAATGGGAATTTACCCACTTTGACTTCATATCCCGCTTCCTTGGCCGCCTTTTCGGTATAACCCACTGATGCTACTTCGGGCGAGCTGTAGGTACAGCCGGGTATGTTGTTGTAGTCTATGGGAGATACGTCTAACCCTTTTATCTTTTCAACACAGGTGATGCCTTCGGCCGAAGCGACGTGGGCGAGGGCCTGTCCTTTTACTATGTCGCCGATGGCGTACACGCCCGCTACATTGGTCTTGTAGAAGTCGTCGACCACCACACGGCCTTTTTCGGTCTTGACACCGACTTCTTCCAACCCTAAGTTTTCGATGTTCGGTGTGATGCCTACGGCCGATAGCACGGTCTCGGCCTCGATGGTTTCCGTGCCTTTGGCGGTCTTGACCTGTACCTTGCACAGCTTGCCGGAAGTGTCTACCGACTGTACTTCGGAGCTGGTAAGGATAGTTATCCCAGCTTTCTTAAGGCTGCGTTCCAACTGTTTGGAAATCTCTTCGTCTTCTACCGGGACGATACGGTCGAGGTATTCCACCACGGTGACCTTCGTGCCGATAGCACTGTAGAAATAGGCAAACTCAACGCCGATAGCTCCCGATCCGATAACCACCAAGGATTCGGGTTGCTTTTCGAGGTTCATGGCCTGCCGATACCCGATGATGCGCTTGCCGTCCTGTTTCAGGTTGGGGAGCTCACGCGACCGTGCCCCGGTGGCCAATATCGTATGTTTCGCCGTGTATGTCTTGGTGCTGCCTGCGTCGTCCTTCACTTCAACCTGGCCACCTTTTTTGATTTTGGCGGTGCCCATGATTACATCGATCTTGTTTTTCTTCATCAGGAACTGGATGCCTTTGCTCATCCCGTCGGCGACACCGCGGCTACGCTTCACAATTGCACCGAAATCAGCTTCACCGCCACTTACCTTGATACCATAATCTGCGGCGTGGTTGAGGTATTCGAATACCTGGGCACTTTTGAGCAACGCCTTGGTGGGGATACACCCCCAGTTAAGGCAGATGCCGCCGAGTGATTCCCGTTCTACAATAGCAGTTTTTAACCCAAGCTGTGAGGCCCGGATGGCGGCCACATAGCCACCCGGCCCGCTTCCGATTACAATGATGTCGTAGTTCATATATTTTAGTTGCTTTCTTGAGATTGATTCACGTTTCAGTTGCTATTCCAAACCTTTATAGTGGTTACAAACTTACATAAATTTTTTTAAGAATATCTTACCGTCACATTTCAGTCAAAGCGATCCGCCAATCTTATTCGGGGCGGATAATTGGCTATCTTGCGGCCCAAAATGATGAACGATGCGTATAACGAAACAAACCTTGAAATGGTTCTGTAATATTGCCCTCATCGAGGGGATATCGATGGTGGTGCTGGTCATGTTTTCGGTATTGAAGCGCACCACCGACTACGACTGGGCGGTATTGGGGGTAAAATATGTCGGCTGGGCCCACGGTGCCCTATTTATTGCCTACGTATACCTGCTCTGGGCCTGTATGGACCGGTATAAATGGAAAATAGGCCGGGTAATCACATTCTTTTTGGCATCATTGATTCCCTTTGCTCCCTTCTTTGTAGAAAGGAAGCTGCGGCATGAAGGATAGCGCTAGGGCTTGTTGGCGGAATTGGCATAGGTGATTTCCGTCTTGCCATGCGGCGTGGGATTGCCATCTACATCGAGGTTTACAAACACCAGTTTGTCGATCGTCAGAATGCTTTTACGGGTGATTTTATTGCGCACCTGGCACGTCAGCGTGATGGAGGTGCGCCCGAAATGCGTGGCGGTGATGCCGAGCTCGATGATATCGCCTTTGCGTGCCGAACTCACGAAATTGATTTCGGAGATAAACTTGGTAACCACATGTTGGTTGCCGAGCTGCACGATGGCGTAAATGACGGCCTCTTCGTCAATCCATCGGAGCAACGTGCCACCGAAAAGTGTCCCGTTGGGGTTTAGGTCTTCGGGTTTGACCCATTTTCGGGTATGGAAATTCATCGTGGGATCAAGCTTAAACTTACATGTGGATGGCACGGTTATCCGTGGCGGCAAGCGCTGCTTCCCGGAATGCCTCCGTGTAGGTAGGGTGGGCGTGACAGATCCGCGCAATGTCTTCGGCCGAGGCCCGGTATTCCATGGCTACGGCAGCTTCGGCAATCATATCGGCTGCGCGCGGCCCGATCATGTGCACACCGAGTATCTCGTCGGTTGCGGTATCAGCCAATACTTTTACGAAGCCATCGGTATCGCCGCTGGCTTTGGCGCGGCCACTGGCTTTGAACGGGAACGACCCCGCTTTATATCGGTGCCCCTCCGCCTTCAGCTGCTCTTCGGTTTTACCAACACTGGCAACCTCCGGCCATGTGTATACCACACCGGGAATAAGGTTGTAATCGATATGCGGTTTCTGGCCGGCCAGCCGCTCGGCAACATATACGCCTTCGTCTTCTGCTTTGTGGGCCAGCATGGCACCCTTTACCACGTCGCCGATGGCATAAACACCTGCCACGGGAGTTTCGAGGTGCTCGTTTACGGGTATCTTTTTACCCCGGTCCTCCAGTGTGATACCGATATTTTCGAGTCCGAGCCCCTCCGTATAAGCGGTACGGCCCACGGCTACAATGCAGTAGTCACCTTCCCACTTAACGGCCTCTCCCTTGGCATTTTCGGCATTCACGGTTACTTTCTTCCCTTTGGCCGTGGCGCCCGTTACCTTGTGTCCCAGGTAAAACTCCATGCCAAGCGATTTCTTCAGTACGCGCTGCAGCTCCTTACCCAGGCCACCGTCCATTGTGGGGATGATGCTTTTTTCATATTCCACTACCGATACCTTGGCGCCGAGGCGTGCGTATACCGAGCCAAGCTCCAGCCCGATAACCCCTCCACCGATGATGATCAGGTGGTTGGGCACTTCGCTGAGTGCCAGTGCTTCCGTAGAGGTGATGATTCGTTTCTTATCGATAGGCAGGAAGGGGAGTGCCGTGGGTTTAGATCCCGATGCAATGATTACGTTTTTGCCCGTGATCTGCTCCTTTTTTCCGTCGGACGTGGTGATCTTCACCGTGTTTTTGTCGACAAATGAGCCAACGCCAACGAAACTATCGATTTTGTTCTTCTTGAAGAGGAACGCGATCCCGGCAACGTTCTGGGCAATGACATCATCTTTCCGGGCAACCATCTTCTTCATATCTACCTCCAGGTCGCTGAGGTTGATGCCGTGCCCCCCGAAATGGTGGGCCGCATTATGGTAATGCTCCGAAGAGTCCAGCAATGCTTTCGATGGAATGCAGCCTACGTTGAGACAGGTGCCACCAAATGTGTTGTATTTTTCGATGATAGCGGTTTTCAAACCCAATTGGGCACAACGGATGGCGGCTACATACCCACCCGGCCCGCTGCCGATGATGATGACGTCGTATTGCATGTGATGAAATTATTCAATTCGATTTCCCAAAGATACACAAAAAAAGACAGCCGATTGACTGTCTTTTCAATATTTTATGCTGAGTAATCGGCTATTCAGCAACGATTTTACCTTGCATTACACCGTAGTGGCCGGGGAAGCTGCAAAGGAATGGATATACACCCTTACTATCCAGTGTGAATTCGATTGCGTCCGTTTCTCCAGGGCCCAGGAGTTTGGTGTGAGCAACGATAGACGAGGAGAACGTTACGGGGATGTATTCGGAATCGACAGCTTTGATGGCTTCGCCACCAAACGCAGGTAAATCCGTTCCGGGCTGCAGCACAACAACGTTGTGGCCCATGGATTCCTTAGGCATTTCGCCCACATTCTTAAAGGTTAACTTCACGGTCTCACCGGCTTTAACACGGAAAAGTGTTTTGTCAAATTGCATCAGGTCGTTACCTTCCAGTGCGATCTCGTTGCTAACGGCAACATCTTCCAAACCGGGGATGTCTACTGCAGGCGCTGCTTGCTCGGTAGCCGCGGTTTCCGTTGTTTCAGTTGATGATCCTTCATTGGATTGGTTACCTCCGCAAGCGGCGGCGAGAACTGCTCCCGCAACCACGGGGATTAAAAAAAACTGTTTCATTTTTTGTTTAAATCTAGTGTTCAGATAATGCTTTATCTATATTAACAATGCAACCTGTTGTTTGTTTGCGCCCCAAAGGTAAGCGAATTTGGAATGCAACAAAAGTGTATTTATCACTAAAATGTAATTTAATGCATTTTTAATATCATGCAGTGGTTTCATTTTTCGTTTCTGTAAGCGTTCTGATGAGCTGATACAAGGCCACGGGGTCAAAAGGCTTGCCTACCACGGCGTCGGCCCCTGCAGCATAAGCCGCTTGCTGTTCGCGTTGGAGCACCGATGCCGAAATAGAAATGATGGGGATCTGCCGGATGTGCTCCCGCTTGTCTTCCCTGATTGTCCGGATGGCTTCGAAACCGCTCATCACGGGCATGTGGGCATCCATGAGGATCAGGCTGTATGGGGTTGTTTCGACCTTGTCTAGCGCTTCTTTCCCGTTTTTTACCGTGTCTACCACGATGCCCCACGTTTTCAGCATGTGAGTCACCATGAAGCTGTTCAGCTCATTGTCTTCGGCCAATAGGATAGTGACGTCGTTGAGCGGTGCCAGATCGGTGTATTGTTTTTTGTCTGATTTCGGTGCCGTATCCGAATCGGCCTCGTCAAACCAGCAGGTGAATACGAATTCGCTGCCTTTACCCAGTTCGCTGTAGGCGTGGATTTCACCCTGGTAAAGGATAACCAGCCGTTTCACGATAGCAAGCCCGAGGCCGGTGCCGCCGAAACGTTTGGTAATCCCTTCTTCGCCCTGTTCGAACGATTGGAAAATCTTGTCGATGGCATTGCTGTTGATGCCGATACCGGTATCTTTTACAGAAAACTGGATATGGACACGTTGATCCTCGCAGCCGAGCAGTTTGGCTTCCAGTATTACGCTGCCCTGTTCGGTGAATTTGATGCCATTGGAGATGAGATTGCTCAGTATCTGTGTAAGCCGAAGTGAATCGGCCAAGATGTGTTTGGGTAGCTTGCTGTCTACGATGGTTTGGAAGACAATCCCCTTTTGTTCCGCCTTGTAATTAAAGAGGTTGTTGAGCTCCTCGATGATTTTGCTCAATGATGTACGTGAGTAGTCGAGCCGCATTTTGCCCGAATCGATTTTCGACAGGTCGAGGATATCGTTGATAATGAGGAGTAATTGTTGGGATGCATTTTCGAGGTAGTCCAACCACTCGGATTGCTGGTTATTGAGTGGCGAGTTGCGGAGCATCGTGGTAATGCCCATGATGCCGTTGATGGGTGTCCGGATTTCGTGGCTCATGTTGGCAAGGAAATTTTCTTTCGACTTGCGCGCTTGGTCAGCTTCTTTTTTTGCGTTGACCAACTCGATATGGGATCGTTCGAGTTCTTCGTTTTTTCGTTTCAGCTCCCGCTGGATATACACTTGCTGCATAAACGATTTCACTTTTGCAACGGTAATATCGGGATTTAGCGGTTTGTAAAGGTAATCTACCGCACCACTATGAAGCCCTTTGAGCAGGAATTTGTCTTCTTTGGATATTGCTGTTACCATGATGGCCATGATCTGCCAGGTCTTTGGATTGTTTTGAAGCAACGAAACGAATTCGAACCCGTTGATTTCTG
Source organism: Parapedobacter soli (assembly GCF_025460835.1). Taxonomy (GTDB): domain Bacteria; phylum Bacteroidota; class Bacteroidia; order Sphingobacteriales; family Sphingobacteriaceae; genus Parapedobacter; species Parapedobacter soli. The sequence goes on along the minus strand of NZ_JAMXAY010000006.1, from coordinate 88,292 downwards.
GCATCTGCACATCTACCATCGCAATGGCGACATCGTTGTTCCAACAGTATCGGAGTGCGTCGTTGGGTGAGGTGCTTCCCCAGATATCCAGGTTGTCTATATCCGCTAGCAGTGCCTTCAGGCTCAATACATTCTCTTCTTTGTCGTCTACAATAACTAACTTCAATTTCTCCATGACTAATTCCTAAAAGTATAGTTGCTCAGCTGTTTGCTGAATATGATGAGTTCATCGTTTCTGAGGATCAGGTGGACACCCCCCAGCGCTACGGCTGCCGCAGGCATCGTGTCGATTTCCGCATAGCGGGGGTCCTGTGCGATGCATAGCCCGCCTGCACGGTGGATTGACATCATGCCCATGGCGCCGTCTTTGTTGGCTCCTGATAGCAATATTGCAGCGGTGGCTGGCCCGTACACGTCTGCTGCGCTCTGCATAGTCACGTCGATCGAGGGCCTGCAGAAATGAACGGGCTCGGAAACGTCCAAAGACAGGCTGCGGTTGGGTTCCACCAGCAGGTGGTATCCGGCAGGTGCGAAATATGCGGTGGCAGACTCAATCGGCTCTTTGTCGGCTGCTGCTTTGATACCGATAGCACATTTATCGGCAAGCTTCTTTTCGAGGTGCGTTTCATACCGGGCATTCCGGTGGATGACCGCCAAGACACCATAAGGGAGGGTCGGCGGCAGTGCTTGAAGTATATGCGTCAACAACTCAAAACCGCCGGCCGAACAGCCTAGAACGAGTACTCCGGTGCGTTGGAGCTTGTAGACGATATGTGTACTTAATTCAAGCAATTTTTTGGTAAATATTATATGTTTTATTGATTATACGGAATTTATTTTTCAGATCATTCGAGGCGAGTGTCTCCTTGGCGCCGAGGCAGAGGAAACCGAATAAAGTTAGGCTTGCGTGGAGCAATTCGGTTATTTTATATTGGAATGCTGTATCGAAATAAATGAGCACGTTGCGGCAGGTAATCAGTTGGAACTCATTGAAGACGCCATCGGAGATGAGGTTGTGTGTTGAAAACAAGATGTTCTTACGGAGCTCGTGCCGGATAACCGCGGCATCGTATTTCGCTGTATAGTATCCCGACAGTGAGCTGTTCGGCTCAGTTTGCAGGTAATTATCGGAATATGTCTTCATTTTTCTCAGGTCGATGACTCCCTGTTTGGCACGTTCTATAACCGCTGTGTTGATGTCCGTACCATAGATGAAAGAGCGGTTGTACAATCCTTGTTCGCTAAGTACGATGGCAAGGGAATAAACTTCTTCACCCGTCGCACATCCCGCACTCCATACCTTGATATGCGGGAAGGTTGCTAGGTAAGGGCATATTTCCTCGCGTACGCTTTTGTAGAACGGCGGATCGCGGAACATCTCGGTCACGTTGACCGTGATCTCGATAAGGAATTTGTTGAAGAAACCCGGTGAATTCACTAAGTTGTATTTCAAGCCGGCAAAGTCAATGTCGTAAATCGTTAGGATACGCGATACACGGCGTTTGAGGGACGCACGCGAATAGCCGCCTAAATCGAAACTATAGACGTTGTCGACCAGCGCTATGAGCTCTTCGATGTGTCCGAATGATATTGCCATTACCTGTTACTTAACTTAGCCATACCCGTATCAGTGAAAGCAGCTTTTTTATGTCAACCGGCTTCGCGATATAGTCGTTGGCACCGGCATCAAGTACGCGCTGGCGGTCGTCCGGCATTGCTTTGGCCGTTATGGCAATGATGGGTAGCTCCGAGAACTTCTTGTTTGCTCGAATTTCCGCAATCGCTTCATAGCCATCCATTTCGGGCATCATGATATCCATCAAAACCAAGGCGATATCAGGATTGCTTTGCAGCACTTCCAACGCTTCGCGCCCATTGTTGGCTGTGTCAACAGCCATTTCATACGGCGCAAATACCATGTTCAACGAAAAAATATTCCGCATATCATCATCCACCAGCAAGATACGTTTTCCCGTCAATACATCATCCATTTGGATGGGGTTTGATCCGGGGTGTACCGACTGGAGCCGATCAGCCGTGGGGTTGTCGTCGTTCAGTCTGTTTATGAACAAGTGCACCTCGTCTAGGATACGGGTATTGGATTTGTCCGATTTCAGCACCATGGTTTTGGCATGCTCCAGAATATGGCTGGTCATTTCGGATGTGAGTTCCATGGCGGTATTGATGATTACCGGTATATCGCCATGTTGCGGCTTGCTCTTTATCGTGTCTAGCAGGTCAATCCCCGAAATGTCGGGGAGGTCGAGATCCAATACGATGCAATCGTAATGCTCGCCCGATTCCAGGGAGTCGAGCGCCTCCCTGCCGGTGAAGGCCTGCGTTACGTCCACGCCGCTGTTCAGTAAGAAGTCTTTTAGATTATCGCTTTGTATCTCATGGTCTTCCACCACGAGCACTTTTTTCAGCGGCGTTGCTATAATCTGGTGCAGGTGGATGAATACCTCATCCAGTGATTTCTTATTAACCGGTTTTTCCAGGAATCCTACCGTATCGGCTTCGATATCGATACGTTTCCGATGATCGGCCGACATCAGGTGTACCGGGATATTCTGGGTGGCTGGATTGCTCTTCAATTTTTTGAGTACCGTCCATCCGTCCATTACGGGCAGCATAATGTCGAGGATGATGGCGTCGGGCCGTAAATCGGCAGCCATTTTCAAGCCTGTGTCGCCCTGATTAGCGACCAGTGTTTCAAAGCCCCTTTCTTTGGCATACGTCGCTAAGATATCAGCGAAAAAGGCGTCGTCTTCAATAATCAGTAGCCGTTTCGGCCCGGTGGTGTCCGTTACCGATGGCCGTGGTGTCACAGCCATTGTTTTTGGGGCCTGCGCTAGCGCGGGGCCAGCTGTATCGGCCATCTGCGGATCGTGGCGTAGCGGCAGGAATAAGGTGAAGGTGCTGCCCCGGCCCAATTCGCTTTCCAGCTGGATGTGGCCACCAAGCAGTGCGGCTAGCTCCTTGGAGATAGACAGCCCGAGCCCGGTGCCACCGAATTGGCGGCTCGTGGAGCCGTCGGCCTGTTTGAATGCCTCGAAAATCAGCTGCTGTTTCTCATCGGAAATGCCCACCCCGGTGTCTGACACGGCGATTGCCAGGGCTTGGTCGGCCAGGGTGAACCGCAGTTCTACCCGCCCCTCTTCTTTCGTGAATTTGAAGGCGTTGGAAAGTAGGTTCCTGAGTATTTGCCTTAAACGCTGCTCATCGGAAGTGATGGCAGCGGGTACACCTTCGTCCACCGAAATACGGAAGTCGATTGATTTACTGTCGGCAACGCTCCCGAAAAGGTCGAGCATGTCTTCCGCGATCGACGATAAGGCGATGGATTCCATCAATAATTCGACATTCCCCGACTCGATTTTCGACAAGTCCAAGATATCGTTGATGAGGCCGAGCAAATCCGATCCTGCATTGTGGATAACGGAAGCATATTTCACCTGTTCGGCGTTGAGGTTGCCGTTTTTATTGTCTTCCAGCAACTTGGCAAGGATGAGGATACTGTTGAGTGGTGTGCGCAGTTCATGGCTAATATTGGCCATAAACTCCGATTTATATTTGCCCGATTGTTCCAACTCGTCGACCTTCATGGCGAACGACTGTCGGGCGAGTTCCAGGGAGACGTTGTGCTCTTCCAGGAGGTGGGCTTTTTCTTCGAGCTCCAGGTTGGTGTGCTTGAGTTCCTCTTGGTTTACCCGCAATTCCTCTTGTTGTGCCTCCAGCTCTTCGGCCTGTTGCTGGGTCTCTTCGTAAAGGTGGGTGAGGGCGGCATGTGCGTACGACACTTTACTGGCTACCGCCAATGTAATGCCCGCCCGGTCGAGGAAACGGAGGGTTTTCTTATCCACCTCGCGGAAAAAGCCGATTTCCATCACGCCCAGCACTTCTTCTTCGTATACCAAGGGTTGGATAACAATATTTCTCGGTTGGGTATGGCCTAATGAAGAGGTTACAGTGAGGTAGTTTTCAGGTATGTCGGGCAAGACGAATTGTTTTTTTGCCGAAATGCTTTCGCCAATAAGACCTTGCCCAGTTATGATTTTTGGCTGTATATCAGGAGTCTCAACGGCGTAAGACCCCGCATGGACATACACGTCGCTACTGGAGGCACTACGGAGGTAAATCATCCCTACCTTTGCCTGTACGTGCTGGCAGACTATCCGGATGGCATTTATAGCAATCTCCTTTTCGCTACGCCCGCCGCGCGTGTGGTCGTCGAGGCCTGCCAAACCATTCAATATCCAGTTGTCATCCTCTTTTTCTCTGGAGAGCCTGCTTAAATCGCGGTTAGCCTTACGGGTGTGGAGGGCGATTTTCTTATAGTGTTCAAATGTCTTAGTGATGTAAAACAGTAGCCATACCACGAGTGCAAAAACGAGTACCGCGGAGACGAGAAATGTAGTGCGTATGCTGGTAAGGGTAGTGTGGACGATGTCTAACTGCTTGAATAGTAAAAGTAGGTAGGAGAGGCTGATAAGCAGTATAGCGATCAACAAAGAGAAACCAATATAAATGTGTGCCCTGAACGTTAGTCTTTTCATGATCGTTTTCCCCATTTGTTGCAAAAGTACAAAAAGTCGAGACATGAATAGTGTCCCGCTTTTCATCTTGGCGCTAGAGTATCGGATACCTCTCGAACGGTTTTGTAGGGTCAAATAAGTATCGGTATGTGTGGTGGGTTTTATATATAGTCCCGCCGATATACCGTGCCACGTTCATCATTTTCGGGTTGAAATCGCCAATCCAGTTCATCTGCAGCTCTTCATATCCCGTTTGTGCGGGGTCTTGTACCACTTTGGCGGCGGCCACCACGAGGGCGGCTTCCACACCTTTGCGTTGGTGATCGGGCACCACACCGAAAACGATGCCAAACATCGTCTTGCAGCGTTTCCGCCATTTATTCCAAACAAAAAGGAGTTTGCCCCATAAAGTCAATTTGCCGTCCATGTATTTTACGATCAGTTGGTTTACATCGGGTATATTGACCCAGAATGCCACCGGCTTGCCTTGATAGTAAGCAAACCAGATAATTTTGGGGTCGACAACCGGCTTCAGGCTTTGCATGAGCTTATGTGCATTTTCGATGCTCATGGGACTCACCCCCTCGTGCCTTGCCCAAGCTTCGTTATACACCGTGCAGAAGTCTTCCGCAGCTTTGCCGAGGTTGTTGCGGCTTATGTGGCCGAAGGTATAACCTGCATCTTGCAAGGTGCTCATCGCTTTTTCACCCACTTTGCTCGATAGCTTGGCAGCGATTTCCCGGCGGTAAGTGAATTGCTTGAAGTACAGCTCGAAGCCATAACTTTCGAATAATTTTTGGTAATAGGGCGGGTTGTAGTTGCAGCAATAGCACGGTGCGTAGAAACCATCGACGAGCAGGCCCCACCAGCGCTCGCGATTGCCGAAATTGATCGGACCATCCATAGCTTGGATACCTCTTTCCTGCAACCATTCCTTTGCGGTGTCAAAAAGTAGGTTGGCCGCCTGCTGATTATCGACGCACTCGAAAAAACCGCAGCCCCCCACGGGGAATTCATCCCGTTCGAATGTGTTGGTGCTGTAAAACGCGGCGATGCGGCCGATGTAACGACCTGTGCCGTCGCGGAGCAGCCACCGGGCACATTCGCCCGTATGGTGGCGTGGGTTGGTCTCCGGGTCGAAAACATGGTGCACATCGTTGTCGAGCGGCCGGATGTAATGCGGGTCATCTTTGTACAAGGGGAGAGCCATCGTTACGAACGATTGGGCCAGCTGTTTTCCTATAACGGGTATGATATCCATATATGCTGTCGAATCGATTCAATCGGTGCTAAAAATAGCGGTTTGTTCCCGTTTCCACAAGTTTCACGGTGTTTGCTTTGGCGGAAGCGGTGCCCGCTCCCGGTATTGCCGGGAGGAAAAGGTTTGAGTTTTTTGAGTTAGCTGCAAAAAAGTTGTACCTTTAGGAGCAATAAACGCATTTTAAAACGTATTTGACCTTATGGATCCGAGTTTCACCCCCATTTTGATTATTGTAGGAGCTATTGTTGCTTTTTTTATACTGCTGTACCTCCTCCCCGTAAATCTCTGGTTTACTGCCCAGTTATCTGGTGTCCGTATCAACCTGCTCAACCTGTTGCTGATGCGCTTGCGGAAAGTTCCGCCGGCATTGGTGACCAATGCCATGATTACGTCTACCAAGGCGGGGTTAGACATCACGTCGAATGAAATCGAAACCCACTTTTTGGCGGGTGGGAATGTCAATAACGTTATCAAAGCATTGATATCTGCGGACAAAGCTAACATCCCATTGGATTTTAAGCTGGCGACGGCTATCGATTTGGCCGGCCGGGATGTTTTTGATGCTGTGCAGATATCGGTAAATCCGCGGGTAATCAACACGCCGCCCGTGGCTGCCGTGGCAAAAGACGGGATCCAGCTCATTGCCAAGGCGCGGGTAACGGTGAGGGCCAACATCAACCAATTGGTGGGTGGTGCCGGCGAAGAGACCATCCTCGCCCGGGTAGGAGAGGGGATCGTCTCTACGATCGGGTCGGCATCAAACCACAAAGAGGTTCTGGAAAGCCCCGACCGTATATCAAAAACTGTGCTTTCCAAGGGGCTGGATAGCGGAACGGCATTCGAAATTTTGTCTATCGATATTGCTGACATTGATATCGGCGAGAATATTGGAGCGAAGTTGCAGACCGATCAGGCGGAGGCCGACCTGAAAGTAGCGAATGCACGTGCAGAAGAACGCCGTGCCATGGCCGTGGCATCTGAACAGGAAATGCGGGCAAAAGCACAGGAGGCGCGGGCAAAAGTAATCGAAGCAGAAGCGCAGGTGCCCCTTGCGATGGCCGAAGCGTTCCGCAATGGCAACCTAGGGGTCATGGACTACTACCGGATGCAGAATATACAAGCCGATACCGATATGCGCGGATCCATAGCAAAACCGGGCGGAGACACGGGGAAAGGCAGTGGCGGTAGTCTACATAAAAAAGGCTAAGCCATAGCAGTTAGGTGAATGGCCGCCTGTTGATTGCAACAGGCGGTTTTTTTGTGGCGCCGTTGGCCGAGGAAATCAAACGATGTCGTGAAATAACGATAACGGGGTAGAAAGATAACGGGGTAGAAAAAAACAAAACCCCGGTGATGGGCACCGGGGTTTGTTACTAACCAATTATAAACCTAAATTATGAAAAGACAATCTAAATCCCCGGTATCACCCGGGTTAAAATCTTACTGCAAAAGTACGCAACTTTTTTTATTCCTAACAATAGTTTTGTAAATAAATTGTCAAAAGAACTTTTGCTGAATGTGCCTTAAAAACTATCGTATGCATATTCATGATGATATAATCAAAACGCATGCCAAACTTCAACAATATTCACTTAGTGTTCAAATAACACTGTTTCAGCCTGATGTTGGACATGGACATTCTCGTGTGCCTGCCATGACACCTGTCATAAAATCAGACGGGGTGTCTGGATCTGCCAACGGAATGTTTTTTTGACAGTGCATTTTCAGGTTGCGGATTTTATTTTAAGTTTGGCCCATATTACAGGGTATGATGTTATTTGATCGGTTTAAACAGGTGCGGGCATTTGTTTTCGCTTTTGAAGGCGTATGTGCCGAAAGTAGGCTTTGGGTATCGGCCCAAGGTGATCGATGGTATGCCTTCGATAGCAGGGATCGCTATGCGCTGCAACTGGCGGCGTCCCGCTATCCCGTTGCCGTTGTCGGGGGGAGTGTGTATCCCGCCGGGGTAGGGCAATGGTTGGACGGATTGGGTGTCGTAGATTTATTTTTCGGTATTGACGACCAACGTGCTGCCTTGAGCAATTGGATGACTGGCAACGGGCTCGATGCCGACAGTGTGTTGGCCATGGGTAGCGATATGGCAGATTTAGCGTTTATGGCCGATACGGGATTCGGTGCCAGTCCCGCCGATGCGGTTCCGGATGTGAAGGCTGCATCTGCTTATATATCGCGCTGCAATGGCGGTGCGGGTGCCGTGCGGGATGTTATCGAGAAGGTAATGAAGCTCCAGGGAACATGGAGCGGCGGTCATCGTCTAAAAATACGGTCATGATGAAAGTTATCCTCGCTTCGCAGTCGCCCCGCCGCCGTGAATTGCTTTCATCGATGGGAGTGTCTTTCGAAGTATCGGTGCGCGCTGTAGATGAGCAATTCCCGGATGGGTTCGACCCGGTGGACGCCGTGCGCCATATTGCCGAAAAGAAAGCTGCTGCTTTTGTGGGAGCGGTAGCAGATGAGCTGGTCATTGCCGCCGATACGATTGTTGCGGTCGATCGGCAGATCCTCGGCAAGCCAAAGGACCGTACCGAAGCCATCGGTATGCTGATGAGCTTATCGGGCCGGAAACATGAGGTCATCACGGCGGTATCCTTGTTGCATAATGGTCTTATTCAGACTTTCCATGAAGTTACGGAAGTCTATTTCCGGGTCTTGTCCGACCAAGAGATAGATTACTACATCGACCAATTCAGACCTTACGACAAAGCAGGGAGTTACGGTATCCAGGAATGGATCGGAACGGTGGCCATCGAGCAGATTGTGGGATCCTACACTAATGTGGTGGGGTTGCCGACTCAACGGTTGTACCGTGTTCTCAAAACATCCTATCCGGACGCCGTAATTCCCTGATTGTGGTGCATCATGGTAATCCTGGCATGATCGGCATCAATTGATGCTGAACCTCACTCCAGCATAAAACATCCTACCTGTGAGCGGGCCCCACAGCAGGGAGGTGTCGAAAAACTCACTGAACGGTTGGTCTGCTGCCAAGACCGGATTTTGCTGGAAGAAATTTGTCAGGTTTTCGCCGCCTATATACAGGTCGATCGGCCGTGCTTTCCCAATCGTTTTGCTCACCTGCGCATTCATGGTTACGTACGACTTCGAATAATCGGGCATCCGGTAGTCGACCGGATTGGCTACCGTTGATGGCAGCCTTTTCTGACCTGTGATATTCAGCGTATAATCGAAATGCCACCCGCCACTGTGGGTATTGTATGCTAAGTTGAGGAAACCGCGGTGTCGTGCTACGAGCGGCTTTTGCAACAACTCATTCCCGTAGGTGGTTTTCACGTCGAAAAAGCGATAAGCCATCCGCGTTTCAAAATGGGGCAACGGCATGAACCGCAGCTCTGTCTGCAGGCTGTTTGAATAGGATTTCCCATCCAGGTTATAAAAAGCCAATTCGCGGGGGTTTTCGAAGTCTACGACCACTTGGTTGGTGAAATCGTTCCGGAAAAACTCGGTGCTGAAAGAAGCCTGTCGATTGAACATCCGGAAAGATTGGTCGAAGCTGATACCCGTATTCCAGGCTACCTCCGGTTTAAGCCCGTACGCATTTTCTGCGGTGTTGGCAGCCGCAATTCGGACCGAACGGGAGCTGGCCAATGCAGCCGTATTCTCGGCGAAAATATTGGCCGTCCGTTGTCCGCGGCCGCCGCTGACCCGGAACGTGGTGCCTGTTACCGGCTGGTAGCGCAGGTGTACCCGCGGCGTGGCAAACCAACCATATAGGCTGTTATAATCACCACGGATCCCGGCTACGGCATCGAATTTATCTGACGGGCTGTATGTGTATTCGAAGAACCCGCCCGGCACCACCTCGGTGCGTCTGAACTGATCCGCCATGTACCGCTCGTCATAGCGATCGTATTGCATGCTGAGCCCTGTACGGTATTTATGTACCACCGTACCGATGATGTCCTGGTAGATCAAGTTGGCGTAGGCGTTCTGTTGGTCGGCATCGTAAGTGCGTATGCCGAAATAAGAACGCTGATTGTACGCAGTACCCGATAGTTGCAGCCCGATGCTGCGTTGGGTGTTGTGGGGAAAAACATAGCCGATTTTGGCAAATGCTTCGTATCGCTCAATATCGAAAGCAAGGCCGTAGCGGTTCTCGGTCAGTTTATCGGTTGTGGGGTTGAAGTCGATCTCTCCCCCAGTACGGTCGTCGCTGAGGAATTTCACCCCGAATTGGAGGATAAAGCCCTTGCCATCTTCATACTTCCAGCGGCCCACTCCAGAGAAGATATTACCTATCGGAGCGTCACGGAAGCCATTGTTGCTGAAGTTCATGTGTTTGTTGTACATGAAGTTATCGTGCAGCAACAAACTGCCTGCCCAGCGTTCGTTAAACTGGTGGGAAAGGTTGAGGTTCACGTCGGTACGCCCCATGTTATTGCCATAGGCATTGAAAAATAGCTTTTCGGATGTACCGGGTTTTTTCAGTTCCACGTTGATTTGTCCGGCTATGTTTTCGAAGCCGTTCACTACCGACCCGATACCTTTGCCGATCTGGATAGACTCGATCCAGGTGCCCGATATGCTGTTCAGCCCTAGCGGGGTAGCCAATCCACGCGGCCCGGGGAGGTTTTCTACGGTGAGCTGGGTGTAGGTGCCGCTGAGCCCTAGCATCTGGATTTGTTTACTGCCGGTTACGGCATCGCTGTTCACCACATCTACCGATGCATTGGTTTCGAAGCTTTCACTCAGGTCGCAGCAAGCGGCCTTAAAGAGCTCTTGGCCGGTCAGCATTTCCAGCCGGGTGGGGCTAAGTGCGGCGATGTAGTTTGACCGGCGCCTGGCCGATACGGTCACCTCGGCCAAAACATTGTCTTTGGCGGTGACCACCACAACCTCATGTGGATCGGTTACCGGGACGGTATCGGGCTGTAGACCTACGTATGAGATGATAAGTTGCTTGCGCCCTGCCTCATGTGCAATCCGGAATACACCCGATTCGTCAGAGCGCGCATTTATCGATGGGGCCTCCAGCCAACGAACGTTCGCATGTTCGATGGGGGTTAATTCGCCGCGGTTGTTTTCCTGCATGATGATACCTGTAACCGTATGGCTGCCGTGCGCATCCTGCCCGCCGGTTTTATGCGCGTTTTTTTCGTCGTGGTATTGGCAGCAGGCAGGGAGCGCCTCGTACGCCGCTTGCGAGGCGGTACTGCCATCCACATCGTGGCCGGCGGCTAGGATGCGCCGCTTGGCTGCTTCTACGTCGTACGTGGCATCATGGTGTAGGGTAAGTAAGCCAGTGCCCGCATTCCAATCGGCCTTTATCAATCCGCTGCTATCGGCAGCCTGTTCAATGCGGGCTTCGCACATGCCGCACATACCGGCAACGGTAAAGGTTGATGTATTGTCTTGCGCTACTGCCGGCCATGCGGTCGCTGCCAGCAGCATGCATAAGATGATATTCGTTTTGATGAAATAAGTCATTGTCGTATTTGATTTTAATCCTAAACATCTTCTAAAAACGGGATGTGAACCACGCACAGCCCGATGAACGACGGGTTTTTACCGTGTTCACGCAAGTTGGATGTATAAAATCAAATGCGGTAGGTGCAGTGCCGGATGAATAGAGGAGTGGTCTCGGCATGCGGTGCGGTGATTGTTGGCTCAGCCGCGTGGTGATTGTCTATGGGGAAGACCGATGCCTGTACCAGCATAAAGACCAATAGCTCCAACGACTGGATCTTCAGTAGGTTCTTATCGCTGCTGGGCAGGTGCTCTCCCGTTGTTTTCTGTACGTCTACCTGGATGTCCTGGCAATGGTCGTGCGACGGGGCATCGTTGATACAATGTTGCGTGTCAACGCAATCGGAATGGGCATCGTTTTGGTGGTGGTTGAGGCAGAGCGTACAGTCTTCATGGTTGGTGGTATGCTCTTGTTCCATGGTTAAATGCTGGAGTTTACCGCAGCAATAATGTAGGTGTACAGTGGCTCCCGTTGCTGAAAAAGCATATACGAATACAAGCCATATGGTGAACACCTTTGACATGGTAGGGCAAAGATAAAGAAAAACCCCACAGGTTTCAATATCCCTGCGGGGTTTTTAGCTTATTTTACTTCTTCGGCATCTGTTATGCCGTCGTCGGGGCCATCCTTTTTCCGCTTTTTATGATTTTCGGTATCGGTTGTGGTCGGCTTGTTTTTAGCCTCGCCGAGGTAGTTGGGGAGTTCCATCCCAGCCATATCGAAGATATCTTTCAGTGGCGGTACGGATTTATATAATCCCGAAACGAAATTAGCGGTCGATGTTTTGCCGTCCTCGTTGGAGCCGGTTCCACCGTCCCACACAGTCACCTTGTCGATCTTGATGTTCTTGATGGCTTCTGTTTGCAGCTTGACAAGCTCGGGGAGTTTATCGGTAATCAACAGCAATACGGCATCTTTGGGATTGTTTCCGGCGGATTTGACAATTTCATTAAGCCCTTCTGCTTGTTTGGTAAGCATTTCGTATACCCCCCGTGCTTCAGCTTCCAGCTTAGCAAAAATGGCGTCTGCTTCGCCGCGTGCTTTTTCGCGCAATTGTTCGGCTTCGGCCTGGGCTTCGATGATGGCTTTTTGCTTTTGGATTTCTGCCGCCACCACGATAGAGGCGTTTTGGGCTGCGCGGTCCCGCTCGGCCCGTGCGTTCTCGGCCCGTTGTTCGGCCTTGTATGCCTCTTCAAGGGCCAGCGCTTGCTGCACTTTCTCGGCAGCTACCGCCTTTTTCAGTGCTTCGGCCTCCCGTTCCCGGCGCTCGGCCTCCGAATCGGCAATTTGTATTTTCGAAAGGTTCTCACCCTGCACGGCGATGGCGTTTGCGTCGGCTACTTTCACACGGGTATCGCGTTCGGCTTCCGCCTTACCGATGTTCTCGTCGCGCAGTGCGCCGGCAATGTTCACTTCCCGGTCTTTGTCGGCTATAGCAACCTCGATATCTCGGTCCCGCTGCATTTCTGCCACCTTGATGTCTCGTTCCTTTTCAGCTTCTGTTTTTCCCACATCGCCCAGCCTTTCCTGTTCGGCCACCCGGATTTTGGCTTCATTGATGGCCTTTGCGGCCGCCTCTTTACCCAACGCATCGATGTAACCGCTTTCGTCTTTGATATCGGTAACGTTTACGTTGATCATCTTCAACCCGATCTTGTTGAGCTCGGCCTCCACATTGGTGCCGATATTATGCAGGAATTTGTCGCGGTTGTTGTTGATTTCCTCGATATCCATCATCGCCACCACAAGGCGCATCTGCCCGAGGATGATGTCTTTCGCAAGTTCGTGGATTTCGGGGCGCTGCATGCCGAGCAGACGCTCTGCCGCATTCATCATCACGGTTGGCTCGGTAGAGATACCCACCGTATAGCGGGAGGGTACATCTACACGGATATTCTGTTTGCTGAGCGCGCTGGTGAGGTTTACCTCGATAGAAATCGGTGTGAGGTCGAGAAACGCATAATCCTGGATGACCGGCCAGATGAATGCGGCGCCGCCATGGATGCATTTGGCAACACGGGTGAGGTCGGAGGCGTTTTTCCCGACCTTCCCATAAACGACCAGGATGCGGTCTGATGGGCAGCGCTTGTAACGCTTGAACAACGATACGATAAATACGAAGACAATGATGATGCCAACGGCAATCGCGACTAATATAAACTCCATACGGCTTTCAGTGTTAGTTGGTGCAAATATATGTGTTAATAAGCAGTTTTTCGTTATCAATTGTACATTGGCCGAATGATATCCGGGCTACCGAATCGATCCATTATCAGCCTTTACCTGTTACCAGCAGGATGCTTTCGTTTACAATGCCGATTACAGTAACCGGCTTCCCTGTCGGGATGTCCTCCTCATCGTCAGTAAGCGCGCGGAGTTCCCGTAGGGATCCCTGTACCCGGATATGCACCTTGCCGTAGCCGCTGCGTATGGCCGGGATGCGCAAGTATGTTTCGGCTTGCTTGTGCAGCGCGTTCTGAATCTGCAGTGTGCCGCTTGAACGCAGCTTCGCCATCTGTGAAAAGAGGTAGAACATGATCAACACGATAATAACACCGGATAGGGTAGACCAAATAACGACCTGTGCTAACGGAAGGTCGGCTTTCAGGCAGCCCAATCCCACCCAACCGAAAACGGTGAAGAAAGTAATGAAGTTCTTGACGGTGAAAAACTGGTAATCAATGCCGCTGTCTCCGTCCACGTATTCATCCGAATCGCCAAAGGCCCCGTCATCATCACCGCCACCGCCAACGAAAGCGAGGATTGTCTGGATGACAAACATGAAAGAGAATAGTAAGGCGATTGCCCAAAAGAACTTCTCGATGCCCCCGAGCGCCTGCCACCATGTGGCTATGGATAGTGTTATGTTCATTTCCTGCCTAGATTATAATGAAGCCGTGTGTTTGTCTATTGGATGTCAAATTTGAGAAGATGTTACAACAATTCCTAATTTCCAAAATTTTTCCTGTTTTCAATGTTTCATTTGTAGTTGAAAAAAAATTGTAATCGATAATAAAAAGTAATACTATGAAAAAATTACTGTTAGGCTTATGTGTTTTGTCGCTGGCATACCTACCGGGCAATGCCCAGGGGGTGCGGCAGCGCGGTGTACCTGCGGTGGTGCTGAATGCTTTTCAGCAGCAGTTCCCGAAAGCACGGCAGGCGGAGTGGGAGAAGAACCGCGACGGAAATTACGAGGTGGAATTTGATGTCGGCTTGTTCAGCCGCGACCATCAGGCGATAATCAGCCCGGAAGGGAAGATACTGCGCCACGAAGAAGAGCTATCCTCCTATTCGCTGCCCGATGCTGTGAAGGAGCAGATCAAGGTGGAATTCGACGGGTATCGGGTGGACGATGTGAAGAAAGTCGAAGCCGGCGGTATCACCACCTATGTGGTGGAGCTGGATAGCCGATTCGGCGATCTGAAAGCCGTTTTCGGGGCAGATGGCAAAATCATTAAGGAACGGATGGACTGAGTTGCTGGATAAACGGGGCGATTTTCGTGCTATACTCCGGGTCATCCAGCAGCTTCACGAATGCACTGCCTACGATGGCACCGTCGGCATGGTCGGTGGCATGTACAAACGTATCGTGGTTCGAGATGCCGAAACCGATTACCGTTGGATTATCGAGTTCCATAGCCCGGATGCGGGAAAAATAACTTTCTGTATTTTCCGAAACCGTTAGATTCTTGCCCGTGGTGGCAGAAGAGGAAAGTAGGTAAATAAATCCGGTGGATAACCTATCGATTTTCCGGATACGTTCCTCGGATGTTTGCGGTGTTACCAAAAAGATGTTGCTCAATCCATGTGTTTCAAATACCGTTTGGTATTGTTCCTCATACTCATACATGGGCAAATCGGGTATGATTGTGCCGTCTACACCCACGGCTGCGCACGCTTTGCAGAAGTTCTCAACACCGTATTGCAGTACCGGGTTCACGTATCCCATCAGAAATACAGGGATATTCACCCGCTTGCGTAAATCTTTCAGTTGATCGAAGAGTACATCCAGTGTCATGCCATTGCGCAGGGCCATTTCGGAGCTATGCTGGATGACGGGTCCGTCGGCAACGGGGTCGGAGTAGGGGAATCCTATTTCCAGGAAATCGACCCCTGCTTTTTCGAGTGCCTCGGCAATGTCAACCGTGCTGTTGAGCGTCGGGTAGCCTGCCGTATAATAGATGGATAGGATGCGTTTGTCGCCTTTGTTGGCAAATAAGTTCTTAATGCGGTTCATCATCTAAAATCCAAAATACTTCATGTAATTGTCCAAATCTTTATCACCACGCCCGGAGAGGCATACAACGACGTTGTCGTTGGCTGCAAAGGTCATTTTCTCCAGCTGGGCCAGTGCGTGGGCACTTTCTATGGCCGGGATGATGCCTTCCAGCTGGGTGAGCAATAGGCCGGCCTGCATGGCATCGTCGTCTGTGGCGCTGGCATACGTTGCCCGTTTTGTTTTATGCAGCCAAGCATGCAGCGGTCCGATGCCCGGGTAATCCAGTCCGGCCGAGATTGAATACGGTTCTACCACCTGCCCATCATCGGTCTGCATCAAGAGCGACCTGCTGCCGTGCAGTACGCCCTCGCGGCCGAGTACTGTGGTTGCCGCCGATTCGCCGGATTCGACCCCTTTTCCGGCTGCTTCAACGGCAACCAGTTTCACCTCGGGCGAGTCCAGGAAATGGTAGAACATACCGGCGGCATTACTGCCACCACCTACGCAGGCAATGGCATAATCGGGTGTCTCGCGACCGGTTTTTTCGAGCAGCTGCTTCCTTGTTTCGGCCGATATGACCGACTGGAAGCGGGCCACCATATCCGGGTAGGGGTGCGGCCCAACCACTGACCCAATGATGTAGTGCGTGTCTACCGGATTGTTTATCCAGTCGCGCATGGCCTCATTGGTGGCGTCTTTGAGTGTTTTGCTGCCGGAGGTGGCTGCCACCACCTCCGCACCCATCATTTTCATCCGGGCTACATTGGGAGCTTGCCGCTGGATGTCTATCGCGCCCATATACACCACGCACTGGAGGCCTTTGAGGGCGCAGACCGTGGCGGTGGCCACACCATGCTGGCCGGCACCGGTTTCGGCAATGATGCGCTTTTTTCCAAGCCGTTCGGCAAGGAGGATCTGGCCGATGGTATTGTTTATTTTATGGGCCCCGGTATGGTTGAGATCCTCCCGCTTTAAGAAGACATTGGCGCCATATCGGTCTGACAGGCGCTCGGCGAGGTACAGCGGTGATGGCCGCCCCACGTAGTCACGCAATAGTTGGTCGAATTCCTCTTGGAAGCCTGCACTTTGGATGATGGCAAGGTACTGCTGCCGTAGCTCCTCCACGTTGGGATACAGCATTTCGGGGATGTAGGCTCCACCGAAATCGCCGTAATAACCATTGTCGTTTACTTGATACTTACTCATTGCTGATGGTCTGTAGCGTATTTTTCAATAATATAATGTCTTTGACGCCGGGGGCGGTCTCGAACCGGGAGTTTAAATCCAATCCATAAAGACGTCTATCGTTAATACTTAGCGCGTCTGCGATATTTTTGGCACTGATACCGCCGCTCAGGAAAAAATGTTTATTGCCCGTGTACCCGGCAAGCAGCTTCCAGTCGAAACGCTTGCCCGTGCCGCCGTATTGGCTGCTTTGTGTGTCAAAAAGGTAATGGTGTGCTACGGGGTCGTAGGCCGTTAATGTTGCCCACTCGAACTGCTCACTGATGCCGAAGGCTTTGATGATTTCCACGCCGAGATCCGCGAGCTCCGCACAATATGCCGGCGTTTCCGCACCATGCAGTTGCACTGCCTGGAAATTGTATTGTTGGATCGCGGCTTTCACCTCATGGATCGCTGCGTTGACGAAAACACCCGTCTTCTTCACCCCGTTCAGTTTAGCGACCCACCCGGCATCCAGTCGGCCGATGTACCGTTTGGAACCGGGGTAGCAGATGAAACCTACGTAATCCGGACCCAAAGCAATCACTTCCCGGATATTATCGGGGTGCTTCAAGCCGCATATTTTTATTTTCGGTTTCATTCGCTGATTGCGGGCAGTGCAGGTCGTGCGACCTCCCGTGCTGCCGGTGTTTTACGCTATTAATTTTTTAAAACTTTTTTGGGCTTTCTTCCCCACCAGCGACGCTTCTGCCTCGTAGTAGCAATCACCAAAACTCTTTTCGGGGTTGATGGTCTGTATGGCAATGGCTGCATTGGCCAATACCACATTGTTCTGTTCGGTGGTGCCTTCCCCATTGAGTACCGATGCAAATATCCTGGCTGCCTCCTCTACGGTCTCACCACCATGTATACGCTCGGCCGCTATGGGTGTAAATCCCAGTTGATCGATGCTGTAGATGTGTTCGCCTTTGTTGCTGATGGTCTTGAAATTGCCGGTCAGCGAAACCTCGTCGTAGCCATCCAGCGCATGGAGAATGGTGTATTGCTTGTCGGTTTGCTGGTAAAGGTAAGCGTATAACCGCGCAAGTTCCAAGTTGAATACCCCAACGGATTGGTAGTACGGGTTGGCCGGGTTTACCAACGGGCCAATCATGTTGAAAAATGTCTTCACTCCCAATTCGCGGCGTATGGGTGCTACGGTTTTCATAGCTGGGTGGAATAACGGGGCGTGGAGGAAGCAGATGTTTGCCTGCTCCAATTGACGGTCGATAGTGTCTTTATCATTGGTGAACCGGTAGCCGAGGAATTCCATCACGTTGGAAGATCCGCAGCCGGATGACACACCGTAGTTGCCGTGCTTGGCTACGTGGTAACCGGCACCGGCCACTACAAAAGAGGCCAATGTGGAGATGTTGAATGTGTTTTTGCCATCACCGCCCGTACCGCATAGATCGATGAGCTTGTGACCTGGGAATTCCAGTTGCAGGCAGAGGTCGTACATCGCATCACGGAAGCCTTCCAGTTCTTCTACACGGATACTCCGCATGCCGTATGCCGTCATGAATGCCGCGATTTGGGAGTTGTTATACTTCCCCGAGGCGATGTTGGTCAATATCTCATACGCCTCACGCCGCGTGAAGGTTTTGAATTCGAAAAGGTGGGCCAGTATTTTTTTCATATCGTCTAATATCCATAAAAAACGGCCTGCCGATGATGGGCAAGCCGCTATAAAGTTCAGTAACTATTACTTACAATAGGAGGTTGCCACAGCGTTAATTGCTATGCCACCACCAGGTAATATGTCCTTTCGTAACGTTCATTTCCGTTGTGAGGCAAATATGGGTTTTTGTTTTGAAAGATGCAAGGGAGAAAACTTTTTTTAGGTACTAAAACAAGGGGGAGAAAACAAAACCGCCCCGTACTCATCGTGCGGGGCGGCTATCTCTTAGTATTCATCTTCGTTGAAGAAGAAGTCATCCTTGGTAGGATAGTCTGGCCAAATCTCTTCTATATTTTCATAGGGCTCACCGTCGTCCTCCAGGGCTTGCAGGTTTTCAATAACTTCAACCGGTGCGCCAGAACGGATAGCGTAGTCAATCAGCTCGTCTTTCGTTGCCGGCCAGGGTGCATCTTCTAAATGTGAGGCTAATTCTAGTGTCCAGTACATAACCTTTCAATTTAAGCTTTTCAATTTTGCGCAAAAATATAATATTTATAGTATGATTTTGAAATTTTTTGTCAATAATTTGTCGTATTGGTGTAATTGTTTGTTTATCAGCTTATTATTGTTCTGTTAAAGCTCCTTTTTTACATAAAAATGGCTAACGGAAAGGACTTGTGATTTCCATTTGAATCGATTGGCCGACCTAATGCAGCGGGGATATCGGTTAGATGTTCTCGAAATCGGAGCCCTTTTCCCGGAGTGTAGCCAGCCGGGGCGATACGCTTCTGATGTCTTTATTGGGGTGATCGTCTTCAATGAGTCCATCGCGCATGCGTACAATGCGGTGGGCATGCTGGGCGATATCCTCTTCGTGTGTTACCAGGATTATGGTGTTGCCTTTGTGGTGAATTTCTTCCAGCAATCCCATGATTTCCACGGAGGTTTTCGTGTCCAGGTTGCCCGTGGGTTCATCGGCCAATATGATGGAAGGGTTATTGATCAATGCCCGCGCTACTGCCACCCGTTGGCGCTGGCCACCCGAGAGCTCATTCGGTTTGTGATCTACCCGGTTGCCCAATCCCACACTTTCCAATGCCCGTTGTGCCATTTCATTCCTTGTTTTCTTGCCGTAGCCAGCATAGATAAGGGGGAGGGCCACATTATCCAGCGATGTGGAGCGGGGTAATAGGTTGAAAGTTTGGAATACGAACCCGATTTCCTTATTTCTCACGTCAGCAAGTTCGTCGTCGGTCATGTCGCTCACATTGATGCCGTTGAGGATATATTCCCCCCGAGTGGGCGTATCCAAACAGCCTAGGATATTCATCAGTGTAGACTTGCCTGATCCTGACGGGCCCATGAGCGCTACGAACTCCCCTTTGTTGATCTGGAGTGTTACGGATTTAAGTGCATGGATGGTCTCCGCACCGATTACATACTTACGTCCGATGTCGGTGACTTGGATGAGCGGCTGCTGCGACATATATTCGTTCTTTTTGTGGTAAGACGCTCTAATATAGGAAAAGTTACAGTCCGCCCTGTCTCTCCCAGTGTTTTTTTATGAGCGCATGCACTTCGTCGCGCAACTGGTCGGCGTCCTCCGGCCGGTGGCCGGTGGTATCGATCGGAGCAAACACGTCGACCAGCACCGTGCCGGGCCTGCTGCCGAACCGCTTGGCATCATCCCAGAAGATTTTCCATGCGTTATGGATGACGACCGGTACAATGGGTACTTTCCTTTCGATAGCGAGTTTGAATGGGCCGTTTTTAAAGTCATACAAGTGGGGAGGAAACTCCTCGCCGATATGCCCCTCGGGGAAGATAACCACGCTCCTGCCTTTCTGCAATTCGCCGCCAGCCCGTTTGAACGCCCGGAAAGCTGATATGTTGCTCTTTCGGTTGAGGGGGATATCGATGGTGCGGAAAAACATGCCGGTTACTGGGTTGTTGAGCAATTCGATTTTTCCTATGAATGAAAAATCGGTAGGGCAGAGCAGTACCATCGCGGTAATGTCGAGGTTTGAGGTGTGGTTGGCACAGATGATGCACGGCGTTGACCAATCGATGGGCTTCTCGTAGCTAAACCGGTAGCGTATCCCTACGCATACGGAGCTTAACCGGCCGATAATGCGGCGGCATCGGGCGATTTGACGGGAATGACGCCCGGGATTCTTGGCCCATACATAGAGCATCGGGTAGCAAAGCACAAAGAAAAATAAAACAGATGCCAAATACAGGCATCTGTGTGTTTTTTTCAACAAACGTAGACTGCCGTTCACGTGTGTAGCTATTCTTATTGTTGGCTCAACTCCGCAAAGTACTTATGGAAAAGCGGGATGGTCTCAATTCCCTTGAGGTAGTTTGCGATGTCGTACTTCTCATTGGGCGAATGCAGGTTGTCGCTATCCAACCCGAACCCCATCAGCACTGTTTTCAGTCCGAGCTCATTCTCAAATAGCGAAACAATCGGGATGCTCCCGCCGCCACGGGTGGGTATGGGTTTCTTCCCAAAAGCCTCTTCGATGGCCTTCTCTGCCGCACGGTATGCGGTGCTGTCGGTTGGTGTCACTGCCGGCTGTCCGCCGTGGTGCGGGGTAACCTTGACAGATATATATTCCGGCGCAATGCGCTTGAAATGATCGGTGAAAAGTTTGGTGATTTTATCCGAATCCTGGTTAGGTACCAGCCGCATGGAGATTTTGGCCTGCGCCTTGGATGGGAGTACGGTTTTGGCGCCTTCGCCGATATAACCACCCCAGATGCCGTTAAGCTCCAGGGTTGGCCGTATACCCGTACGTTCAATCGTTGTGTATCCTTTTTCACCCCAAAGGGCTTTGATGCCGAGGTCGGATTTGTATTCGGATTCGTCAAAGGGGGCAGCGTTCAGCGCCTCACGTTCAGCTGCATCCAACTCAACCACGTCGTCGTAAAAGCCAGGAATGGTGATGTGGTTGTTTTCGTCGTGCAGGGAAGCAATCATTTTGGCCAGGATGGTGATGGGGTTGGCTACCGCACCGCCGTATACGCCCGAGTGCAAGTCGCGGTTCGGGCCGGTTACCTCTACTTCGAGGTACGACAGTCCGCGCAGCCCCGTTTCCAACGAAGGCGTCTCCAGGCTGATCATCGCCGTATCGGAAATTAATACCACGTCGGCTGCCAACCGCTGTTTGTTGGCCTTTACAAAAATACCTAGGTTATCCGATCCCACTTCTTCTTCGCCCTCAATCATGAATTTGATGTTGCAGGCAAGGGTGTCCGTGGCCTGCATCAATTCGAAAGCTTTGACATGCATATAGAACTGCCCTTTGTCATCACATGCACCGCGTGCAAAGATTTTACCATCGCGTATGGTGGGCTCAAAGGGCGGCGTTTCCCACAACTCCAACGGGTCGGGCGGCTGCACGTCATAATGGCCATACACCAAGACGGTAGGTTTGGCCGGGTCAATGATTTTCTCGCCATACACGATGGGATGGCCAGCGGTAGGACATATTTCCACGTTGTCGGCACCCGCATCACGCAGTTTTTGGGCAACGTATTCGGCAGCCTTCTGGACGTCACCTTTATATTTCGGATCGGCACTTACCGACGGAAAACGGAGTAATTCGACCAACTCATCCAAGAAACGTTGGGTATTCGCTTCTACATATTTTTTGATTGTTTGCATATCTCAAGGCTTTGCCGCAAACTTAGCTAATTTGCCAGAAATAGGCAAGTTAGCGATCTCTCACCTGCCTTAGAAAAACGGTATGCTAGGTGAAACTTAGCTAATTTGCCAGAAATAGGCAAGTTAGCGATCTCTCACCTGCCTTAGAAAAACGGTATGCTAGGTGAAACTTAGCTAATTTGCCAGAAATAGGCAAGTTAGCGATCTCTCACCTGCCTTAGAAAAACGGTGTGCTAGGTGAAACTTAGCTAATTTGCCAGAAATAGGCAAGTTAGCGATCTCTCACCTGCCTTAGAAAAACGGTGTGCTAGGTGAAACTTAGCTAATTTGCCAGAAATAGGCAAGTTAGCGATCTCTCACCTGCCTTAGAAAAACGGTGTGCTAGGTGAAACTTAGCTAATTTGCCAGAAATAGGCAAGTTAGCGATCTCTCACCTGCCTTAGAAAAACGGTGTGCTAGGTGAAACTTAGCTAATTTGCCAGAAATAGGCAAGTTAGCGATCTCTCACCTGCCTTAGAAAAACGGTGTGCTAGGTGAAACTTAGCTAATTTGCCAGAAATAGGCAAGTTAGCGATCTCTCACCTGCCTTAGAAAAACGGTGTGCTAGGTGAAACTTAGCTAATTTGCCAGAAATAGGCAAGTTAGCTATCTCTCTCCTGCCTTAGAAAAACGCTATGCTAGGTGAAACTTAGCTAATGTGCCAGAAATAGGCAAGTTAGCTATCTCTCTCCTGCCTTAGAAAAACGCTATGCTAGGTGAAACTTAGCTAATTTGCCAGAAATAGGGAAGTTAGCGATCTCTCACCTGCCTTAGAAAAACGGTGTGCTAGGTGAAACTTAGCTAATTTGCCGAAAACAGGCAAATTTGTATCACGTAGATAAGATTGGCCGGTTATGTAACATTTCGCTGCGGAGTGCGTCAGACTAATGACAGCCTAACGATATCGGGGCCTTTTTGTCACATTTTAGTGCACATACATAGGGCTTGTGTGTCTACTATTTTTTCGTCGTTTTACGGTAAATACGGAAATCAAACTTATCCAATCGGTATATTTTGCTAAAAAATGTTAAAATAATAGTGAAAAACATAAAAACTATTTTTTTAGTTATATATTTGCCGTCGGTCGGAAACCAATGGGTGTCCTTATATATTATAGCATAAAAACCACTATGAAAAGATCGCTTGTTACGCTCATTATGGCCTGCGCTTGCTGGTTGTCAGTGTCTGCCCAAGAGGGGAGATCTATCACGGGCACGGTCGTAGATACGGCTTCGGGACAAAGGTTGGCCAAATCGTCTATTGTACTAGTCCATGCCAAAGATTCGATGCTGTACCGATTCACCCGTTCGGGCGAGCAGGGCGATTTCAAACTCGGTAATCTAGATACGGGCGAATACATGGTGTTCGTAACATTTCCGGAGTATGCCGATTATGTGGAGCGCTTCACATTGGATAGCACTACTACGGTAATGGATTTTGGTCATGTAGGGCTTGTGTTGCGGTCTAAGTTGTTGGAAGAAGTATTGGTGAACCGAAGCCAAGCCATCGTGATCCGTGGCGATACCACCGAGTATGATGCTGCGAGTTTTACGATACAGCCCAACGCCAAGGTGGAAGATCTTCTTAAGCAGCTGCCCGGTATACAGGTAGACCAGGATGGCAAGATTACGGCGCAGGGGCAGACAGTAAATAAGGTGCTGGTTGATGGTGAAGAGTTTTTTGGCGATGACCCTACGCTGGTGACCCGGAACCTGCGGGGCGATATGGTAGATAAAGTGCAGCTGTACGACAAGCGGAGCGACCAGGCGGAATTTACCGGCGTGGACGATGGCGAGCGCTCGAAAACAATCAATATCAAACTGAAAGAAGATAAGAAGAAAGGGTATTTCGGTAAAGTGGATGCTGGGGTAGGGACAAATGACATGTACCAGGGACAGGCCATGTTCAACCGTTTTAATGATAAGCAGCGGTTTTCCGCTTTCGGTACTCTGGGAAATACGGGCCGCACCGGGCTCGATTGGCAGGATGCCGACCGGTATGCGCCCTCGGGGAATACAACGTTAACGGAAGACGGGGGCATCATGATTTCCTTTAGTGGCGGGCAAGACGAAATCGAATCGTGGGGCGGCCGTTACGATGGGCACGGCATACCATCTGTATGGAATGGCGGTGCTTTTTACAGTAATAAATGGAATGACGGCAAGAACTCCATCAACGGGAACTATAAAATCGGTGAGCTGGGAGTCAAAGGAACCGGCAATACCATAACCCAGAACAACTTGCCCACGGGGACCATTAACACTGAATCTGACCAGACGTTCGACCGTCGGATTTTCCGTCAACGCGGCGGAGCCATCTTTGAAGCCCAGTTTGACTCGACTTCCAACTTAAAAGTAACGCTCAATGGGGCGCTCAGAAACGGAGAAACAACCGAGTTTAATGAATCGGAAGGTGCCAATGGAGCAGGGCAGCTACTCAATGAATCGGTACGCCGTACCAATAATAAGACCGACGGGCAGGATGTGTACCTGTCTGCATTGTGGACGAAAAAGCTGCGGAAGGCCGGGCGCACCGTCTCATGGGAACTCAACGAAACCATCAACCAGAATAAAGCGAACGGATTCCTCTATTCCGAAAACTCGTTTTATAACGATGGAGGCGGAGTGGATAGCTTGCTGGTGGTCGATCAGATGAAGATCAACGATACGCGGAACTCGGTGTTTAATTCGAACATCACGTATTCCGAACCGTTCACCAATACACTTTCACTTGTGTTGAATTACCGGCTTTCGGCCACTAACGGCACATCGCTCCGCCAGTCGTTCAATCCGGTCGGCACCGGGAGCTATACGGATTTGGATTCGCTATACAGTAATGATTTCAAGTTAAACCAGATGGCCAACCAATTGGGAGCGATCTTTAATTTCAAAAAAGGGAAATCGACACTCAATTTCGGCACGCGCGTAAGCCGTGTGCAGTTCGACCAGACCGACCGATATGTCAACGATCGGTTTGAGCGGAGTTTCACCAACTACAATCCACAACTGCGCTGGCAATACCGGTTTTCGCAACAGAAGTCGTTCAACATTTCCTATAACGGCAGCAATACCCAGCCCACGATAAACCAGATACAGCCGGTGCTGGTAAACGACGACCCGATGAACATCGTTCTCGGTAATCCCAACCTCAAGCCATCATATACCAATAGATTCAACGTGTGGTACAATTCATTTAAAGTGCTCGGCAATCAATACATCTATTTCTCCGGTAGTTTTTCGAACACCAACAATGCGATTGTGAGCAATACCTATACCGATTCGGTGGGGCGTAATACGTTCCAGTATGCAAATCTGGGCGATGAGACACCGATGAACTACTACTTTTATTCTAATTTCAGTAAAAACCTCAAAAAGTGGAATCTCAACGTGGGTGTTGGGTTAAACACAAACGGCAATATTTATTATAACCTGGCAAACGGTGAACTGAACAAAACCAAGAGCTCAAGCTATTCCGGGTCGGTTTACCTGCGCCAATACATCCAAAAGAAATATGATTTCAATATCAGCTTCGGGCCTAGCTATAACTTGGGGCAGTCTTCGCTTCAGCCCGACAGGAATAACAATGGTTGGGGAATGAATGGCCGCTATTCTTTCAACGTTTACCTGCCATGGAAATTCCAGATCAGTTCAGAGGGTAATTACATGTATACGGCAGCCACGCAATCGTTCGATGAAGATTTCGAGCGATTTACCGTTGATGCATCCGTGAGCAAGAAGTTCCTGAAAGATGAGACACTCCGGTTTTCCGTGGGAGTTAATGATATTTTCAAACAGAATACGGGCTTTAGCCGTTCAGCAAGCAGCACATATATTACCCAAAATCGCTATACTACCATTACCCGTTTCCTGATGTTTTCCCTCACGTGGGACTTTAACAAAATGGGTGGCGGCACATCCATCCAAAACTAAAGAACATGAAGATAAAGACGTTTCAGTTATTCGCTTGTTTGTTTGCATTGGCGTTTTGTATCCAGTCGGCACAAGCACAATACGCCCGGTTTGTGGAAAGCGGGGTAATCGAATTTGAAAAACGCGTAAACATGTATGCCAAGATCCAGAACCGGGTAGGCAGCAGCAGCTTCATGGAACAGGCATTCGAGCAATACAAGCGTACAAACCCCCAGTTCAGGACGTTCAAATATAACTTGGCATTCGATGGCGCCAAGACAAAATTCTGGCCGCAAGACAACCAAGCAGCATCTTCCGGCGGCTTTTTTGGCGGTGATCCCTCCATCGACATAGGCAGCACTATCGTTAGCGACCTGCTGGCCCAGCAAAGCACCAGCCAGAAGAGCATCTATGAGGAAACCTATTTGATTACCGATAGCTTACGCCAGATCCAATGGCGTTTTACCAACGAATCGCGCGAGATAGCAGGTTACGAATGCCGCAGGGCGAATGCATTGGTGCTCGATTCGATCTATGTAGTAGCCTTTTACACCGATCAGATTCCAGTTTCCGGTGGCCCGGAGTCATTCACTGGTCTACCCGGTATGATATTGGGGGTAGCGCTTCCCCATGAGAACGTGACCTATTTTGCTACGAAGGTAGACGACCGTCCGGTATCGGCCAAAGAGTTAGCAGCCCCCACCAAGGGCAAGGCGGTAAACTACCGCGAGCTCAGGGAACAACTGGAGTCTAGCCTGAAAAACTGGGGCGACCACGCACAGTCCATATTGAAGGCCATGCTCCTCTGATCCGGATTGCCATTTCCCGGAGGCATGCCTTGTTTCCCGCTGAAGGTGCGCGCTTTCAACGGCAGGGGAATCGATAAATATCAAAGAATTTGTCTAAATTTGTACCTCGATTAAGGTGCAAGGAAAAAAGCATGCCAGTAAAGATACCAGATAATCTCCCAGCGATAGCGCAACTGAAGAGCGAGAATATTTTTGTGATGGACGACCTTCGGGCAAACACACAGGATATCCGCCCCATGCGCGTCATCATCCTCAACCTGATGCCGCTGAAAATCTCAACGGAGACCGACTTCATCCGCTTGCTGTCTAACAATCCGCTGCAGGTAGAGATTGAGTTCCTCCGTTTAGACACCCATACCCCCAAAAATACCCCCATGGAACATCTGGAGTTGTTTTATAAGGGTTTCAAGGAGGTGTCCGATAATTATTACGATGGGATGATAATCACGGGTGCGCCGGTAGAGCTATTGGCGTTTGACGACGTGTCGTATTGGGATGAAATGAAGATGATTTTTGACTGGGCCCGAACACATGTTACCTCTACGCTCTACATCTGTTGGGCGTCGCAGGCGGCACTATACCATTTTTACGATATCAGGAAAGTGCCTTTGGATAAGAAGTTGTTCGGCGTTTTCAAGCATACCGCACTCGACAAAAGACACCCGTTGTTCAGGGGCTTTGACGATGAGTTTTATATCCCCCATAGCCGCCATACCACACTTGCAGATGACGATTTGGAGGCAGCAACGGAAGTCGAAATCCTCGCCAGATCGGAAGAGGCCGGGGTAGCTATCGCTGCATCACGTGGAGGCCGGGAGTTTTACCTGACCGGGCATTCGGAATATGCCCCGTGGAACCTCCACGAGGAATACGTAAGGGATTTGGAAAAAGGAGCCGAGATCGCTATGCCACAGTATTATTATGCCGGAAACGACCCGGAAAACGGACCCGTTGTCCGCTGGGCCGGCCACGCGAACCTGCTCTTCAATAACTGGTTGAACTACTTCGTTTATCAGGAAACCCCATACGATTTGTCCGAAGTCGCCCATCTTGGTGCGATTAAACCCCACAGTTAATCACACGCCTTGCGGGAAACTTCCCTAAAATCTGTTAGCGGCGCTTTAAATTGTAACGTATAAGTACTATCTTCGCCGAGCGATGGCATGCTTTGCTAAATACAAAAAAATAGGGGCTGTCCTTTTGTTGGGGATGGTACTCTTGCAGTCATTCAGTAAGGCGATCATCGTAGGCGATTATTACCTGAACACCGCAAGCTATGCAGCAAGATGTGAAAACAAGGCATTTGTAGAACTGCACTGTAATGGCCAATGCCTCATGGCAAAAAAGCTTAAGGAGGTAGCGGAGAAGGAGCAGAAGAACCCCGAGCGGAAAGCGGAGAGCCACAACGACTTTTACATTTTCAAACTAAATGCCTACGCCGTGCCGGTCCAAACCTTTTACGATAATCGGCAAAAAGAGTTTCAGGTCCTGCCTGAACCCGCGACAGTAGATCGGCCCCATTTCGTTTTCAAGCCGCCCATCGGCTAGTCTTTCATTGATGTGCCACACTTTTAGTGGCAGTAATTGCATTTCGTATTCAATAGTAAGGTACGTACATAGTACGTATGCACATCCTTGTAAAAGACATTTATTGATGAAGTATTTTCTAGCAATCGTTGCTATCGTGGCCGCACTCCACCTGAATGCGCAGCCATATACCGTTAAAGGACATGTTTATGACCTCCAAGAGCACCAAGCGCTGGTGGGAGCCACCATCGAAGCAATCGGCACCGAGGCAAAGACAGTGTCTGATGAGACGGGTTATTTTGAACTAAGAACGCACCGGCCCGATGAAAAGCTCCGCATATCGATGGTCGGTTACCGCACCCAGATGGTGCAGCCAGCGGTAGTGGACCAGACCTTCAATATCCAGCTTCAAGCTGATGCGGTTTCGTTGAATGAAGTGCGGGTGACTGCCTTCGGCGTCCATAAAACGAATAAAGAAACGGCCGGGTCCATTGCCGTTATCCACCGTGCGCAGATACAGCAGGGAAACGGCGTGTCGCTCCAGCCTGCACTCAACGGGGTGCCGGGTGTCAAGATGGATCAGAGTACGCTTTCTGAATCGCGTATTTCCATCCGCGGAAACGGTGTAAGGGCACAATGGGGAATCCGTAATATAAAGATTTATGTAAACGATATCCCGGTTACCGAGGCCGACGGCACCTCGCGGATGGAGGCGCTGGATGTAAACGACATCGGGCAGGTGGAGATCATAAAAGGGCCGGCTTCCAGTATCTACGGCGCCGGCACAGGAGGTGTGATCAACTTCAGGCTGCAACGCGCACCCTACGCCCAGCAAAGTTTGGAAGTATCCGGGCTGGTAGGTGCGTATGGGTTGGGCCGTATCGCTACGACCTATCGTAATGGCGGCGAACGGATGAATAGTTACGTTTCTTATGGCTGGCAGCAGTTCGACGGGTACCGCGACCATAGTAATGACATGCGGCGCTTCCTCGCGGGCAACTTCCAGTTCTTCCCGTCCGACAAGCGGTCCATTACCGTACTGTTGAACCGAACCACCCAGCACTCCCAGATCCCGGGGGCACTCAGCAGGCAACAGGTGGAAGAAAACCCCAGGCAGGCTGCGCCCGGTAACCTGGAAAAGCAAGCCGGAAGATACCAGAACTGGACCCGCATCGGTATGGGCCAACAGTACCTTTTCAACGATAGGCTATCCAATTCGACCAGTATCTTTACCTACTTCTATGATTTGGACCATCCGTTGGCCTATGCATATATCCGGAACTATTACCAAAGCTATGGCGGCCGGACACGGTTTACGTACGAGCCCGGCTTCAGTGTGCTTCCAACTACATTTACGGTTGGTGCAGAGTTCAACCAAGCCAACACCAAAGGGGCCCAATATGTGAATGAAGGTGGCAAAGAAGGTGCAATGAATGGGAACACGGATTACAAAAACACATTGTACTCCCTTTTCTATCAGTCTGAAACGGCAATCACATCCAAAACTACCCTGGCACTCGGCATCAGCTTCAATGGCCTTACCTACGATGTGAACGATTACCTGCTCCCTGAGCGGAGCGGCATCAAACGGTTCAACGTGCAAGCCTCCCCCCGCATTGCGCTAAGCCACCACTTCGGCGAGCTACTCTCGCTGCACGGCAGTGTCAGTTCAGGGTTCTCGCCGCCCTCGGGCTCGGAAATAAAAAATGAAGACGGTTCCATCAATACCCGGCTGCAAGCAGAAAAGGGCATCAACTATGAAATCAACGCCAAAGGTAATTTAGTGCGCAGCCGCTTAGCGTACGATCTGGCCTTGTTTAAAATGGACATGAAGGGGGAGCTGATTGCACAGTCCGTTCAGCAAGGTATCACGGTTTATAATAACTCGGGCCGCACCAGCCACAACGGTGCCGAATTGGCACTCTCATACCTCCTGATCAATAACGATGGCGATAGGCAAATCACGCTGCTGAGACCGTATGCAGCGGTAACGTATTCCCATTTCAAGTTTGAGGATTACAAAATCCTCGATGGTGGCGGCGAGGTCCGGGCTGTTTACGACGGGAATGACCTCGTAGGTGTCGCACCCTGGGTGGTGAGCGCGGGGCTCAATGCCGAAACCAGGGTAGGGATATACGTTTACGGCAGTTACTTCTTCAACGACCGTGTCCCGTTGGACGATGGGAATACCGCATACAACCCGGCCTATCACGTGTTGAACGCGAAGATAGGTTTCAAGAAGAACCTGTTACGGCATCTCGCGGTAGATGTTTATGCAGGCCTCGACAATATTGCGAATAGGCGCTATAGTTCACACACTTCCCTGAATGCCGCGGCATACGGCGGCGGATCGCCGGCCTACTTCAGTCCATCCCCCGCAAGGAACGGGTACGGTGGCTTGGCTGTCAAATATATTTTTTAATCGCCCAGATTTAACGTTATGGAAAAATTTTCTTTGGTAAAACCACTCATTTATAGCCTTGTTTTCCTCGTCGTGCTGCAGTCGTGCAACAACGGGGAGAATAGTAATGGTACAATACAGGCGCCGGTAGTGCGCCTTTCAGACATACAGAACAAGGCATCCTGCGTATTCCTCACCACTGATGAAGAAGGGCGCCCGGTAGCCAGCTGGGTTGAAACCGATAGCCAGGGTACCAAATATTTCTATTTTTCATATTGGGATGCCGCATCCCGGGCGTTCGCCCCGGGCAGGGCGATACCGATAGAGCAGCATGCCAGTTTCCACGAAGAGGGGATGCCGAAAATCGCCATCAGGGGCGATGGTGCACTCCTTGCCACCTACGAGACCTCGGTACCTTCGGAAAAAAACAGGTTCGGGCTGAGCGATATCCGCTATGTCATGTCTTTCGACAGGGGAGAGACGTGGACGGATCCGAAGTCTATCCAAGAGGTGACCCCCAATAGCGGCTCACGCTCTTTCAGCAACCTATGCCGGCTGGACGATGGTGAAATAGGGATAGCCTGGCTCGATACCGACACCACCGGAGTGCATCGGGGGCGGCCGGTACGGTTTGCGAAGACGGGTGGGGGTATCGGTTTTGAACCAAGCGTCTTGGTAGATTCTGCCGCCTGCGAATGTTGCCGCACGGCTATCGGCAGCGACGGCAACGGCCATATAACGATCGCATTCCGCGATCTCCACGCCGGACCTATCCGCGATATCTCCATCAGCAGCTCTCCCGATGGTGGGCAAACATTCGCTGCGGCTACTGCTTTCAGTGGTGACAACTGGCAAGTCGACGGATGCCCGCATAATGGGCCATCGATCGTACGCGGCGGCGGCAAGACCTACATCACCTGGTTTACCGGCTCAGCAAAAAGCGGTGTGTTCTACGCCGAGCTGGACGGAGAAAACAACGTGGTAGCCAAGCGGCAGCTCAATCAGGGAGGGCGCTTTGCACAGCTATGCATGATGCCCGATGGGGTACGGGTAGCGGTTTACGACGTGCCCTATCGGGAAGGTGACGCGATGCAAAGCAAAATCAAGGTATGCAGGATAGATGAAAAGGGATTCTTTGAGCACGAAATACACCTGCCGGACTCCCGTGCATCGTATCCGGTTGTGCAGCCCCTGGGAAATCAGGATGTCATCGTCGCCTGGACCGATAATGGGAAGGTCTTTTATGTCCAACAGGATGTGAACGCGATTGACGGGTAGATAGCGTTTGCGTACCGTTGCCCCGAATGTAATTTCGTACATTTGCACAATCATGGGTAAACGGTACCGCAAGTTGTATATCGTATCAGCGATTGTTATTTTCGCAGCATTGGTGGTGTGGGACGCGCTCCAGCACCGCGGCCCTAGCGGCCTGGATGGCGGTTTCGAAGAGATAGCATTCGTCCGGAACGGGCAAAACAAGGGTGGTATCGTGCGGATATACGCTTTCAGTGTAACGGACACGGCGGGAGCCGACTACCTCGGCTGCGGTGAGCTGCTGCCCCATAACGACTACGGCAGTATAACCAAAGCGTTTTTCTTCGAAGCCGGCAAAGCCATGCCGCATGAAATCCAGCTTGATCCGCCCCATTTCGATACGCTGCAGTTCCGCCCGGTTGCGGTCTATACCAAAGGCGAGGATGGCGTGGGGAATGTGACGAGGGTGGGATTGTCGCGGTAAACACCCCGCTGGGGGTAGCCGCTCCCACTGTGAAAAATAAAAAAATGTCTTTACAGAAGCAGAAAAAACCTTACCTTTGTCCCTCGTGAAGTTTAGCGTACACTGCTATCAAACGAAATCCCCAAAACCCGGAAACCTTTCCGATGTATGTCGCATTTCTAATTGTATTTGGCCCGTAGAGGGCTTTTTTTATGGCATTATGGCTAGATGACGAACGAACACTTCAAAACAATACATTAACAAACGAATGACTAACTACAGCAAGCTACCGGCCATCTTGTTACTGGAAGACGGAACCGTTTACCACGGTAA
Organism: Parapedobacter soli; assembly: GCF_025460835.1. Lineage (GTDB taxonomy): Bacteria > Bacteroidota > Bacteroidia > Sphingobacteriales > Sphingobacteriaceae > Parapedobacter > Parapedobacter soli. The sequence continues at coordinate 55,519 of NZ_JAMXAY010000006.1, read as the reverse complement.
GGCAGCCGGAAAGATTGGCACCACCACCGGTGAAATCTGTTTCAACACCGGTACCACGGGCTACCAGGAAATTTTTACCGATCCTTCCTACCACGGTCAGATCATGGTAACCACTAATGCGCACATCGGCAATTACGGCATTGCCGATGACGAGTCGGAGTCCGACCAGATTCAAATCGCCGGGCTCGTATGCAAAAACTACAGTGTGAATTATAGCCGCCAATTGGCCGACTCATCTATCCAGACGTATTTCGAAAAAGGCAACCTGGTGGGTATATCCGATATTGATACCCGCTCGCTTGTACGCCATATCCGCAACAAGGGTGCTATGAATGCCATCATCTCTTCCGAGTTGTTGGATGTGGCGGAGCTGAAAAAGCGGCTTGACAGCGTGCCGTCTATGGCCGGCTTAGAACTCTCATCCGTGGTTACCGCAAAGGAACCTTATTACTATGGTGATGAGCACGCACCCCTGCGCTTGGCGATACTTGATTTGGGCATCAAGCGCAATATACTGCGCAATTTTGATGCACGTAAGGTGTATGCAAAAGTATTCCCGGCCAAAACGACCTTTGCCGAAATGGAGGCTTGGGGGGCAGACGGTTACTTTGTGTCTAACGGGCCGGGTGATCCGGCAGCAATGGACTACGCCCTGGAGACTGTGAAGGCTATCCTGGCTTCCGATAAACCGTTGTTTGGCATCTGCTTGGGTCACCAGCTCCTGGCGTTGGCTCACGGAATACGTACGGTGAAGATGTTCAACGGGCACCGGGGCATCAACCATCCCGTGAAAAACATTATCGAAAACCGATGCGAGATCACGAGCCAGAACCACGGCTTCGGCGTGGTGGCCGAAGATGTCGAGAAATCGGATAAGGTGGAAATTACACATGTAAACCTCAACGATCAGTCGATCGAGGGCATACGTGTGAAAGGCAAGAAGGCATTTTCGGTGCAATATCACCCCGAGTCGTCACCCGGTCCGCACGATTCCCGTTATTTATTCGACGAATTCGTGCAGCTGATGGAAAGCAGCAAACCGGTGTTGGTTAGCTAAACGTTTGGCAATTAAGGTAGAAAAAGCTATATTTGCCATATCATTACTAATAGTGTAGTATTCACACTAAGAGTAGCTTGTTAAGAATTGGAGACTGAAATACTGAGTACTGAATACTGAGCACTGAATACTGAGCACTGAATACTGAGCACTGAATACTAAATACTGAGTACTAAATACTAAATACTAAAATACATGAGTTTGATCATTGATGTCCATGCGCGGCAGATATTGGATTCGCGCGGTAATCCTACCATTGAGGTAGATGTCACTACTGAAAACGGCTTTGTTGGCCGTGCGGCTGTTCCTTCCGGGGCCTCCACCGGTGTGCATGAGGCCGTGGAATTGCGCGACGGGGATAAGTCTACCTACCTGGGTAAAGGCGTATTGAAAGCGGTTGAAAACGTCAATACCAAAATAGCGGATGCCCTGCAAGGCATCGATGTGTTTGAGCAGAATGCGATCGACAGTGTGATGATCGAGCTGGACGGCACCGAAAACAAAGGGAACCTGGGAGCCAATGCGATCCTTGGGGTGTCGTTGGCAGTTGCCAAGGCGGCTGCGCAAGAAAGCCGCCAGCCGCTTTATCGGTATGTGGGCGGTGTGAATGCCAATACGCTGCCCATACCCATGATGAATATCATCAATGGCGGTTCGCACTCAGACGCTCCGATTGCTTTCCAGGAGTTCATGATCATGCCCGCCGGTGCCCCGTCGTTTTCGGAGGCACTGCGCTGGGGTACCGAAGTGTTCCACAACCTCAAGAAGATCCTGCACGATAGGGGGCTTTCTACCGCTGTGGGCGATGAGGGTGGTTTCGCACCTGCATTTGACGGTACGGAAGATGCCATTGAAACCATCCTTAAGGCCATCGAAGCGGCGGGCTACAAACCCGGCAGCGATATCTACCTGGCATTGGATTGCGCATCATCGGAATTCTATGAAGATGGCAAGTACGATTATACGAAATTTGAAGGCGATAAAGGTGCCGTACGCACCAGCGAAGAGCAGGCAGCTTACCTGGCTGAACTAACTGCCAAGTATCCGATCATTTCCATCGAAGATGGCATGCAGGAAGACGATTGGGATGGATGGAAACTGCTCACAGACAAAATAGGTGCTACCGTACAATTGGTTGGCGACGACCTGTTCGTGACGAACACCAAGCGCTTGCAACAGGGAATCGATACCCATACGGCTAACTCCATTCTCGTGAAGGTAAACCAGATCGGTTCGCTTACCGAAACCATCAACGCGGTGTCACTCGCACAAAACAGCGGTTACACCTCGGTGATGAGCCACCGGAGTGGAGAAACGGAAGACTACACCATTGCCGATCTGGCGGTGGCCCTCAATTGCGGACAGATAAAGACCGGTTCCGCATCGCGCTCCGACCGGATTGCCAAATACAACCAGTTGCTCCGTATCGAAGAGGAATTAGGTGATAATGCGCGTTTCCTGGGCAAAAGCTTTAAGTTTGCCCGGTAACGTACCATCCATTAACATAAACAAGGCCGTTTCAATGATAAATTGGGGCGGCCTTCTTTATGTTCCGTTTTACCACGGTAAGGAGCCGCTTGCACTGCGAAAGCTGCCCGAGACAATGTTGTCCCATGTCAAAACAATACTGTCCCATACCGACACAGCATACGCTCACCCCATCACAACATCGTTCTGAGTGTACACAACGCTGTGTGGAGGCGACCCGGCATTGCTCCGGCTTGAACCAATACCCTATCGAACCGACACAACACCGTGCCGAGTCAGCCCGTGCTTGTCTTGCCGCATCCAAGGGCTGTGGTGACGCAACACAACGTTGTTACGCGTCGCTACGGTATTGTGGCGACTAGCCACAGCCTTGTGTTGATAAGAGACGATGCTGTCTTGACTTGACCTGGCATCGTTTCGACTAGCCACAGCCTTGTGTTGATAAGAGACGATGCTGTCTTGACTTGACCTGGCATCGTTTCGACTAGCCACAGCCTTGTGTTGATAAGAGACGATGCTGTCTTGACTTGACCTGGCATCGTTTCGACTAGCCACAGCCTTGTGTTGATAAGAGACGATGCTGTCTTGACTTGACCTGGCATCGTTTCGACTAGCCACAGCCTTGTGTTGATAAGAGACGATGCTGTCTTGACTTGACCTGGCATCGTTTCGACTAGCCACAGCCTTGTGTTGATAAGAGACGATGCTGTCTTGACTTGACCTGGCATCGTTTCGACTAGCCACAGCCTTGTGTTGATAAGAGACGATGCTGTCTTGACTTGACCTGGCATCGTTTCGACTAGCCACAGCCTTGTGTTGATAAGAGACGATGCTGTCTTGACTTGACCTGGCATCGTTTCGACTAGCCACAGCCTTGTGTTGATAAGAGACGATGCTGTCTTGACTTGACCTGGCATCGTTTCGACTAGCCACAGCCTTGTGTTGATAAGAGACGATGCTGTCTTGACTTGACCTGGCATCGTTTCGACTAGCCACAGCCTTGTGTTGATAAGAGACGATGCTGTCTTGACTTGACCTGGCATCGTTTCGACTAGCCACAGCCTTGTGTTGATAAGAGACGATGCTGTCTTGACTTGACCTGGCATCGTTTCGACTAGCCACAGCCTTGTGTTGATAAGAGACGATACTGTCTCGACTTGACCTAGCATCGTTTCGACTCGCGACAGCCTTGTATTGAGGCAACACAACGTTATTCCGAGTCGCTACAGTATTGTAGCGACTAGCCACAGCCTTGTATTGAGGCAAGACGACACGGTTTCGGTGTAACACGTGATTGTGTTGGCATGGCTTGGATGCGTCTTGACCGGTGCAGGAATTTGGAATGCACCCCCATTTTGCATATAAAAGAAATTTACCTAAGTTTGTATTCATGGAACGTTTCCTCATTGCTATACGCAATAAGTACCTCATTGCCATCGTCGCATTCGCCGTGTGGATGTTGTTTTTCGATCGGCACGATATGGCCACCCAATACAGCTATTACAGCCAGCTGAGGGACCTTAAGAGCGAAAAAGCATTTTACACGACGGAAATAGCGCGTATAACCAAAGCCATCCATGACCTGAACACCGACCCGCAGGAGCAGCAGCGTGTAGCCCGCGAGCGCTATCAGATGAAAAAAGATAACGAAGATGTTTTCGTGATCCTTGAAAAGGAAGAAGCCGAGTAAAAGACGCTTGCGCCTTACGACTGAATAACTTAAAACTTATACGTAATCCCTGCTCCGAATACCTGGCGTACCTGTAGCGTAGGGCGCTCTGAACCCGGGACGAGTACCCCGTTTTCTTGGCGCGGGATGAGCGTATTATCATCGTATATCAGTTGCAGTCCGCCATTTACCGAGATGTAGTCATTTACCTTCATGAACAGGTTGAGGGTATAATCCACGTCTACATTCTGTGGGTCTTCCAAGTAATTGGAATACAATTTCAGGATGTTCTCCACACTCACATTTTCCATCAGGTCAGCTTTGTAATAGGCGTCGAACGAAGCACCGAATTCGAAGCGGGAAGTCGCGCCCGGGTCAACGCCGAAGGCACCCTGTGCTGATAGCTCGTCGTTGGTCACGAAAATGAAGCGAGCAGCGGCAGGGGAGAGGTTAAACCGGAAATTGTCGGACTTTTTGTAGGCAAAACCAGGGCCGAAGCTCAGGTATGCGGGTGCGAATGCCGTTGAAATCAGTGTACGGTTGTTGTCGGCATCGTATTGGAAGCCGTCGGCAAACTGGGTGTTGAAATTGAGGTAGAACGTATACAACCAATGCTCGGTAGCCTCATAGCCGAGGAGGCTGTTGAGCACAAAGCGGTCGTCGTTTTTGCGCCAGCCGATCGATTTCTGTTTGGTAAGGCCATAAGCCGCAATCACCTTGTTGTCCCAGCTCCACTTGTTTTTCTTGTAGTTGAAATCGTAGTTGAAGATGAGGTTGGCAGCAAAAGAGTTGATACCGCCGGCTGCCCAATTGGAGAAGGAGCTCTGGTTGAGCAGCAACGTATTTTCGCCCGAAACCTTCCAGGCGGTGTCGGCTTCGGTTTCTTGGGCCCGTGCGTACCAAGTCGTAGCCAGTGCTACGCAAAGCAAGGATAGTGTTTTCTTCATGATTATGATTTGATGATTTTGTTTAAAAAGCCTAACGAATGCAAAAGCGATGCCAAAACACCAATGTGGCGATGGTGTCAGCGTTTTGGCGGCGTCGATGCTGGCTGATGTCTAAGCACATAAACAGATGGGGCGCTTTTGTGATTTGCATGTAAATGATGATTTAGCTAAGTTTGTAGTATTGATGAAACTCAATAAAGAAGATATTGATGCAATCGGGAACTATTTTACAGGAACCCCTGTGAAAAGAGCCTATGTTTTCGGATCATTCGCTAGAAACGAAGCCGATGCGGACAGTGATGTGGATATCTTGGTCGAACTGGACCACAGTCAACCCATTGGCCTCCGTTTTTTTACTTTTCAAAACGACCTAGCTGTTCTCCTGAAAAAAGGAGTTGACTTAGTCACCGAAGAAGGGCTTTCGAAATATGTACGCCCTTATATAGAGCATGATAAGATTCTAATCTATGAGAAGTCCGCTCGGGGATAAAGTGAGGATTCAACATATTCTTGATGCTATCACCGAGATTGAAAATTACCTCGATCGAGTAGATTATGAATCTTTCGCTTCTAATTCCGAAAAACGGTTTGCAACCATTAAGCAGATTGAAATCATTGGAGAGGCATGCAATGCTATTACTCCGGAGACAAAAGACGCAAACCAAGAAATTCCCTGGGCAGCTATCAAAGGCTTCCGAAACATTTCCATCCATGAGTACTTTGGTGTAAACACACGGATCGTTTTGGATATCGCGCAATACGATCTTCCGCCAATGAAGGCGGTGCTCGAAGAGATATTGAAGACATGCGGATAATATTGTTGTGCGTAGGGAAGACCGATGATACTTACTATACGGCGCTTATCGAAAAATTTCAGCAGCGGCTGAAACACTATATCCCTTTCCAGTTGGTTACCATCCCCGATGTTAAAAATACGAAACACCTAAGCACCGATCAGCAGAAGGCCAGGGAAGCGGAAGCCATTCTCAAGCAACTGTCGCCCGGCGACCATGTGGTGTTGCTGGATGAACGCGGGAAGGAATACCGATCGGTGGGGTTCGCCGACTACCTCAATAAGCTGATGGTTGGCAGCGTACAGCACTTGGTGTTCGTTGTAGGTGGACCTTATGGTTTTGACGATGTGCTTTACCAGCGCGCCAATAGCCGTATTTCGCTTTCCAAGATGACCTTCTCGCACCAGATGGTGCGGTTGTTTTTTGTGGAGCAATTATACCGGGCATTCACCATCTTGAAAGGGGAACCATACCACCATGAGTGAAATTGTGAACCCGTTAGCTAAGGGTCGGTCCGGTCTGCTGTCTCATATCTGTTGTCTATTGTCTGATGTCTATTGTCTCATATCTATTGTCTCATATCCAGCTATATGGAAATCGTGGTGTTTCGGCATCCAAACAATAACGGGGTTATAACTGTTAACACGATTATATTATGCTTCAACATAAACGTAAATATCATTACAAAGGTGCAGATACCAGCAGTGAAAACCGGATGTTTTGGATCATGACGATTATTGGCCTTGCCATCGTAGCTGCCATTATCTTCTGGCTCTGAGGAGCCTTTTATAATCCGTTCCATTGAATAATCCATCATAACGACCGGATAGTATATCGCGTATGCGTTGTGTAATCGTATTTTTGACAACGCAATCAACACATAAGAATATACGCGATGATTCGACAGATCACGATAGCCGATAAACGCTTTCCACTATCCGGTGGAAGCGGGAGTGATGCTGTGCATCACGAGCCGGTTTACTCCTTTGCGGTAACGCGCTTGGTTGACGATGCAGGCACCGAAGGCACAGGACTGGCTTTTACACTTGGAGAGGGAAACGACCTGGTTTGCCGCGTTGCCCGCTATTATGCGGAGCAATTGAAAAACAAACCGATCGAGGAAATCATGTTGTCGTTCGGATCCCGTTCACGGGCATTTTCCAACGATCCCCAGCTGCGGTGGCTGGGGCCCCATAAAGGTGTGGTGCAGCTGGCGCTGGCGTCCGTGACCAATGCCTGTTTCGACCTCTGGGCAAAAAAACGCGGCGTACCGCTGTGGAAACTATTGATCGACCTGGAGCCCCAGCAGCTTGTCGATACGCTCGACCTGTCGTACCTGGAAGACGTCCTGACGGCAGAGCAGGCGCTGGCGATGCTGGCCAGCCAACGGCAGGACCACGAGGCTCGGTTGGCGATCATCGACCAGGGATACCGGTGCTACGACACATCCGTGGGGTGGTTTGGTTATAGCGACGAGCAGGTCCGCGAAAACTGCCGGCAGGCGTTGGACCGTGGTTTTTCGGCGTTGAAACTAAAAGTGGGGAGCCCCGATGCAGCGAGGGATATCCGGCGTGCGAATCTCGTGCGTGAGGTGGTGGGTGCGGATGTAGACGTCATGCTCGACGCCAACCAACAATGGACCCTGCCGCAGGCGCTGACGGTATGCCCGCAGCTACAGGCCATGAACCCCTATTGGATTGAAGAGCCCACCCATCCCGATGATGTGTTTGCGCACCAAACGCTGGCCGCGGCCATTGCACCGTGCAAGCTCGCCTTGGGTGAGCATGTACCCAACCGCGTCGTCTTCAAAAATTACCTTCAGGCCAAGTGTGCCAGCTTCATCCAGGTGGATGCCCTCCGGGTGGGCGGGGTCAGCGAATTCATCGCGGTGAGCCTGCTGTGCCGCAAATATGGCGTGCCTGTGGTGCCGCATGTAGGGGATATGGGGCAACTGCACCAGCACCTCGTGCTGTTCAACCACATCGCGCTCGGCCACGAAGCGCTCTTCCTTGAACATATTCCCCATCTGAAGCAAGTGTTTGCCGAACCTGCTGCCGTTGAAGACGGTTTTTATAAAACGCCAATGAACCCCGGTAGCAGCTGCGATTTAAAGTCATGATAACAGTCAATATACACCTACCATGTTGCAATCCATCGATTTAATCATCAGCGCCTCGTATGTACTCCTCATCCTGTGCATCGGCTTATGGAGCGGCGTGGCCCATAAACGGGCACAACATACAGACCATGCGCGTACCTATTTCCTGGCGGGCAAGACGCTGCGGTGGCCTGCGATCGGGCTGGCGCTCTTCGCCACCAACATCTCCACCGTGCACCTGGTGAGCCTGGCGCAAAGCGGCTTTGATACCGGACTATTGAACGGCAATTTCGAGTGGATGGCTGCATTCACCCTGATTTTACTGGCCGTGTTCTTTGTGCCGTTCTATATCAAATCGGGCGTGGCTACGCTGCCCGATTTCCTGGAACAGCGGTACGACCGCGCCAGCCGGGATTGGCTGGCTGTCATCTCGGTTATTTCGGCGGTCATCATCCATATCGCGTTTTCCATGCTGGCGGGCGGCATCGTGCTGAAAACGCTATTCGGGTTAAATATGTATGTCAGCGTAATCGTGATCTGCTTGATAACCGCGGTTTATACGATCATCGGCGGGTTGAAAGCGGTGGTGGTGACCGAGTCCATCCAGACGGTGGTGCTGGTTGTCGGTGCGTTTATCATCAGCTACGCCGCGTTTGACAAGATGGGCGGCTGGGAACCCATGGTACAGATGCTCCACAGCACGGGCGACGTGGACAAACTCTCCATGCTGCGGCCCCACGGCGATCCGAGCGGCATGCCGTGGTACGCTGTTTTTCTGGGATATCCCATCATCGGGATCTGGTATTGGTGTGCCGACCAGACCATCGTGCAGCGGGTGCTCGGCGCGCGCGACGAAAACCAGGCGCGGCTGGGCGCACTGTTCTGCGGGTTCATCAAAATCCTGCCCGTTTTTATTTTTGTTATGCCGGGGTTGTTCGCGTATACCCTGTTCCAATCGGGGGCGCTGGACGTGACCAGCCTGGGGGTCGATGCCGAAGGGAATGTGAATTCAAAAGGCATCTATACATTGATGATTACCCAGTTGTTGCCATCGGGACTGATCGGCTTGCTGGTCGCTGCGCTCTTGTCCGGTTTGATGAGCCAGGTGGCGGGGGCGCTGAACTCCATATCCACCATGGTCAGTTACGACATGTACCAGCGCTTTCGTCCCACGGCTACCGATAAGCAGTTGATTTGGGTGGGCAAACTGGCCGCCGGGGTGGCGCTGCTTTTTTCGCTGGCGCTATTGCCCCTGCTCAACCGGTACGAAAGCATATTTATCGGCCTGAATGATGTGATTGCACACATTGCGCCCCCCATCACCTGTGTTTTTCTATTGGGCATCTTCTGGAAAGGTGCTTCCGCCGTATCGGCCAAACTGACGCTGTGGATCGGTTCGCTGCTGGGTGTGATTGTGTTTATAATCAATAAATTGTACCCCGACACCTTCATCGGGCAGACACCTTTCATGATGATGGCGTTTTACCTGTTCTGCACGTGCGTCATTCTCCAAGTCGTTTTCTCCGTCATTTACCCCGTTCAGCATACCGCAATAAGTGCGCGATTGTACTGGAAATCGCCGTTGGAGGCCCTGCGGGGTCCGGCGAGCGAAGGGGCGGGGAACTATAAAGTTTGGTCTGGACTGCTGCTGCTCGTCATGGCGGTCTTGTTTTATGTGTTTAGATAGAAAGTAGAAGTCGTATGAGAAAGTACATTTCATTTTTGGTTGTGATCAGCGCCCTTGTTGGAGGATGCACGGCAGACAAACCCGAAATCCGGGTGCAGCGGTTCGGTTCGGTTACCGGCCTGAAGCCCGAGAAACTGGACTATTACAAAGAACTCCACGCCGATGCGTGGCCCGCCGTGCTGGAAACCATCCGGGAGTGCAACATTCAAAATTATTCCATTTACCTGCAACAGCTTGGCGACGAATATTACCTGTTCAGCTATTTCGAATATACGGGGGATGATTTTGAAGCGGATATGAAGCGCATGGCGGACGATCCCGATACGCAGCGGTGGTGGAAAGAAACGGACCCGTGCCAGCTTCCGCTTGATGACGACGGAGTATGGACAACGATGGAGGAAGTTTTCCATACGGATTGACAGATAATCAGAATACCTAACATTAAATTGAACGATGCAGTTATTAACGAATAAAGTTGTTTTCCTTACGGGCGGGTCCATGGGCATTGGGCTGGAATGTGCGAAGGCCTATGCGGCGGAGGGCGCACGTGTGGTGATCGTGGCGCCGGATGCCGGCTCGGTAGCCGGGGCTATCAATCAGTTGGGCCCGCAACACCTGGGTATCGTAGGCGATGTGTCCAAGGTGGAAGACGTGAAGCGGGCTATGGAGGAAACCATCCGTACCTACGGGCAGCTCGACGCCATACACAATAATGCCGGCATTGCCTCACCCTCGAAACCCCTGGATGAGACCACCGATGACGAATGGCAGGAACTGATGGACGTGAACCTGAGGAGTTTATTGTTTACCACACGTTTCGGGATTGAAGCATTGAAGAAAACCCAGGGCACCATTTTAAACACCAGTAGCCTCGTGGGTGAAATCGGGCAAAGTAACCATGCTGCCTATACCGCCACCAAGGGGGCAATCAATGCGCTCACCAAATCCATGGCGCTGGATTACGCGGCGTTCAAAATCCGCGTCAATGCGGTGCTGCCGGCGGGAGTGTGGACCGATACGTTGAGGAAGTGGGGGGCTGACCAACCCAATTCAGGCGCCATCAATAATTATCTGAAAGATATCCATCCCTTGGGTTATTGCCCCGAGGGCGATGAAATCGCAGATGCATGTGTTTTCTTGTTGTCGGATAAGGCCCGCTTCATAACGGGAGCGAACTTGCCGGTAAGCGGCGGGGCGGAACTGGGGTATCGCCGGAATTTCTAAATACATTAGCTAGTGAACGAGACGGTAACTGTCGGAATAAAACATCAGCGATTATGTATACGGTAATTTCATCAATAATTAAAGGACGGAGGGCTCCAATGAAAACCATTGCGATAAGTTTTGTTGCATTAATTGCTATCCCCCTGGTAGTGGTTGCCCAGAAAGGAGTCAAAGCACCGGTTCCTTCTCTCGTGCCTAGCAAGTACCAGAAGGAACAAATTAAACGTAAATACGGCATGTTTATCCATTTCGGGATCAATACCTTCCATGATCAAGAGTGGACAGATGGCACGCTGTCGGCGGCAACTTACAGACCGACCCAAATTAATGCTGATCAGTGGATTAAGACTGCAAAAGATGCGGGAATGAAATACGTGATCTTAGTTTCAAAACATCATGATGGTTTTTGTCTGTGGGACAGTCAATATACCACGTATGATGTTGCCAATTCGGGGAACACAACCGATGTAATCGATGCAGTTGCCAAAGCATGCAAGAAATACGGCATAGGCTTGGGGCTTTATTACTCGCTATGGGATCGTCACGAAAATGCAGACACGGACAACGCCTCCCTAGACAAAGCATACAACCGATACATGATCGGCCAGCTTAATGAGTTGATGGCTATTACAAGGCGAAATAAGGTGAAGATTGTGGAGTTTTGGTTTGATGGAGGCTGGGTAAAAGAAAATACAAGGTGGCCGCTAGCTGAAATTTATGAAGCGATTAAGACTAAAGAGCCTCGATGTCAGATCGGCGTAAACTGGAGTATAGGATTGCCAGACAACCCTGAGAAACACCCGGTATTTCCGGCAGATCAGCGGGAAGGCTATCCAATTCGGTATTTCCCAAGTGACTTTCGGTTGGGCGATCCTTATTTACCCGCAGACCCCGACCCCAAGATATTTACCCATAACAACAAAAGTTATTACATGCCGTGGGAATCCACTATCTGCATCAGTTCAAAATGGTTTTATAACACACAAGATACGGTGTATAAGAAGGTTGATGAGCTGCTCCGCGACTATAAAATTGCGACCGCACAGGATAACATATTGATTTTGAACGCACCCCCCGATCGAAAGGGGAATCTCAGGCAACGTGACATTGACCTTTTGATGGCATTGAAAAAAGCCATTGCTATTGATGCTAAAAACCGATAGCGTTTCCTCCATTAACGGAGGCTATTCCGCTCGCTAAGTTCACTGTAATCGAATAATCTATCCATTTAGGCAGATAGTCTATGGTGTGCTGACGGATTGAAGTGTACATTTGATATGTTGATGAAAGCATCAGTTAGCCACATAAAGCAAAGAACGCCACACTAAAAAGTGTCAGAAACTTAATTAACAATAATGCCGATTATATAATTTGCAAAACCTGCATAATCAGAAAAGATCAGCCTCCTTTGGTTGGAGGTCCAACGAACGGGTAAGTATATGTAACAACCATGAATAAATGGATTATTTTATTGCCGATGGTGCTGATATCGCTGGTATTCAGCTGTAGCAGGCCTGAAGGCAAGCAAACCGCAACGCCCATGCTCGCGTTCGATAGCGGAGGGCTGTTTAAGATCGCTCAGTTTACAGATCTGCACTGGAATCCCACATCTCCCCGTAGTGCCCAGACGAAAGCGGTGATACAGCACATCCTGCAAACGGAGCAGCCGGATCTGGCCATGTTGACCGGCGATGTGGTCACGGCGCAGCCCGGCACCGAAGGGTGGCAATCCATTGCGCAGATTTTCATTGACGCAAAAACGCCTTGGGCATTGACATTGGGCAATCACGATGATGAGGCCGGTATGACCGGGGCCGAAATAATGGAGTTACTGGTGGGAACCCCTTATTTCGTTGGTGAGGCCGGTCCTCCCATCGGCGGTAGCGGAAATTACGTGTTGCCCATCCATGGTTATGAAGGCGATGAAGTGGAGGCGCTGCTGTATTGCCTCGACAGCCACAACCGGCCGCCAGCCCATAAATATGGACGCTACGACTGGGTGCATTTCGACCAGGTGAACTGGTGTCGGGAGCAAAGTCGTGCCTATATAAACCCCGAAAAAAGCAGCTTTCTGCCCGCGTTGGCATTTTTCCATATTCCCATCAAAGAGTTTGAAGAAGTGCAGCGACAGCCGGATATCGTGGGCACGGCTAACGAAGATGTTGCGTCGTCTGATATCAATTCGGGACTGTTCGCATCGTTCCTCGAAATGGGCGACGTTATGGGTGCCTTTGTGGGACATGACCACAACAACGATTATATCGGAACGCATTACGACATCGCGTTGGCTTACGGCCGGACAACCGGCGCCGATGCCTATGGTGATTTGCAACGGGGGGGACGAATCATCGTATTACATGAAGGTGAGCGCTATTTCGACACGTGGATACGTACGCCGGAAGGGGTAGAGCACGTCTATTATTATCCTTCTGGACGCACTGCCGAGGCGGGGAGCCATACGGACTACCTCCCCGCCCGGACGCGTACTTCGTCAAAACCGGGGTTGCATTATCGGTATTACGAGGGTGGCCGGTTGAGGCAGCTGGCCGATACCGCCCAGGCCACGTTGGTGCGCGTGGGGACGACGCAGCGTATTACGTTGGACATTGCGGACGTAAGGGATTCCTTTGCGTTGGTGTTCAAAGGGCTGATCAACATCCCGAAGCGGGACGTTTACCGTTTTTATACGTATTCGGACGACGGGTCCAAACTCTCGATTGGCGGGCGTGTAGTGGTTGATAACGACAACTCCCACGGTGCGCGCCGGAGGGACGGGCAGATTGCCCTTGACGCGGGGCTGCATGAGTTTGAACTGGCCTATTTTGATAATTATATGGGCGAAGTCTTGGAAGTGGGTTACGCGAGTGGCTCCATCCCCGAGCAGGTCTTGCGAGAACCCCTGTTTTTTATACCGGCGGATGACTAAGTCTTCCACAGGTACTTAGGAGTGAATAATTGCAGAGGCGTTAGCAACGCCGACTTTTAATCGGACAATAATGATACAAAATTACAGGACGATGATGAACGTATATCGTGCGGTACTGTGCCTTTTAGGCAGCATATTAAGTTTTAACCATGCAACCCATGCACAGGTCTTTTTCGATGACTTTGACCGAGAGCAGCTGGACACCTCACGGTGGTCGGTGGCACACCAGAAATGGGGCGAGCCGACCGGAAAAGTCACGCACGGTGGTGTCATCAGGGAAAACGTATTCATCCGCGACGGCAACCTGGTGATCCGCGCATTGGGTGAGCATTATAAAGGCCCGCTGGAGGGGCATGGTAGCGATACCCGGGTGGGAGGTGCCCTTTATACAAAGGAAAAATATGCCTCAGGTAGTTTTGAGGTTCGGGCCAAGATATGTCCCCATCCCGGAGCCCTATCGGCATTCTGGACTTACTATTATGAGAATGACGATTATAACCACGAAATTGATTTTGAATTTCCCGGTCGTAACCAACATCCGTTCAAAGGGGCTGACTCCGATATTACCTGGGGGCTGATGTCAAACTGGCGCGGCGTGCATGATCACCAGCGGGTTACTGTCGATAAGTTTTTCGGTTACCAAAATGATGGCGAATACCACCTATATCGGTTCGACTGGTATACCGGCGATGAAGACCAGCCTGCTAGCATTGAATGGTATTACGACAATAAGCTCATGCATCGCTCCTACGAGCATATCCCTACCCATGCCTCATCGTTCTGGTTGGGAATATGGTTTCCCACATGGATCGCCCAGGCCGACTTCGACACCGAATATATGTTGATCGATTGGGTTCGGATCGTTCCATTTAATCAGCGGTCCGATGAACGGTGAAATAATCGAATAATCTATCCAATCAGGCAGATAATCTATGGTGTGCTGACGGTTTGAAGTATACTTTTGTTATGTTAATGGAAGAAACCGGTGTCAGAAGCCAGACACTTCATTGTTTACGATAATGCCGATTATATAATTCGCTGTACCTGTATAGTTAAAAAGATTAAATATGATGTCGAATTACCTTTTCCAACATACACCCAAATGCCTATGTGTACTGTTATTTTTGTCACTGTCCATAGGAAGCGAATCGGCTTTTAGTCAATACGCTGCAACTCACTTGAAATCAGCCCCTTTTTCAGTCGCTGAATCGTATTTAGCTAAGCATGATATTGTCTTTAAATCGCCAACCGATTTAGAAGCAGAAGGCTTTCCATTGGGGAATGGCGATCTCGGAGGTATGATTTGGAACCACGACTATGGAGTGGAGCTGCAAATCAATAAGAACGACCTCTGGACCGCACCCGTTGAAGAGGAAGACGGCAAAAGCATTTTGAAGCATGCCGCACGGGTGAAGATTGATTTTGGGATACCCGTCTATAACTGGATCCATTTAAAATCGTTCACGGGCAGGCTTTCCTTGGCAAAGGGGCAGGTAAACTACGAAGCCGAGAGTCCGTTTGCCAACTCGCGTGTGGAGTCTTGGATTGTACAGGGAAAAAATGTCTGGGTGATAACATTTGACAACCGACTGAACAAAACGGTTATGCCCGGTGATGTTACCTCGACCATTACCCTGGAGCGGATAGGCAGCCGGGCATTCGCGGGCTGGTATGGCGGAGCGTTCCCGAAAGACCCTGCCGCCAGCATGGGACAGGCTGCGGTAAAAGTTTCAGGCCGAGATATGGTACTTGTCGAAAAAAGCGACGGACTGGATTTCGCTGTAGTTTGCCGGGTGCTAGAGCCTGGAAGCACGTTATCTGTGATGAACGCACGCCGTGGCGAGCTACGTACGGATGCTACGAAAACGACCCTTTTGATTAGCGTGGTAACCGGTAAAGAGAGCGAAACGCCTGAACAGGCAGCTATTGCCTTGCTTGATGAAGTGGAAGAGCAAACCCTTGCAAAGGCCAAACAGGAAAAAGATGATTGGTACCAGCGATTTTGGTCGAACTCCTTTGTGAAGATAGGCCACGACTATCTGGAAAACATCTATTACATGAGACGGTATCTGATGGCTGCGGGATCACAGGGACAATACCCGATAGCGTTCAATGGCGGCCTCTGGCGTTGGAACCGGGATGTGCTTAATTGGGTCACCCCTCACCACTGGAATACGCAACAGCAATACTGGGGCATTGCCGCGCAAAATGACACGTACCTGATGCGTCCTTATCTGGACACCTATTTTAAGATGATCCCCTATGCCCAACAGGCAGCTAAAAGGAAGGGGGCAACCAGCGATGCTATTTGGATTACGGAAGCACATGATTTTGATGGCCGGCAGGTGAGTGCATCATGGGGTCCCATGGCGCAGAATTTGTCACCCGCCGCGCAGGTCGCCGCGTTGTTTTGGGACTATTATGCGTTTACGGGCGACAAACGCTTCCTACGAGATACGGCTTATGTGTTCATGGAAAAAGCGTTGAACTTCTACTTAGACAAACTCGAATGGGACGAGCAGGCCGAAACGTACTTTTTACATTCCACGCTTTACGAGTCGGAATCCGTCGGGGTAATCAAAAACAGTGAGAGTGACCGAAATGCCCTAGAAGCGTTGCTAAGGAACTGTATCACCGCGGCGGGCCTGTTGGGAAAGGACAAGGATAAGGTGAAAAAATGGCGTTTTGTACTGGACCACCTCTGGGAACGGAAGTTTGTCGACATGCCCGGATGCGGTGAAATGATTTCACCGGCCGGAGAATACCTTGGCGATGAGACGCATACCCCTTATCATTGGGCAATCGGTGGGGCCATCGCCTTTCCCGGGGGGCTTATCGGTATTGACCAACGCGAGGAACGTTTGGGTAAAGCCGTCGAGCATTTTGTCAACTGCCGCGATGATGCGAACGCGCATCATCCCGTTTCGATCATCGCCGCGCGCATGGGGTTGGGAGATAAGGCGTTGTCTTATTTGATTAATGGCGTGAAAACGAATCAAATATATCCACAAGGGCTATTCAGCAACGTCACAGGCTACCCAGACAATATCTACGACCTGCAATCCGTACACGATTTGATCAATGGGCATAAAATCCGATCAGCTGCGTTTTTCCAAGGAGGCATGGAAGCGATAAGCAACTATGCGACGACAATCAATGAAATGATGCTTCAAAGCAACGAGGGTAAAATCAGGGTGTTCCCCGCCATACCCAGCAGCTGGCAGGATTCAACGCTGGCGTTTACGCTTTTAGCACGGAACGGTTTTTTGGTGTCTGCGAGAATGGAAGGCGGGACAACCCTACAAGTTGGCGTCAAAAGCATATTGGGTAATACGTGCAAACTGCAAAACCCCTGGCCGCGTCAGCCTGTATCCGTGTATAAAATTACGGACCGAGGTACAACGAAGGTAACCACGTCGGCTTCGGATGATATCATTTCCTTTAAAACCAACACGGATGCGGAATATATCGTTTGTCTCGCGCGTAACAAGCCGATCAACGTCCACGCCGTTTTCGATAGTAGTCCGAACGAATTTCCAAAAATATTGGGTAACCGGATGCTTGGAAAACTTAGTGGCTGGGACGACGGGTTTCCGGATCGTATGAAGACCGAAAGACGTAGACGGAGGTAATCCGAATACTGATGATTACTATCAATTGCGTGAATTGATCGATTATATAACTAATTAATTAACTCCTTATACATGAAAAGAATGAAGCCTAAAAATTGTTTGTCAGGTCTCGGATCTATCATCTGGGGCCTGTTGTTGGTGTGCTTAGGCCAACCACTTTTGGCAGAAGACACCCCATCCCAGGACCGTGTTATCAATGGCAGCGTTACCAATGTGGCCGGCGAGCCGCTTGCAGGTGCCACCGTAGCGGTTAAAGATCAGACTATCAGCGGAACAAGTACCAATCAGGAAGGTAGGTATTCCTTGTCCGTACCTGACGGCGCGGTCTTGGTATTCTCTATGATGGGATATGAGAGCCAAGAGCTGGCCGTGGGAGATAAGTTGGTCTTGGACGTGACGCTGTTAGCTACCTCCCAACAAGTTGACGAGGTCACCGTGGTGGCGTTCGGGAAACAGAAAAAAGGAAGTATTGTCTCCGCCATAACCACAATTCGGCCCGAGGAACTTCGCATCCCGTCGAGCAACCTAACCACGACCCTTGCCGGGAGACTGGCAGGCCTGATATCTTATCAACAAAGTGGTGCACCGGGAGACGATAACGCCCGCTTTTTCATCCGAGGAATTACCACTTTCGGGTCAGGTGTCCCCGACCCGCTTATTCTAATAGACAACGTGGAACTGACTTCGCGTGACCTAGCCAATCTGAACCCGGACGACATTGCCAGTTTCTCTATTCTAAAAGATGCAACGGCAACGGCGTTGTATGGTGCCAAGGCGGCGAATGGGATCGTCCTTGTCACGACCAAGGAAGGGCGAGAAAGCAAATTGAACATAAACGTGCGGCATGAAAGGTCTGTTTCATCACCTACACGAAAATTTGAAATGTCCGATCCGGTTACTTTCATGGAATTGAATAACGAAGCAGTAGCGACGAGAGATCCTTTAATGCACCGCCCTTACACCTTGGAAAAAATAGATAAGACCAGAAGCGGTGCCAACCCTTATGTTTACCCTTCCGTAAATTGGCTGAAGTTGATGACCAAGGACCAAGCTTTGAACGATCGAACCAGTATCAATTTATCCGGCGGGGGTAAGATAGCCACTTATTATATTGCGGGAACCATGACCAACGATCAAGGAATTCTCAACGTCCCTAAGAGTAACGGGTTTGACAATAATATAAGTTTAAAAAAATACGGCATCCGTTCGAACATAAACGTAAACTTGACTCCCACTACCTTAGCTAAGATAAAGGTCAGCGCACAGTTTGATAACTACCGAGGCCCGATACCGTCGGGCGATGACGTTTACAAGAGCAGCTTAAACGCGAATGGTGCGTTATTTCCTGCGATTTACGAACCAGATGTAGCGTTTTCTTCGGCAAACCATATATTATTTGGAAACGTAGGCAATGATGCACCGCAGTATTACAATCCCTATGCTGACTTACTTAGGGGATACCGCGACAGCCGCTCATCCACCGTTCTTGCGATTTTGGAATTAACACAGAAATTAGATGTCGTGACACCGGGTTTGGATTTTAGATTTTTGATAAATTCGTCTACAAAATCTGATTTCTCAATAACCCGTTCTTACAACCCTTTATATTACGAAGTCAATCTTTATAACCGGCAGCTTGACCAATACTCGTTACGGGAAATAAATCCCGCGTCTGGTCGCCAAACACTGGATCTGGAAGGAACTTGGACAGACGCAAGAAACCTGGTGTATATGGAAGGCGCCCTCAATTACAACAGAGTCCTTAACAGTAAACATGCATTGGGTGGCGTTTTGGTCTATACCCAGAAAGAGGAATTGTCGGGCTCTGCAACAGACTTTCAGTCATCACTTCCTTTCCGAAACGTAGGCCTCGCGGGTCGGTTTACCTACGGCTTTGCAGAACGATACAACCTGAACCTGAGCTTTGGCTACAACGGATCGGAGCGATTCAGCAATAGGCACAGATACGGCTTCTTCCCATCGGCGGGCATAGGTTGGAATGTCTCGAACGAGAAATTCTGGGAGAAATCCAAAATCAGTAATGTTGTGACCAAACTCATGTTGAGAGGTTCTTATGGAATCGTGGGGAATGATCGAATTGGAGATGAGACCGAACGCTTTTTCTATCTATCGGATGTAAGCCTGAACGGAAGCTCGGCCGGCCGGTTCGGAACAAACTTTATTGAAAGTACCCCTACCACCCGCATCAACAGATATAGCAATGATGAGATCACCTGGGAAAAGGCTTACAAATCCGATGCGGGGATTGAAATCGGATTGTTCCATAATATTGATATAAGGCTAGACCTTTACCATCAAAAGCGGACAGATATTTTGATGCCGCGAGCGGATATTCCGACGACGATGGGGCTGACATATACGCCCAAATCGAACGTAGGTATAGCCTCCAACAAGGGTTTTGACTTATCGACCGATTATAATTTCGTGGCGAATGACCGGTTTTGGGCAACTGTGCGGGCTAACCTAACCTACTCCACGAGTAAATACCTGAATTATGAGGAACCAAACTATCCCGATGCGCCCTGGCTCTCCCATAAAGGTCAACCCATTGGTATGCAGTTGGGATACGTAGCTGAACGGCTTTTTGTCGATGATCTGGAAGTGCGGAATTCACCCACACAGATGTTTCCCGGCCTGCCGGTAAAAGGCGGGGATATCAAATACGTGGATTTGAATAAGGATGGTGTCATTAATTTTTATGACCAGACCTTTATCGGGTTTCCGACTACCCCCGAAATTATATATGGGTTTGGGGGTTCGTTTGGATATCGGAACTTTGACGTCTCTTTTTTCTTCCAAGGATCGGCACGGTCGAGTTTTTGGATTGATTACAATGCCATGTCTCCCTTTAAGGAAGAAACCATCGAGGGTGCGAGAGGCAATACAGCACTTTCACAATTCATAGCAGACGACCACTGGTCTGAAGACAACCGGAATTTATACGCCACCTGGCCCCGTCTAGCAGCCACTACCAATCTGGTAGGGAGTAATAACGGTCAGCTAAATACTTGGTTTTTGAGAAATGGTGGGTTCTTGCGGCTAAAGTCGGCTGAACTGGGTTATACCATCCCCGAGCGGCTTATTCCATGGAAGACCCGGGTTTATTGCAGCGGCCTGAACCTGCTTACGTTTTCTACGTTTAAATTGTGGGATGTCGAAATGGGAGGGAATGCACTCAATTACCCCATACAGCGTGTCATCAATTTTGGCATTAACATAAACATATAATCTCTAACGTTATGAAAAAAATATTTGTCATAATCGGCTCCGTCCTAGTGATGTCCTGTACGCAATACTTGGATGTAGTACCCGATAACGTTACGACCATAGCGGATGCGTTTCAAAATAGAAATTACACAAAAAACTACCTTTACACCTGTTATAGTTATTTGCCAGAGGTAGCTAATCCAGACCAAAATCCTGCTTTAGTTGCAGGAGACGAGATATTTTATGACAACCAAGCGGTTCGGGTAAAATATTCTGGAAATGTAAACCCGCAAAAAATAGCAAGCGGTCAGCAGAATAGTACTTCTCCCTATTCGAACTATTGGGACGGACAATCTGGCGGCCGTAATTTATGGGAAGCGATCCGCACCTGCAATACATTTTTGGAATATGTTGATACCCCTACCGACTTGGAAGAAGGCGAAAAAAGACGTTGGATAGCGGAAGTGACATTTCTTAAAGCCTATTATCATTATTATCTTTTCCAATTGTATGGTCCGATCCCCATCATGGACGCTAACTTATCCCTAAACGCAAGCACGGAAGAAGTGAGGGTCCATCGAGAACCGGTCGATGAGGTGGTGAATTATATTGTGCGTACAATCGACGAATCGATGGAAGATTTACCCAATAATATTACCAGTACGATTAATGAGATGGGGCGGATAACAAAGCCTATCGCTTTAGCACTAAAGGCTAAAGTGTTGACACTGGCTGCCAGCCCGCTTTTTAACGGGAATCCCGATGTAATACATTTAACGGATAACCGAGGCATTCAACTCTTTCCCGACGAGAGCGCGGATAAATGGACCAGTGCAAAAGTAGCAATTAAGGCAGCCATTGATGCTGCGCATCAGTATTCGAATGCAGAATTGTACCGTTACCAAGATGATAACTTACTGAGCCGGCAAGATTTTGCTGAACCCATACTGCAGGCGCTCAATAGCAGACAAGTAGTTACTGAAAAGTGGAATTCGGAAATAATTTGGGGAAGTACCGAGTCAACCAGACAAATTCAAATAAATGCCGCCGCGAAATTGACAACATCGGAGCGAAGAAACGGGAGCTTCGCACAATTTCACAGCCCCACTATGCGGATTGCAGAGCAATTTTATTCGAGCAACGGGGTGCCGATCGACGAAGATAGGGATTGGGTTGAAAACGGATGGTACGGCAACCGGCACACAAGTAAGTTAGCAACGCCTGAAGACAACCATCAACATTATCTAAAAACAAACGATTATTCCCCCTTGTTGCATTTCAACAGAGAAGCAAGGTTTTATGGAACCTTAGGGTTTCATAACGGTCTATGGGAAAGAGCGGACGAAGCGCCATACATTTTGAATGGATTGGTAAGCGGAAATGCCGGTCCTTACCAAAACGAAGATTTCTCGCCGACGGGATACTATTCAAAAAAACTGGTTAGTATCTATACCAAACCTGAGGAACCTTATGGAATAATAACCGAACAATACTCGTTCCCACGTATCCGCTTGGCTGACTTGTATCTTCTTTACGCCGAGGTGCTTAACGAGGAGGGTGCAACAGAAGCGGAGGTGTTTGAGTATGTCGACAAGGTGAGAGAAAGGGCTGGGCTAAAAGGGGTGGTCGAATCGTGGTCCAATCATTCCATAAATCCCGCCAAATTCACTTCCCAGCAAGGTAGAAGGGAAATCATCCATCAAGAACGTTTGATTGAATTCGCCCTTGAAGGAGAACGGTATTGGGATTTGCGCCGATGGAAGAAATTAAGCGATCAAATGAACAACCCAATATGGCGCTGGAGCATTTATGAGGAGAGCGTAACCGACTATTTTAGTAGAATAGCTTTAGAATTCAGGACATTTCAGCCTCGAGATTACTTCTGGCCCATACGGTTAAGTTCTATAGATGTCAACAATAATTTAGTGCAAAATCCCGGATGGTAAACCAATTAATTTCTCAAACGCGATCAATAATACATTAGTTATGAAGATATTTTCAGAAAAAC
Organism: Parapedobacter soli; assembly: GCF_025460835.1. Lineage (GTDB taxonomy): Bacteria > Bacteroidota > Bacteroidia > Sphingobacteriales > Sphingobacteriaceae > Parapedobacter > Parapedobacter soli. The sequence goes on along the minus strand of NZ_JAMXAY010000006.1, from coordinate 32,761 downwards.
CCCAAGATATCGGGCGATTGATCCTTTACGGATGTGTTAGCATTGTAGTGAGCCTATTGTTTTCTTGTGGAAGCGAACTCGATATGAGAGAGCTCAGTGCAGGTGATAATGAAGCTCCTTCGAACCCTCAAGTAATTGAAGTAATGAATCTCCCTGGAAGCGTGACCATTTCCTGTTCACCCCCGGACGAGCAAGACGTTCTCTATTTGATGGCGGAGATCACACTGAATGGAGTCCGAAAGACGGTGAAAACATCATTTTATGATTCCAAGCTCCATATCGACGGGTTTCCGCATGCGGGAGATTTCGATGTGGTTATCAAGGCTGTGGATAGAAATGAAAACATGTCCAGTGGCATCACGGTGAACGTCTCGCCCACCACACCATCTTACATATTAGCGGCAAAAAGTATTTCAATGGTGCCGACGTTCTCCGGTGTGTATGTGACCTGGGAGGAAAATGCCATGAAAGACGATTTGATATTACAGCTACTGGGTTATAACGAGCATAATGAAGTCGTCGTATTGGATGACTACTATACGGACTTTGAAGCTGGGAGTTTTCTTTCTACCGACCCCTCGTATGGTTATGATGAGCGGCCGTTCGGGCTGGCCATACAAAATCGCTGGGGGCACGCTTCCGATACCACATGGTTGACTCTCGCTCCAAAGTTTGACGAACAATTGGACCATAAACTTATGTCGCCAGTCAGAGATTGGGCAATGCCAAATACGACCGATATTGCAGAAGGGCCTTGCGTAGACGTGGGGCCGAACTTCAGAAACCCGCAGACCCAGTTTAGCCATCTTTTCGACGGAAACATTAACACCTATTATGAAACCGGCGACGGCGTACCTCCGTTTACGTTTACGTTCGACCTCGGCGTTATGGCCAATTTAAGTCGGTTTAGGTATTATCAACGACGAGGACCTGAATTTTCATTCCTGCATAACACCATAAAAAGATGGAGAGTCTATGGCTCCCTAACGAAGGAACCTTGTATCGACGACCCGGCTTGGAAACTCTTAGGCACTTATGAGATGACTAGGCCTTCCGGAGAAAGTGTAACGACACAGGGGGACATAGATGCTTCACAGGCGGGCTTAGATTATTTTATCGATATAGAAGCAACGGATACCCCCGTGAGATATATCCGATTCGCGATTGACGAAAATTGGTCTCAAGGTACCATGGCTCACTTTGGTGAACTTATGCTTTGGGGAGTTATAGTTGACTAATAAAAAGATCAAAATGAGATATATATATTTAAGTGCGCTTTTGATACTCGGATTCGTCGTATCATGCACAAAGATGGAAGAAAATTTCAAACGCTATTTGGAAAGGGAAAAAACCATTTTTGCCGGAAAGGTGGATAGTGTTTCGGTAAGAACAGGGTACAACCGTATTCAGTTCGATATTTCGGTTAGTGTACAGAATCTCGACGCGGTGCGTATTTACTGGAATGATTTTTCGGATTCGACAGATGTTCGTCTCGATAGCCAAACGGGCGTTTTTTCCAAAATATTGGGTGACCTCCCGGAAAAAGACTACGTTTTTCAGCTCGTTACCATCGATCAACACGGTAACAGATCTTTGCCCTTTAGTGTTCCAGGTAAAGTTTATGGTAATCAATACCTGGCTGTTCGTACGGTGAGGCCGATCCAGACCGTAGAACTGATAGACGAATACAATGTTAGGATCATATGGAATGGAGTGGTAAATGACGGGTATTTTTGTGATATAAGTTATTTAGACCCTGATGGCGACGAAAAGGTTTTACGGGTTTCAATGTCCGAAACGGAAACAGAAATTAACGGAATCGACATCCGATCAGGGTTTAGTTACACCACCATCTATATGCCCCAACAAAATTCGATAGACGAATTTGCATCGGCCGATGTAAAGGTCCAACCAAGGATAGCGTTCCAACTTAAAAAAGACACCTGGGCATTGGTCCGACTTCCCACCGACGTTCCTGGCGACTGCTTCGGAGGGAGTATTAGCAACCTTTGGAATGACCGAACCAACGATTATTACCATAGTGGTTGTACGGGGGGGCTAGATGATCTTATCCCCCATCATTTTACAATAGATTTAGGTGTGGAAGTCAATTTGGCTGACGTTCAATTGCACCCTAGAGAGGGATGTTGCCAAGGACGGAACCCTAAGCAATTCCAAATTTGGGGAATCTCGGACCTAACGGGAGCGGAAACGACGTTAAGCTCAAACGATCCGAATTGGGAGCAAGAAATGGTAGAAAAAGGTTGGGTAAAATTGTTGGATCATGAAACCCCTACTAGTTGGAACGGATCCGATCAAGCTTATCGTACCGAGATCACTGACAATAGCAAGGTTCGATATATCCGCTACCGGATCATCAACAACTGGAACGGTGAGCCTTACGCCGCGTTGTCCGAGATGACGCTGTGGTACCAGTAACTGTTTACGATATGTAAAAAAGTTTAGAACAACGGGGGCTTCTCCAGGGGTGGATGGATACCAGAAAGTTAACCATTCAACTAACCGATCACCCCGGGGAGCTGATTATAAAATCATCAGGTTGGAGTCCCCAATTCTAAAGAGGTCGGTTGGATTATTTTATTCAAATAATACGGACGTTACGAGTTAAAATGCACATAGGTGTAAAATCCGCAAGTTTTGCGTTGTTGTTCATCCAGGCAGCCCTGTTGGGTTGCACGACTGGGACCGGCCACCTCGACAATGAGCCCGCTCCCTATGGTCCAACACCATCTGCCGCCCAGCTGAACTGGCATGAACTGGAGATGTATTGCCTGATCCATTTCACCCCCACTACCTTCCAGAATAAGGAATGGGGTTTCGGGGATGCACCGGCAAATCTGTTCAATCCGGTTAACTTCGATGCGGACCAGATCGCGGCGGCGGCAAAATCGGCAGGTTTCAACGGGTTGGTGTCTGTAGCCAAACACCACGATGGCTACTGCCTGTGGCCCACCACGACCACGGATTACAACATTTCCAATAGCCCATGGCGGGGTGGCGAGGGCGATATGGTCAAGGAGTTTGAGGAAGCCACCCGCAAACAAGGGATGCAGTTCGGCGTGTATGTGTCGGCGTGGGACCGCAACTATCCCGACTACGGTTCGGAAGTGTATGCGGATGCCTACCGTGAACAATTGCGTGAGCTATACAGCGGGTACGGGGCGTTGTTCATCAGCTGGCATGACGGTGCCAACGGCGGCGATGGGTATTACGGCGGCGCGAACGAGACCCGCAAGATTGACCGCACGACCTATTACGAGTGGGAAGGGAAGACCTGGCCCATTACCCGCCAGATGCAGCCAACAGCCGTTATTTTTAGCGATATTGGCCCCGATGTACGCTGGGTGGGCAATGAGAGCGGTGTGGCACCCGAGACCTCGTGGTCGACGTTTACACCCGTGGGACCGGATGGCGGCAAGGCCGGTGTCGGCCATGTGGATCTCCGTTTCCAGGAAAGCGGCCAGCGTGACGGTAATTTTTGGATTCCAGCGGAGTGTGATGTACCCCTCCGGCCGGGTTGGTTCTACCACCCCGAGCAAGACCAGCAGGTGAAAACGCCCGATGAGTTGTTTAACTTGTATCTCCAAAGTGTGGGACGCGGTGGGGCCTTCAACCTAGGCTTGGCGCCCATGCCAGAGGGTATACTGCATCCTAATGATGTTGCCGCCCTGAAAGGCTTCAGCAACAAAGTAAAGCAGACGTTTGCAACGAACCTGGCGGAAGGCGCCGGGTTCGCCGCTTCCAATATCCGGGACGGGCAATCGCGCCACTTCGGTCCGGAGAACCTGCTGGACGACGACCGGTATTCCTATTGGGCGACCGATGACGGGGTTACGTCGCCGGAACTGGTCATTGACTTAAAAGGTGAACCGACCTTCGACATCATCCGCCTGCGGGAGAATATCAAGCTTGGCCAGCGCCTCGACTCGGTGTGGGTAGATGTATGGGCAGAAGAGACGTGGCAGCCTCTGGCTTCGGCTACCAGCATCGGGTCGAGCCGGCTTATCCAGCTGGATGAGCCTATCCGCGCCAGCCGCCTGCGGTTGCGCCTCTTCGCTCCGGTGGCGGTGGCATTGAGCGATTTCGGCCTGTTCAAAGAAGCCGAAGTGGTTCATGAAACGGTACAGGCGGAGCGGAACGTGCTCGACCGCTCGGCGTGGACGTTGGTTTCAAGCGGTGTGCAAGGCGGCGACCCTGCGCGGGCAATGGACGGCGATGAGACGACGTTTTGGCTAACGGACGAAACTGACCTGCCTGCCGAAATAATCATCGATCTGGGCGCGACACAGGCCGTGACGGGTTTTTCCTACCTGCCGCGGCAGGATGGTGGCAAGGAAGGGCTGGTGAGCCGGTATGTTCTGGCGTACAGCACAGATGGAAGCGATTGGCAACAGGCCTCGGAAGGCGAGTTTTCCAATATCGCGGCCAACCCGATTGCACAGGAAATCCGGTTAGACCAGCCGGTACTAGCACGGTACCTGCGGCTAACGGCCGTTGCCCTGGCGGGTGCGGATGGAGGTCCTTCGGTGATTTCCATTGCTGAGTTTGATGTTTTTGGTAACTGATTGTTGGAATACATCTGCTTATAAAACAATATAAACATGGTTTCTTTTAAAAGACTCCCTTTCTTGTTTTTTTTGGCCTGGAGCCTCAATCTTTCTGGCCAGCAATCCGATGTGGAAATCGCTAATAACCACCTGGCTATCCGATTCGATGCCGCGTCAAAAGCCTTTAGCGTGCACGACAGACGTGACAATGTGACCATCTTAACGGATGCCACGTTCGTGCCCGACGGGTGGGAATCCGGGTATATGACGGTTACCTGGAAGAAAGTGCCGCTTGCTGACGGAGCGGGAATACGGTTGGAGCTGTATTACAACAGCACCCAGAAGGACCTGCCTGAATACCGCCTTGCCTTCGAACTGGCGGACAATGATCCGACCGTCATCATGAAAACCGGGCTTAAGAACACCGTGCCCTACGATGTGCGTTATATGAACGCAGCCATTATTTCCAACGCTGCGCTTTTTCCGGGGGCCACCCTCACCGATATAAAGACGCTGGACAGCCCTGCTGGTTTCGACATACCGGCCGTGCAGGGGGATGCTACCCGCCATTCGCACAATGCCATGCTGTTCACCGGCTTGGTGGACGGCCAGCGCCGTACGGTGGTATGGGGTGGCTTACGCTATGAAAACTACTATGTATCCACGGAATACCGATCGGGAGAAAAGGGCAGGACCATCACGTTGCGGATGCAGGACCCGGTCGGGCGTAAAATCGCCATGGATGAAGAATGGTGGGCACCGGATACGTATTATTTAAACGCGGGTGTCTCCAACCCTTTCCTGGCCATGGAAGGCTACGGACTGGCGCTCCGGGAAGCCAACCATGCGGATCCCAATGCGTACAGCTTTCCCACACTTTGCGGCTGGTCGGTAGCGGCGCTGAGCGGCGGAAAGAACATCAACAATGCCGTGGAGCTGGTCAACGAACTGGATGACGCCAACACAGTCGGCCTGACCCGATACACGCCGATCGCCGTCCGCCTGGAGCCCGACACCTACTGGCAGCAGGACGGCGGCAATACGGTAGGTGGCTGGTGGGATGACGAGCACGTGCGTAAATACGGCTTTCTGACCGCCCCTTATGACACCTACGCGAAATGGGCCGCAGCGGTAAGGGAACGTAACGGCATCCCGTTTACCTACTACCAGCCGGGCATGCCGTCCGATGATTTCGCGAAAGCCCATCCCCATTGGATGCTGCACAACGACATCAGCCAGCTGCATGTCCACCACCGGCACCACCAGCCCTTGGTGCGGTACGATTATACCGACACCGGGTTCAGGGCGTATGTGCTGGATATGTGGAAGCGCATGCGCAGGGATGGCGTGATTGGCATCAAGTTCGACTACCCGGAAACCCTTTGGAACTATGGTGGTTTTGACGATGGGCTTGCCTCAACCACTTCGGTATACCGGGGGGTGTTCCAGCTGGCCCGGCAGGGCCTGGGCCCGGAAGCCTGGTTGCATGAACGGCACCTGGGGGAAAGCGGCCGCCCCATCACCGATGTGACCGCCGGCATTGTGGACCTCCAGCGCACCGCCGGTGACGACAACAGATTCCTTTCCGAGTATGTGACCACGGCAGGCCTGCGCTGGTACAAACACCGCTCCGTATTCCTATATTATCCGGATGGTAAGGCTTTGCATATCTATACCCCGGAGGTGCGGAAGTCCCTGCTCACCCTGCTGGCCCTGACAAGTGGCCGGCTGGAGCTATCCACGCGGTTCGGCATGCTGACGCCGGAAATGGTACATGAGATCTCGCGCACATACCCCGCTTATGACGGCATCAAAAGCCCGCGCCCCCTCGACGCGTTTACGCACCCTTCGCACCCGCAGATTTATGACCTGCCCCTTACCGAAGACTGGCACCAGGTCGCGCTCTTCAATGGCGGGGAGAACGCCACTGCCATTACGCTTCACTTAGGGAAGCCGATGGTAGCGGGGGGGATGGAGCTGGATCCCGATGCCCACTATTATGTCTATGATTTCTGGAATGACAGATTGATCGGTAAGCTTGCGGGCTCCGCCCGATTTGACACCTACGTTGAACCCATGGAACATGCGTTGTATTCCGTACGGAAAGTGGAAGCCAACCCGCAGCTCATTTCCACCAACCGGCACATCCTCCAGGGGTGGATGGATACCAAAGACGTAACCTGGAAGAAGAAAACGCTTTCGGGCAAAGCGTCCGTTACCGGTGGGGAAGCCTTTAAAATCGTAATTGCCACCAACGGCAGAAAAATAGCGAAAGCAACGGCCGAAGGGGGGACCATCCAACTAACGGATCACCCTGCGGGAGCGGATTATAAAACCATCACGTTGGAGTCTCCCGATTCAAAAGAGGTCGGGTGGGCCGTTGTATTTAACTAGTGTGCCTTTTTGATGTTATGGAGACCGGAATTCGAACCCATTAAACCAATCGTAAGATCATGGTATATCCCAGTAACTATTGCCTATTAAGTTTGTGGCTGCTCCTGTATCGGCGAATGTAATTCCGATGCTTTAGGGATAAATCTTGACACCGGAAATTTATGGCTGGGCGGGGGGATTCTTTAGAAATGATTACTAAATTAGGTGAAAAAATTGAACATGTGCATTGGAAAGATTTACCGGCTGAGTATATTGAAAAAAAGAGGAAAAATATTTGGTTGTGGAATGTCTTTGATTCCCTTAGGAACTGGCGTTGTTGGCATCGATAAGATATACCATGAACTAGTAAGGATTGGATTTGATGGCTATAGCACATTGGAAGTGGCTGGTGAACGTGCGGTGAGGGGAAGTTTCGAGTATCTGAAGAAATTAGAGATGCCATAGCAACATAGCAGATGAAAAGACAACAGCAGGATTTTAAGAAGATATATACCCCGGACCGGTGCGACCCCCTGATTCAGGCGGCAAGCACAGGACAGCTTTGTATGAAAGGCCTCCGCAGGTATGATTACCCGGGAGTGGATTTGCCCGATTTCGTTTTGCCCGGCGTTTGCAGTATGGGTTATTGGGATGCCAAAACCGCGCAGGACTGGGGTTGGACTGGCACAGGAATGAAGGAGTGGAGTTTACATTTTTAGAATTTGGAAACTTATATTTTTCTACTAAAAAAGAGCAATTTAATCTTGAGCCGGGGAGCCTTACCATCACGAGACCGTGGCAGCCTCATAAGGTGGGGAATCCGAACGTTACAATAGGAAAGTTGCATTGGCTGATTATTGATGTTGGTGTTACCCAGCCGCATCAAAGTTGGGACTGGCCTGATTGGATTATTCTATCTAAGGAAGACATTGATTGCCTGACCAAGATGTTGAGGCAGAACGATGTTCAGGTATGGAATTCGGATAGGAAACTGCGAGAATGCTTTATGGAAATAGGAAAGTGTTTGAATGATGTTGAGCAGGAGATCCCGCAGTCAAAGCTTAACATTTTGATCAACAACCTTTTGTTGGAAATACTTTGTCTCTTTAAAAGAGGGCATGTGGAATTGGATGAGTCACTTATTGAACATTTAAGGACAGTAAGGCTCTTTCTGGACTACTTGCAAACTAGTTTTGATAAATACTGGAGTTTAGAAAGTATGGCTGAATATTGCGGCCTTGGAAAGACCAGTTTATCAAAATACTGCAGACAATTGACCAACATGTCTCCTATAAACTATTTGATAAAGGTTAGATTGGAGGCAGCGGCTGAATTATTAAGTAAACAAGATATCGTCAACGTTACCAAAGTTTGTTACGACTGCGGCTTTTCAAGCTTCCAGTATTTTGCAACAGTTTTTAAAACGTACTTTCGTTGCACCCCAACTGGGTACATGAATATTTCATCAGGAAAGGAGCTGATAGGCGGTGCCGTTTAAGAAAAGATAGTCCTACCCCTACGGACGGATCTTCGATAGGCTACGCAAAACGCTGCCCGGCGTACCCCAACGGCGAACCGTAGCGGGCAACGTGTTTACACCGGCCGAGCAATACTTCCTATGATACCCGTATATATCTTGGAAAAAAGGCCGAAAGACGGCACTTTACCGAGGAGTATACGACAAACCTACGGGAAAAACGCATATTCGGAGAGGCAAAGGATAGCTCGAGAACCGGAACGGGGTCGTGCTGGAGACCGCTTCGGGTCGGCTTCGGTGGTGAGTTTGTACTCCATGCTGCCTTGTACTGCGCTTAGACTGGCGGCGCCAAACGGAGTCCAGTCTGAGCGCAATATAAACCCGGTCGAAGTCCAAACCAGGTACCCAAGCCATCCCGAAGGCGATCCGGTAAGAAGAGGGAGCGCGAGGCGTCCATTAGCCGATCGGGATTGGTTCAAATGTAGCAGGTCATTGGTCCGGCAGTTGTTCGGCAACGCTTCGGGAAAATGCCGAAGCGTTGCCGAAGGTTTCTCGAAGGCCAGTCGAACACTTGTCGAAGCGCTCTCGAAGGATTGTCGAACAAGTCTCGAACAGCAGTCGAACAGCAGTCGAACAACTGTCGAAGAGTACAGACCCTAACAAAAACCTTTTGATTGCTTTATTGAACGGTGTTTTCAGGGGGGCATAAGGAAATCGTCGGTCTGGAATACAACAAAAACGAGCATGCGGGCAACACCGAAAAAATCGGCGGGGTCATTTTCGATCTTACCTGCACGGCCAGCAACGGTGAGCAGTTTATCGGCTGCTACACCAATGGTTTGATGGGCGTGAGAATCACCAGAACGAAGCAATTGTTGTCAATGCAGAGGGAGAAGACCGCTCAGCCCGATCTGCCAGATTTTGGATACCTATAAAAAAAGAGGCTTTTCCATTATTTCCGTCACGGATCACGATTGGAATTATCCGAATGCAAGGGTAAAGTGGGGTGAGGTCCCTCGGGATAGGGCGAGCCCATATCCGATAGATCCAAGGCCGGATAATTTCCCTGCAAATCCAACGTGGCCGTGGACGGATTACGGAGCGCGTACGCCAGCGGCGATGGACTTGGTGGGTATACAGGGTAATGAATTGACATTCAGGATCATATCAATAGCTACTTCTCCGATTATGGCGTTTGGTATGAGCGCACTGGAAATGGAGCTCCGTATGAAGGGATTGTCGACGAAAACGGGAACATTGTCACGGAAGACGATCAACTCCATGATATCCGCGAAAAAAATGGCCTTGCATTCTTGAATCACCCCGGCATTTCCAATGACAAAGGATGGTGGGATCGAAAATCGTTAGATTGGTATGTTGAGTGTTACAAATTACATGGGAGCGACTATTTGATTGGAATTGAGGTAACGAATGCTCCGCCAAATGATGGCGAAGAACTATTTCAGGAGGGGTTGTGGGATCAGCTGTTAGCCAGATTTATGCCAAATAGGCCGATTTGGGGTTTTGGAACGGATGATATGCACAGACTCGATGATGCTGTTGACAGTTTTACGGTGTTCATGTTAGACAGTCCTACGGAAGAATCAGTTCGGCAAGCCATGTTAGATGGGCAGTTTTATTTTTGTAAATCCAGTAAACGAATTAATCTTCAGGAAGACGATGTAAGCTGCTTTCCTAAAATTGATCGTATAATTGTTGATTGTGAACAGCATACCATAAGGGTTGTTGCTTCTAATTATGATGAAATAAAATGGATATCGGCACCTGAGAATCTTTCGCCAATTGAAGACTATCGAACAAGTGACCGCCCGTGGGAATTGGGTGTTGTAGTCGGCGCGCAGGATACGATAGCTACTCGAAGTCATCCATCCATAAAAAAGTACGTCAGGGCAGAGTTGATACGTATGGAGGGTGGCGTTGTTTACCGCACGTTTACGAATCCTTTTGGGCTACCAGGTTAGTTGGTTTTATCGGATGGATAGATTTCCTTGCTGTCAGTATGTTGATCGGATGGCAGGGCCGTTTACACGCTTGCATATGAACGACAATTTATCTAAGTTTGTGTGTTATGGAACGAATTGTATTGGAAGTCAGAGAGAATACTGCCAAAAAATGGCAACACGTAGCGCCGAAGGCGAAGCAACGGATTTATGAGGAGGTTGACCGTTTTCTGAATGTGATTCTTGAGAAACAACCTGATGATTTGTGGCCTTTTCTGGAAAAATTGCGTGCTGATGCCGACAGAAAAGGGTTCAATGACGCCATCCTCGATGAAATAGTGAATGACGGATAAGGTTTTCGTTGTGGATGCCAATGTGCTAGTAAGCGCGGCTTTGTCTCCCTATTCGACCAACGCCGATGCTTTAAAAAAAGCGCTATCTCTTGGCAAGATCGTATATTCGCGGGCTACGTGGACAGAATTCCTAGAAGTGTTGTTTCGAAAGAAGTTTGACCGGTATTTTACGGTAGCAGCTCGCCGGCAAATAGCTGACAGGTTTATCGTCCACTTCGAAAATCGCGAAACAACAGAAGCCATTCAAGCCTGCCGTGACCCTAACGATGATAAATATTTGGAATTAGCTGTGTCTGCTGGCGCATCGGCAATTATCACGGGTGACAAAGACTTACTTATATTACATCCTTTCAGAAACATCTCTATTTTGTCGGCTGCTGATTTTTTGATACAATTTTAATGATGCAATAAGACCAGGTTTAAACCATGGATAGAAGAACGTTTATTACCAGCGCTTCATTAGGCGCCTTAGCCATTGGCCGCTTTCCCTCTTCCGGCAACAATGCGAAGGTCATTCAGCGGGATTTTTCGTTGACCGGGCCACGGTTTCGCTATACCGTACCGGGGCTTGCCCGTCCGGGCAACGTGCTCTTCATCTCGGATACCCACCTCTGGCGGACCGATGAACGGGAAGATGCTTACCGCCAGTATAGTGATCGGATGGCTGGCGCGTATAACCAGACGCAGCATGTGATAACCCACGAACATACCACCCCGGAGGAATCATTCGAGGCGAGCTTGGCCTATGGCCGCGAGAAGGGGGTAGATCTCGTCGTACTAGGGGGCGATATCTTCAGTTTCCCCTCCGAGGCGGCCATTGAATGGACCGTTGCCCGGTTGGAGGCTGCAGGGTTGCCTTATGTATATACGGCGGGCAACCACGATTGGCACTATGAGGGGATGGCGAGCCCGGTTGCCGAATTGCGGGAGAAATGGTCCGCACGACGCCTTCGCCCGCTCTATCGGGGTGATGACCCGTTGATGAGCTATCGGGATGTCAACGGTGTCCGCTTTATTGTGCTGGATAATTCGACGTATGAAATCACACCCGAGCAGCTGGAGTTTTTCCGAATCCACGTCCGATCGGGCGGACCCTGTTTCCTTGTGGTCCACATCCCGCTGTATACGCCTGGCCGGCCGGTCAGCTTTGGCTGCGGGCATCCCGAATGGGGGGCGGCGAGCGACCGCAACCATGAAATCGAACGCCGCGAGCGCTGGCCCGAGGGCGGCCACACGTCCACGACCCTGGCTTTCCACGAGGCCGTCTTTGATACCCCCAATTTGCTGGGCATCCTTGCCGGACATACCCATACTGCTTCGCTCGACCTTTTCCGGGGTATCCCGCAGGTGGTTGCGTCTCCCAATGCTTCGGGTGGGTATATTCATTTGGAGTTGGTGTAAGGAACTTGGTAATCGGTGGTTGTGCGTTGATTTTGACTCAACAGCGGAATTGGCGTTGCGGCAGCGGCTTTGAGTTTTTGGGAGATGATTCGTAACTTACCCTACATTGCCTTGAGGTTATCGACATTACACAGTTAAATCATAAACAGTTAAATCATGAACATTCGTAAGAAACAACCATCGTTAATCGCCATGCTGGCGGTATCTGTCTGCGTGCTGGCAGCCTGTACGGAACAACCGAAACCATTCAAACTCGTGCTGCTGCCCGATACGCAGGTCTATTCCCATTCTTACCCCGAGATATTCCGTGCGCAGACGGAGTGGATTGCGGAGAACGCCGATAGCATCGCGTTCGTGCTGCACCAGGGCGACATCACGGACCACAATTCGGAGGCGGAGTGGCAGAATGCGTCGGCGGCACTGGCCGTGATGGATGGCAAAGTGCCGTATACCTTTGTACCGGGCAACCACGACCTCGGTCCGAAAGGGAGCGCCAGCGAACGGGATGCGACGTATTTGAACACGTACCTCCCGTACGATAAATATAGCAAAACGCCCAATTTCGGCGGTGCGTTTGAGCGGGGAAGTATGGAGAATACGTACCATACCTTCCATGCCGGCGGACTGGATTGGCTGATCCTGTCGCTCGAATTCGGTACCCGTAACGGCGTGTTGCAATGGGCTGGAGAGGTCATCGAGGCACATCCGGACCACAAGGTGATCATCAATACCCACGATTATATGTATTCGGACGATACGCGTATGAACATCGACAGCGGCCACTCCTGGGTGCCGCAGCACTACGGTGTGGGAAAGGATACGGGCGATGACGCGGTCAACGACGGGGAGATGATGTGGCAGAAGCTGGTGAGCCAGTACGGCAATATTTTGATGACGTTCAGTGGCCACGTGCTCCACGACGGCACAGGCAGGCTGGCCAGCACTGGCGTACACGGTAACACGGTGTACCAGATGCTTGGCAATTACCAATCGGGAGTGGAGGGTTCGGAAAACGGGGGCAATGGCTTCTTGCGCATCGTCACTATCGACCCCGGTGCGAAGACGATATCCGTGAAGGCGTATTCACCGTATATAGACGCCTACAAGACCGCTGCCGACCAGCAGTTTGCTTTTGAAGGCGTGCAGTTCTGAATCATTTCTTTTGCCGCTGTGCCCGGTACTGTACTGGCGACACGCCCATGAGCTGCTTGAAGATGCGTGAAAAGAAATACTGGTCTCCGTATCCTACCGCATGTGCCACTTCTTTGATCCGATATTTTTCATTGTAGAGCAGCTGGCACGCACGCTGCATTTTCATTTGGATGAAATAGTCCATGGGCGACATGCCCGTGGATTTACGGAATAGCGACGAAAAATGAGACGCCGAGAGGTTGTGGATGGCTGCGAAGTTGTCCACGGTCAGCCGGTTTTCGATATTGGCGCGCATGTATTGGGTCGTTTTCGTAATGAAATCGGGTTCGGCCTCCGACTTCATGTGCTTTTCGGGATAAAAAAAGGTAGCCAGGAAATGGTACAGGCAGAGGTTGGCATTGCAGAGGTTATCTCTACTGTATCCCAGTTCAAGGCTTTCGTACATGTTTTCCCATATCGCCAGTGCCTTTTCGTTGAAGACGATGTCTATCGGTCCGTTTTCTTTATTGATATTCAATGACTTGTTGAAGGTGTCCATGTCCCGGCCGGAATAATGCACCCAATAGATAGTCCAGGGGTCGTCCTTATCGGCACCATAGCGCATGTATTCGGTACAGGCGGGAACATGGAAAAACTGGTTTGGCCGGATGATGTATCGCCGATTGCCGATTTCAAACCAGCCTTTCCCGTTGAGGCAATAAATGAGGATATTATCCGGGCAGCCATTTTGGCGTTCGCGGTAATGGAAGGATGCATTGGGAAAATAGCCGATATGGGTGATAAAAAGCTGGCTCAACAGCGGATTGTCCACCGACGCATTCCGGTAGACACTGGGTGGCAGGCTAATCAGCTTTTCGCCGTCAAATCCGTCTTTTATTTTCGGGCTTTCCATGAGTAATTGGCGTTTGGACATTTCTGAGTGACCATGGTTCACAGCTTGACTCAGTCAAATGTACGGAAAATCCACGGATAATCGGCTGTCTGCGGCACCCTTACAGCAAGCTCACAGCACCTAGGCAACCAGCGGCAACGTATGGATAGGATGCTATTCGGAGCCGTCCTGGCTACCGGCGCCCGGCTCGGGCTCTTCATCAAAGAGCGGTAATTCCTTGATAATCCCGTACCAAGTGATAATTTTCTTGATGTCTGAGCTGTACACGCGGCCTTCGTCGTGCCCTGGCGCTACCTCCCGGAAAAATTCGCGCAACGTCTTTCCGTCTGACTTGCTATCGGGCACGTCACCCTTTGCTTTCATGCGCTCCAGGATGTCCAAGAGTTTCATATCCTCGTCATCACCATAAATGGTGATGTCTTCTAAGGTAGCCATCTTGGTGGTAGCTAGATTGACGACGGACTTTATCTTCTGCTCATCAAGGGTTTCCAGGACGAAGCCGCTTTTGTTCTGGTCAACTAGTTTAAACAAGCCGGGCTTGCCTGTAACCGATACCAGCGCTTTTAAATTCATGATACAGTATCCTCCTCGATGATATCGACGCCCAATATCTTATCGCCCTGTCGGATTTCGTCGATTACATCGATGTTTTCAACGACTTTGCCGAAGCAGGTGTGGTTCCTGTCGAGGTGCGCCGTATTGTTACGGCTGTGGCAGATGAAAAACTGCGAACCACCCGTGTCGCGGCCACGGTGAGCCATGGAAAGTACGCCCCGGTCGTGGTATTGGTTATCGCCATCCAATTCACATTTGATGGAATAGCCCGGCCCGCCGGCACCGGTACCCGTAGGATCGCCACCCTGGATGACGAAATCGGGGATAACACGGTGAAATGTTACGCCATCGTAATAACCCGACTTAGCCAGCTTCAAAAAGTTAGCCACCGTACCCGGGGCATCCGCATCGTAAAATTGAACCGTCAGGTCACCTTTTTCGGTTTTGATAATCGCTTTGCTCATCTTTTTATTTTTGGACCGCAAACTTAGGAAAGCATGTTAATAAAAACAAGTTTGGCAGGCTCTTTATGTGCTTCAGGAAAAGCTGCCCGGGTTTTGAAACCTGCCGAACTTTGGCTATGTTTGGGTGCCGATATAATAAACTTACATTTTTTTATACCTATGGATAATCTATCGCGTGTTTCCATCAAAGCCTGGGCGGAAGCAGACCGGCCCAGGGAGAAATTATTGGAGCGGGGGCGGCGTGCACTTTCCGATGCTGAGTTGTTGGCGATACTCATCGGCAGCGGCTCGCGCGATGAGTCGGCAGTGGAGCTCTGCCGGCGTATCCTGTACGACCAGGGGAACGACCTCAATGAGCTGTCGCGGCTTTCAGTGGCCGAGCTCTGCCGCTATAAGGGTGTCGGTGAAGCCAAGGCAATCAGCATCGTTGCCGCACTCGAGCTTGGCAGACGCCGTAAGGAACAAAAGGAAGAAGAGCGCCCGGTTCTCAACAGTAGCAAGCGGGTCTACGACCATATCGCCCATTTGTACTATGATCTGCCCTACGAAGAGTTTTGGGTGTTGTACCTTAGTGGCGGATGCAAGCTTATTGCCAAGCAATTGATAGGGAAGGGAGGTAACGATTTTACCCCGGTAGATGTCAAGCAGGTACTGCGCCTAGCATTGGAATACAGGGCTACGTCGATCGTCCTTACACATAATCATCCGTCGGGGTCGCTCAAACCCAGCACCATGGATGTCCAGTTGACCAAGAAGCTGGCGGAAGCCGGCAAACTGTTTGATCTTTCCATCAATGACCATCTCATTTTTACCGATGCCGGTTATTACAGCTTCCGCGATGATGGGTTGCTGTGATATTTTGATCCGGTGTCGCATTCCAGCGAATTTGAGAAACAAGAAAAAAAATCTAAGTTTGCACAAATTCCGAAATCAGGATGAACATATCATATAGTTGGCTCAAAGACTTTATACAGACCGACCGCACACCGGAGGAGCTATCGGCGATTCTTACGGACATCGGGCTCGAGGTAGAAGCACTGGATGTAGTACAACGCATACCCGGAGGGCTGGAAGGGTTGGTGGTCGGTGAAGTGAAAACGTGCGAACAGCACCCCAACGCTGATCGCCTGAAGGTAACCACGGTGGATGTCGGAGCTGGAGAGCCGTTGCATATTGTCTGCGGAGCACCCAATGTGGCTGCAGGCCAACGGGTGGTGGTGGCTACCGTGGGTACCACAGTATATCCGATTAGTGGCGACCCGTTCAAAATCAATAAATCGAAAATACGTGGTGAGGTTTCAGAAGGGATGATTTGCGGCGAAGACGAAGTGGGCCTCGGGACGGCGCACGACGGTATTATGGTGCTGGCTGATGATGCCCCCATAGGTACGTCGGCCAAAACGTATTTCGGGTTGGAAGACGATTATGTTTTTGAAATAGGCCTAACCCCGAACCGCTCGGATGCCGCATCGCATTTGGGGGTGGCCCGGGATGTGGCAGCTTTCTTTCGCAGCCGTTACCGTATGCCGGACGTATCCGCTTTCGCGGAAGGGGAGGAGCCGCCGATCCCCGTTACGGTGGAAAATGCAGACGCCTGCCCGAGGTATACGTCGGCGACCATTAGCGGCGTACAGGTGGGCGAATCACCCCAGTGGCTCCGGGAGCGGCTGCAAGCCATTGGTGTGCGCCCGATAAACAATGTCGTTGACGTAACGAATTATGTGCTCCATGAATTGGGGCAGCCGCTGCACGCATTCGACGCCGATCAATTGGCAGGGGGCCGGGTGACTGTCCGGCAAGCCAAGCCTGATGAGCCGTTCATTACCCTGGATGGCGTGGAACGCAAGTTGCATACGGAGGATCTGATGATCTGTGACGCTGAAAAGCCGTTGTGTATCGCAGGTGTGTTCGGTGGGCTTCATTCGGGTGTAACGGAGGGCACTACCCGCGTATTTTTAGAGAGCGCTTATTTCAACCCGGTGTCGGTCCGCAAAACATCAAAGCGGCACGCATTGAAAACCGATGCGTCCTTCAGGTTCGAGCGCGGTACCGATCCCGACATAACCGTGGTGGCGTTGAAAAGGGCTGCATTGCTGATTGCAGAGCTGACGGGCGGAAAGATAGTTACCGCCGTGTCTGATATATACCCCAAGCCCATCCAGCCATTTACGTTCGGTGTAAGATATGCCGAAGTATGCCGGCTCGTCGGAAAGACCATACCCGATGGCGAGATCAGAACGATTATCGAGGCATTGGGTATCAAGGTGGTAGATGAAGTTGACGGCGTATTGACCGTTGAGGTACCACCTTATAAGGTGGATGTGACACGCGAAGTTGATATCATCGAAGAGGTGCTCCGTATCTACGGCTATAACAACGTCGAAATCGGCAATGAAATCCGGGCTTCCCTCAATACATCGACCAAACCTGATAAAGAAGTGGTGCAGAACCAGGTCGCTGATCTCCTGATTGGTAATGGGTTCAGAGAAATCTTATCCAACTCGTTGACCAGGCTGGATTATGTCGATGACCCGGCGGTGGCGGTACGTATCCTGAACCCGCTGAGCACCGATTTGGACACGATGCGGCAGAACCTGCTGTTTTCCATGTTGGAAGCCGTTGCCTACAATCAGAAACGTAAGCACCCCGACTTGAAGTTCTTCGAATTCGGCACAACATACCGCGTTGATGGCGATGGGTACAACGAGCGGCAACACCTTGCACTGGCGGTAACGGGGAGCCGTTTGCCCCAACAGTGGAACCATGCAGCTAAGCAGACCTCTTTTTACGATATTAAAGCAGCGGTCGACGGTATTTTAGGGCGGCTCAATGTCTTAGGCTGGCAGGAAGCCGATGCACCGGAGGCGCATTTTGCTTACGGGGTAAGCTATGAGCGGGGCGGAAAGGTGCTGGTGTCGTTCGGTGCGGTCGATCAAAAGGCCCTCTCGAAAGCCGATGTTTCGGGCGACGTATATTATGCAGATTTCGACTGGGAGGCTATTCTCAGAGCCATACGTAAAAATAAGATTACCTTCAGTGGGATAGCTAAGTATCCGGCTGTGCGGCGTGATCTTTCACTCTTGATTGATGCTGACGTAACCTTCAGCACACTCAAACGGATTGCCGAGCGTACCGAGCGTAAACTACTTAAAGGCATTTCTGTGTTTGATGTCTATAAGGGAGACAAATTGCCTGAAGGTAAGAAATCGTACGCGCTGCATTTTGTGCTGCAAGATGAAGAGGGAACCCTAAATGACAAACAAATTGATGCCATTGTTAAGAAATTAATTGCTAATTTTGAAAAAGAAGCGGGAGCAGAGGTGCGGAGCTGAGTTGGAAGCTAGGTTTAGCAAATAAGCAAATAGCAAAGAGACAACAGCAAAGAGACAACAATGTCATCATTAGTCGAACAATTGGCAGGGGTGGTGCAGAATACGCGTAGATTATTGGATTTATGCGAGTCTCTGCGGGCGGAGAATGATTTGTTGAAACTAGAAGTACAGTCGTTGAAAGTAGCGGTGGATACCGGTACCGACAAGAATAAGCAACTGGAAGAGAAAGTGAAAGCCCTTGCGGTGGCCCGTTCGTTGGACGATGTGGAGGTGGATCAGGCTGGTATAAATGAAAAAATACTTGACACAAAACAAAAAATTAACGATTTTGTGCGAGAAATAGATAAGTGTATCGAGTTGCTCAGGTAACGTGCGATGCGTGAAGTGTAGTGAATTAGCTCAAACATGGGAGAAATTTCCATAAAAATAAACATCGCAGACCGGATTTACCCCTTGCGGGTGGATATGGCCGAAGAGGAGGTGATCCGGCGAGCGGCAAAATTGATAAACGACAGGATTAAAGAATTTCAGGAAAATTACGCTGTAAGAGATAAGCAGGATTTACTATCGATGTGTGTGCTCCATTATGCCACTGGTATGCTGAAAGCTGAACGGAAGACAAGCGCAGATGGAGCGGGGATCGCGAAAGCGGTGGATGAATTGGATGGCATGTTGACTGAATTTTTTAACAAATAACGTTCTTATTAATAGAATAGAGCTTTAAACAACGATTTAACCGCAGTTAAATTCGGGTTTCACTATTTTAAACTTAACGCTTCAATATGCAAAGCGTAAATGAGATGTAGGCCATTTTGCGAAAGCCATCTGGTCAGGATCAATACGCTAAACCTGTGTAGATGAAGTTTATGATACATGAGACCCGATTCATTTAATTGCGGTTTTTTTGTGCCAAAATTTATGAGGTCGGCTATAGGGTAAGAGCAAGGAGTAAGGATTGAGGAGTAAGGATTGAGGAGCAAGGAGTAAGGATTGAGGAGCAAGGATTAAAGATCAAAGAGTAAGGATTAAAGATTAAAGAGTAGCAATTAAAGAGTAGCATAGAAACACAAACAAGCAAAAGATGGAAATCATATATATCATTATAGCCTTTGCAGTGGGGGTGGTTGTTGGCCGCTTCGCACTGCGCATGCTGTTTAAGCGGCAAGAGGTGGCTGCCCAAAACAAGGCCAAGAAGATACTCAAGGAAGCCGAGCAGGCCGGTGAACACCTGAAGAAGCAGCGCCAGCTGGAGGCAAAGGAAAAATTCTTGCAGCTGAAAGCGGAGCATGAGAAAGAAACCAATCAGAAAAATAATACCCTCAATCAGCGTGAAAACAGTATCCGGCAAAAGGAACAATCGCTTAATCAAAAGCTGGAAAACCTGAATCGCGAAAAACAGGAGGTGGAAAACCAACGCAAAAACCTGGAGCGGCTTACTGAAATCAACGAGAAGAAGCAGACAGAAGTGGAGCAACTCAAAGCCCAGCACATCAAGCAATTGGAAACCATAGCTGGCCTGTCGGCTGAAGATGCAAGAGCGCAGCTCATTGAGAACCTCAAAGAAGAAGCACGCTCCAAGGCCATTATACAGATTAAAGACATTGTAGACGAAGCCAAACTCACCGCTACTAAAGAAGCAAAAAAGGTAGTCATCCAAACGATACAGCGCACGGCTACCGAGAGTGCCATTGAAAATACGGTTTCTATTTTCAATATAGAAAATGACGAGATCAAAGGACGCATCATAGGCCGTGAAGGACGCAATATCCGTGCACTGGAGGCCGCCACGGGGGTAGAAATTATCGTTGACGATACACCAGAAGCCATTATCCTATCGGGATTTGACCCCGTACGGCGGGAAATTGCACGGTTGGCATTGCACCGCTTGGTAACAGATGGGCGTATACACCCCGCGCGTATCGAAGAGGTGGTGGCTAAGACCAAGAGACAGATAGAGGATGAGATTGTGGAGATCGGCGAACGGACGGTTATCGACCTCGGTATCCATGGGCTTCACCCGGAACTGATACGGATGGTGGGGCGGATGCGCTACCGCTCATCGTATGGGCAGAACCTCTTGCAACACTCACGTGAAGTGGCCAATTTTGCTGCTACCATGGCCTCTGAACTGGGGCTCAATGTGAAATTGGCCAAGCGGGCCGGATTGCTGCACGACATCGGTAAGGTGCCTGACGATAACCCCGAATTGCCACACGCCATCCTGGGTATGCAACTGGCCGAGAAGTACAAGGAGCACCCCGAAGTATGCAATGCCATCGGTGCGCACCACGACGAGATTGAGATGACATCTTTGATATCGCCGGTTGTCCAGGCCTGTGATGCCATTTCAGGTGCACGGCCGGGCGCCCGCAGGGAGGTAGTAGAGAACTATATCAAACGGCTCAAAGAGTTGGAAGAACTGGCTCTCTCTTACCCTGGTGTAGAGAAGACCTTTGCCATCCAGGCAGGCCGCGAATTGCGCGTGGTAGTGGAGAGCGAGCGGGTCTCCGACCAGCAGGCCGAGCTGCTTGCAGCCGATATATCCACCCGTATCCAAACGGAGATGACTTATCCCGGGCAGATTAAAGTGACCGTGATCCGGGAGACGCGTTCGGTCTCTTATGCAAAGTAGTTAAGTTAATGGTTAATGGTTAATGGTTAATGGTTAATTGTTAATGGTTAATTGTTAATGGTTAATTGTTAATTGTTAATGGTTAATTGTCAATGGTTAATTGTTAATTGTCAATGGTTAGTGGTAAGCGTGAGTCGTAAGTCAGGAGTAAAGAAGAAAAAGAAGGGACAGGAAGTGCCCAAACGGCCGGTGGAGGTTTATTTCGATGCCTTCAACCAGCAATACCGGCACCCGGTAAACCGGGTAATCCAATGGATAGCTATCCCTGTTTTCGCGTTTTCGATCTTGGGGTTGGTATGGATGGTGCCCTTTCCCGAAATTGCGCTCCTGAAGAAGTATGGTTATGATACATTCCTCAATTGGGGCTCGTTTTTTATTGCCGGTGTGGTGTATTACTACCTGCGTTTGGCGCCGACCTTATCTTATGCCATGTTTGTTACCATTGGGGTATATAGCTTTTTAATCGTCCAATTGGAGTACGTGGAACAGGGCGGCGGCCCCGCGGTATGGTCGGTATGTGCCTGCCTGTTGATGGCTTCGTTGCTGGCGTTATACCTTGGCAAGAATATGGAAAAAGTTGCAGTACCGTTCCGTAGCTTCCTCAAACTGCTGTTGCTGGGACCTATTTGGCTCTGGCATTTTGTATTCCAGAAATTGAGGATACCTTACTGATTATCTCGGTTACTAACCACCGATTACCCATATCGCTGGGATAAGGCACCCAATCCTGCCTTATATCCATAGGCCGTAAACTGGAATTTGAGGTTGTTGATATGACCGAGGCGCTCTTCTTTCGGTACACGCTCCAGGATAAGGATTCGGCAGTATGCCTCAACCAATTTCAAGTCGCGGGCTTCACACAGGGCAATGGCACGTCGGCCGATTTCTACCAGGTCTTTTTCTTTGTCGCAATTGCCCGTTTGCAATTGGAAGACAGCATGCATGAGGCGGTAAGTAGGGTTATCATACTTGTATATCGACAGCTTCCTGACGTCCGATATCGCCTGTTCAACATCGCCACTCTCCCAACGATAAAACGCACGGATAAGCGTCTCAACATCGACTTCGAAACGATTTGTTTGTTTTATTTTCTTAAATCGTGTGTCGAAGAGTTCCAGATAGGGGAATGCGATCGCAGTATTTCCGGATATCTTGATGTATAAGTATAGCAACACGTCGATAAAGAAGGGTGCCGCCAGCGTTTTTGCCAATGGCAGGCGAGTAGACAGGGTGTTTAGTTCGACTAAGACCTGTTGATCGATGCCTCCCCCTTTGAAGTGCTGGTAGAGATAAGTTAACAAAAGAATCGGGTTGATTGCAAACGCCGTATATGCTTCCGGGGGCAAGGCAGCCAAGTGCTCGAGTTGTTCGAGTAGCGCTTCTTCGTCCCATTTCAGCAACGCGATAGTAGCGAGCTTGCCACGCGCGTAAATTTCATGCATTTCTGTTAGGTTGAAATAGAGCAATTTTTCCAGGCAGGATTCAAATTCGACTTGGAAGCTCATGTGACGAAGCATGTAGTCTATGAACGGTGTTTGCTGAATCGCCTCATTTATTTTGTCTCGCGTAGCTGTGTCATCTTTGGCAAGCTTGTGAAGGCCGTCGCAGATGAAAGTGATAACTTCAAACGTCTCCTCGTGTATGAAGGATATGTTTTCCAGTTGGTTGATCAGCTGCAAGTCAGCCGATTCCATTTGGAACAACAGCAGCCATTTCAGCTGTTCTGTTTTCGAGCGGTCATCGAATGGTGATCTATGTAAAGCGTCGATGATTTCGGTCGCCTCCTTATACATGTTGAATAGTTCGAGGGCGATAAAGTAATTCGCAATGGTGTCTGATTGAAATTGCACGATAGTTTGCTGGCGCATGTCGAGGTCGCCATTTGTTTCGTTCAACAGCCCCGAATAGAGCAGGTCGTTGTAGGCTACGCGGTGTCGCCTGATGGCGGGGTAAGCTTGTTTCCAGTTGACCTGCAGCCGGCCATCTTGCTGTTCAATCGCGGATGATAGCTCTTCCAAAAGCGACTGTTTGCTCAATGTATTCACACCATTAAATACTTTCTTTTTCAGGTATTGTGTGATAGCCAGGTACTCTTCAAAGGGTGTAATCTGATAAGGGTCTAGACGGTCGCCCACCAATTTATAATAGTATTGGAAAAACAGGGGCGTATGGATAAGTTGTGCATTGCGAACTTTTTGTAAGGGGTAGGCCTTGAATGAGCCATTGATGTTTTGAGCCAATTGTTGGAGTTCGGTTTGTGAGAATGGCGGCATACTAGCAGCCTCCCTTGGTCGGCCACCATATTGCATGGAAAACCACTGTGGATTGATAACCGTCTTTTTGAATAAGCTCTCGTACTTCAGCAACGACGTGGTTCGTAGGATCAGCACCATACGGAACCAGCTAAATTGGGCGAAATGGTTGACCATGTCCATGAACTGGCAGATTACCATATAAAACTGCCGATCGGACACTGAGTCGTTGTGCAATTCATCGACGACCAGGTAGAAATTTCCCGGTGCCCCATTACGGTGCTCTTCCATAAACGTATCGAGGTGCTCGGTGGTTTCAAACCCCAGGAGGTGAGCGAGCCAGCGATGGCTATGGTAACCGAATGCTGTGCCTTGCAACAACGACAGGCCATTTGTGAACAGGTAAATATCGTTGGACGAACCGACGGATACCTGGCTGATTTGTTTTTCGACCCAGCGGGAAATGCCTATTGTTTTTCCACAGCCCACGGGTCCGTGAAGGATGCCTGTGGTTGCACCGCTTTTTGCAAAACGCTCAACGAAGTGATTGATGTATTCTCGGTCAATGGTCAGATGGTACGGGATACCGCACTTATATTTATTGCTTTGGATGTTGAAAAGGCTGATTTTTGTTGCATTCAATGAAATTTTCCCCCATGTTCGCTGTTGCATGGTTTGCAGCTTGTTCTGTTCCAGATCGGTATAAAAACTATCCCAGCTTTCGAATCCGCAGTATTGCGCAAGTGCATTCAGCGTATAAATGGACGGTTGATGGGCGGATGAAGCGAAGCCAAATACCCGCTTGAGCGTTGTTTCGCTTACACTTTTATTGGTAGCATCTTTGATTTCCAATGCCAGCCGGTAGCAATCTGCAGGAACTATCTGGTTAATGGCGGCTTTAGTTAATACGATTTTTTTTAACTTATCAAAATAAGTGTGTAGATATGTTTTCATAAAAGATAGTAGATGTTTAAGGCAACGACCCCTTAAATTACGGATTCGATTCAAACGTTGATTTCGTTATTCAGATCGCCGGTCTATAAAAACGTTGCATAAGCATTATGTGTTTCGTTAGAATCTTGTTTTTCGAAGCGCTAGCTGAAGTCCCACGGTCGATTTTACCTTTTTTTGCAAGCCGGGGTTTCGCAAAAATATCATATTTCTACTGCCTTCGAAGTAACTATTGCATTGAATAATTTGAATATTCTTCGTTCAATACATATTAGAACTTGATAATATGGCGATGGCTTTCTTCCCACGATTGCCAGCACTATAACTCCCCATACGGGCGAAAACTTAAACATTTCAAAAGGCTTTCAGTGCCAAATATAGGAAGAATAGGTGGAAAAACATGGTGTATATTGATAAGTGAATGAAACGAACAGCATTCAGGTAAAATGAACAAAGTGAACAAGGGTTTGGTGTAGGTGCCAGCCTATATTTGCGTATAAAACGGGAGGTTTGGTTGTAGATGGGGAGAAAATAGACACTTCCGAAGAGCGAGGCCGCTCTCCAGAAATGTCAAAACATCTACCGTAGAAGTTAATTACAATAACCGTACCGTTTTTGTTTGGACAATAATTTTTTGTGATTTATTGCCGGACAGCAATTGATGAAGGGTACCTTGTTTATGGCCTGCTTCATTACCTACTAAGAAAAACATAGGGTTCACTGCGAGGACCGTGGAGTTACGAGCGTTGGCCCAACAGATAGCATCTATTGATAAATAATTTTACGGTTATAATCCCATAGCTAAATGGAAACATCATCTACTTATCCGAAATTTTCTTTTTTGCGTTTTATCTACACACTTGTGCTTGTTCCATTGTTGCTTGTCTCCCCCGGTTGGATTGGGGAGGTGAGGGGGCAGGATCAAAAGCGGACTTATGCTAATTTTCAGGGGACATATGAAGCGGGGGTCAATCTCTTAGGGTTACTGACTGGCGAAGTATCTGACGCGGGAAATGCAATCGATGGGAACGTTACAACGCATTCTACATTGAGTGTTCCGGTAGGAGTTCTGGGGTTGCTCTCGGCCACGCAATATTTGGAATTCACGACGGACGGAAACCACTCGAATGTTAGGACAATACCCGCAAATACTCCTGTTACAGTGAAGTCGTCTTTCCCCGCTGAGGTGTTGGGTTTGTTGAGCAATGTTGAGATTGGCTACTTTAATGATTTGGAGCCTGTTAATGCTGGTTTGCTGAATCGAGCCGGTTATAATACAAACAATCTGACGGTCGAATATTCAGGTGCAGCCTTATTGAATCTTCTTAATGGAACAGGGCAATTCGAGGTCACATTTACACCGGATGAAGATTACCAGGGGATATTTGTCAAATTAAGTGGAAATGGTTTAAGCGTTTTGTTGTCGAATCAGCTATTCCATGCTTATATTTATGAGGATTATACGTATGCGGATTGTGAAGAAAAGCATCAACCAATAGATGTATTATCTGGTACGCGATCGGCAGCCATCGGTGCTTTGACCTCACTCGGTGGAGTTACCAATCCCTATAACGTTATCAATGCCGATTATACCGACTATGCGACGATGAACGTCGGAGTCGGTGCGCTGAATACGATTTATTTAAATACGATATTCCCAACGCCGTCTGATCCGGGACAGGTTGTCCGCGTCGTGGTCGAAGAACCGGGGGCATTGCTTAATCTGAGCGTTTTATCTTCATTTTCGATACAACCATTTAATCGAGATGCGGCTGTGGGACCGCCGATCGCGGCGAACGGTGCACTAATCAGTGCTCGCTTACTCCCCGGTACCCAAAAATACGAACTTGCATTTAAAGTGGACGTTCCGTTCGACCGCGTTGAGTTGAGGTTCGACAACACAGTAACCGCCCTGACGTCGCTCCGGGTTTATGAAGTCAGTCGCTTGCCACGGGTGATGGTAATCGAAGATCCCACCGAATTAGCCGCGGCACTCACAGGCTGCGGGTCGGTGAATTTGTTGGCAGCCATTGCAAATTATCAGCCCGATTATTACGATTATCATTATTATACCGCTCCGTCGGGTGGAACCGCATTGCCGTCATCTACCGTTGGTGCCAGCGGTACGTATTATATCGAGGCTGTAGACAAGGTGACCGGTTGTATATCGCCCAGGGTGCCCGTTAATGCTACCGTGAATGCGTACCCGGAAATCAATTTCAGCCCTGCGCAGACGACTTTTGTCATTGCACCGGGCGGGAGCGTCACGTTACCGACACCGACCGTGTCAAACGTGACAACCAGTAGTATACAGTGGTATGACTATAACGGGAACGCATTTTCACCCACGGGAGCCATTAATTTTCCCACCGCGGGGGTATATATTTACTACGTTGTAGCCACCTCGGATGCGGGTTGCCAATCGGCAGCCACGGTGGTGGTTATCGTTAACAGCGATGGTTGTCCGCCGGCATTTTCGAGGACATACGCCACTAACCAGTCGTTTACCACCACGAGTTTACTGGGAATTAATCTTGGATCGGTGGTTGACGCTGGCAACGCGGCAGATGGCGATATATCGAGTTATTCGACCATCAATGAAACCCTTAACCTGCTCGGCCTGACCGGCGAGTCGTCGCAAACCCTGACATGGGATACCGACGTCAACGCTGGGACACCGGTTACGGTGAAATTGGCCAGGGATTATGGAGTTGCCTCGGTTATCGGTGGGATTTACGTTGCCCCGGTCGATGGCACGGGTGCCGAGATCGGACCCCGGGTGTCTGTTGACCCCAACCTAGCTGCAGCAGTCAATGGACTCAATGTGTTTGAACACACCTTTATACCTACCGGACCCACTGGAGCTGCAACAGCCTATCGGGGTGTGAAGGTCATTATGGAATCTGCGGTGAATGCATTGCAGAGCATTCGGGTGTACGATGCTTATTACCATAATACGGGAGCGGCAGACTGTTCCGGTGGCGATGTGGTCGACGTGTTCGGTGGCTATGAGGCACCGTTGTTGAACCTGAATTTAGCGTCCGGTTTAATCGGAGTGATCGATGCGGGGAATGCAGTTGACCGTGATTTATCGACAGCAACAATCATGCGGAACATCGCAGGAGTTGCGGCTTTAAGTAAGCTAGAAGTCGTATTCAATACGCCGTCTATAGAAGGGGATAGCTTGCAGATCGTCCTCGGCGAGCCGGGGTCACTCCTCGATGTCGGCCTGCTCGATGAATTGCGGATCCAGCGGTTCTTTGGTAACGTGCCCGTTGAGGCTCCCCTGGTAATTGACGAAAATTTACTGCGTTTAAGATTATTATCGGGTGGCGCTTCTTATTCCGTTCTGATGGTACCCACTACGGTTCCGTACGATCGGGTCAAAATAACCTATGGCGGTGTAGCCAATGTAGTCACGGAATTAAACGTATTTGAGGTTTCCCGTAAAGCGGCCACAGAGCTGCCGGGTACGCCCAATCCCGAATTGAATTCCCTGGAAATTTGCCAAGGTGAGTTGATCGACTTGAGTGGGCTTCCTGACGACTGCGGTACGGCGTATGTAATATACGACGCACCGTTTGGTGGTAACTTGTTGGATGGTGCCGCAATCACGGCATTGGGCGTGGGTACGCATACGCTTTGGATCCAACCGGTGCGTTACGGTTGCGAATCGCTGGCCCGCGGTATCCTGACTGTTACGGTCACGGAACCGCTGGCGGCACCCATTTTGGATCCGACTGGTACCGTGGTCATCGAAGAGGGTGATGCGGCTACCCTAGAGATCACGAACACATATCCCGCCGGAACCACCTATAAGTGGTTTAAGGACGGCACAGAGGTCACCGGCGAAACGGGAGCAAGTCTGACAGTTTCGAACTTTACGGTATCCGATATCGGTAATTATACGGTACAGGCCTTCGGCGTATGTGCCTCGCCGTTGAGCGATGCCGTGCGTTTGACCCTGCTTGATGTCGATATTTGGAAGTCAGCCGACCAGACCGTTGTGAGTGGAGGTGAAGAAATTACCTATTCTATTCACATAAGGAATAATACAACCGTTCCGATTACGGGACTGATGGTAAGGGATGATATTCCTGCGCATACTACCTATGTTGACGGATCGGCTGATGCGGGGGGTACGTTAAGTGGGGCGGCTGTGTTCTGGAATGATATTGATGTTGCGGCTAACAGTACAACTACGCTTATTTTTAAAGTGCATGTCGATGAGGACTTGACGGACGTGCCCGAGATTGCTAACATGGCGTTGATTCGTACGTCGCCGACGGCGGCGGATATGAAATCGTGGCCGCCAAATGCAACGAATGATGGTCCCGACGAAAGTGGGCCGAATGAAACCATCATACCTGTCAGCCCGGATAAATCGATTGTGGCATGGAAGAGTTATAAGGTTGGTGGAGATGCCACCATAACCAGTGTGACCGGAGGTGAAGAGGTTGAATATACAATCCATGTACGCAACGATGGCAACCAGGATCTGACCGGGTTAACCATCGCCGATCCTGTTCCTGCAGGTACGACACATGTTGGTGGCGGTACGCTTGTCGGATCGAACGTAGAGTTTGGTCCGTTCGATCTGGCATTTGGTCAAACGAAAACGTTCACGTTCAGAGTTCAGGTTGACGATAACTTAACAACGGTTACCGTTATATCGAACGTTGCCGAAGTAACGGTGCCGGGCGAGCCTACAGTGCAATCGTATCCGCCGGTAGACAATACGACGACGCCCACGCAGCCGGATGAAACGGCTCCTCCGGGAACGGATATCGACGTCGCTGCGGTACGAACGGTGACGTTTACCAAGGTGGGGCGCAACCAAGATGATCTTCGTCAAGCGGCACCTGGCGATGTGGTTACCTACACGTTCACGGTTAAAAATACGGGTAATAAAGATCTACAAAGTTTAGTTATTACCGATCCACTTCTGTCTGATAATGTAACATTCCAACCTAGTGGAAGTGATGGGGCGTTGAATGGAACCACATGGGAGTTTCCTGCCGGTAATCTTGCCGTAGGCGCTACCGCGACAGCAACGTTGGTAGTTGATATAGCGAATCCATTAGTTGATATAGGAGAAACAACCATTTCCAATACCGCTACGCTCACATTTGAAGATGAAAACAATGCTCCGCTGCCGCCTCAAACGGCGACAGACAACCTGCCGGTAAGCTGTACGCCAGTTGTCGCAACTGATATAACAGCTAGTGACATAGATGCCTGTCTCGGAGAAGAGGTGACACTTACCGCAAGCTACGACCCAGCCACTCTTTCCATTACGAATGCCCACTTTATCTGGTATGTCGATGGCAATGAAATCGGTCGTGCTGATGCGGACGGGGCGGGTACGGCCTCGATTAATTATACGTTTACCCAGGCTGGTTCAACCCAGGTAGAGATATTCTTAGAAGGTGATGATGCCTGTTTCCAAACGCCGGGTAGGTTTATTACCGTAGATGTTGAAGCTATTCCAACAGCACCAACGGTAACGGCAACATCGGATGAGGTTTGTGAAGGTGATGATGTAACCTTGACAGCCAGCGGCACAGGCGCAACTTACCAGTGGTATAAAGACGGAGCTGTGCTTACTGGTGAAACAGCGAATACGTTGGTGGTAACGGGTGCGGTAATGGTGGATGCAGGTGTTTATACTGTTAGGGCATTAACGACCAATGGTTGTGAAAGCTCAGCTTCACTGCCGGTTGAAATCACCGTTAATCCGGTACCGGCACAACCGACTATTACACCTGACGGACCAACGACGTTGTGTGCGGGCGGGTATGTTATCTTGGAAAGTTCGGATGCTGGTGCGGGCAGTAGTTACGCGTGGTACCTGGACGATGGTACGAGCGGTCCGCAGTTATTGACGGGTGAAACTCAGCGGCATTTGGTAGCTGCACAAAGTGGGGAGTACACGGTTGTGGTAGCCAACGCGTCAGGTTGTGAGAGTGTCGCTTCGTTGCCGGTATTGGTAACTATTAACCCAGCACCTGAAATCGAAATCACCAGTGGTTCGTTGACCCACGCGGTAGAAACCGGCGTTGAAGTTGATATTCCGACGTTTGTGGAAGAAACTGGTGTAACCTATTCGTGGTATAACAGTGACGGCACTGGATTTTCAGGCTCCGTGTTTGGGCCGTTTGCAGAAGCAGGAACGTACGTCTATACGTTGGTAGCTGCTGTAAATGCAACAGGATGTGAATCCAGCGTAACAGTAATCATCAATGTGTATAATCCAGGGGATTGTCCGCCGGTGTATAACCGGGTGTACAATGATGCGGCAAACGCAGGTACAGTCGCTAGATTACTGGGTATTCCTATCGGAAACATCACCGGGGCGACGAATGCCGCGTCAGACGATGTAACCACGTATTCGCAATTGAGCGAAACGCTGGGAACTAGTCTGTTGGGCCTCACAGGCCAGACTTCGCAAACATTAAGTTGGAGCGAGCAGGTTCCAGCTGGTACAGCGGTCTCTGTCAAGTTAGGTAAGCAATTCACGTTGGCCCAAGTTGTCGGCGGACTGCATGTAGTGGCCGTCGATGGCGCAGGTAACCCCGTGAGTCGACCCATGGCGGTGGAGAGCAACATTGCTTATGCCGCCGGTAGCGTGAATGTATTTGAATATACGTTTGTCCCCGTCGACGATAATAATGAAGTAGTCGCCTATCAAGGCGTTAAAGTGTATATGCAGTCGTTGCTCGGCGCATTGCAGACGTTCCGTATCTACAATGCCTATTACCATGAAGTCGGCACGCCTGACTGTGATGAGAACGATGTCCGTGATGTACTGCACGGCGTGGAAAACCCGATTAGCGGTGTAAATACACTTTCGGCGTTGGTGGGCGTAGACAACCCGTGGAATGCTGTGGATGGTGACGAAAGTGCAGTGGCCACCCTGAACAATGCCGTGGGGGTGAACGCACAGACGAGGTTAGAGATCTTATACAACACCCCGGTGATTGCTGGTGATCGGATCACGATGAAGATCCGGCACACAGCCGCACTGGTTGAAGCAAATGTGTTGAAGTGGTTTACCATCCAACCTTACATGGGTACGACACCGGTAGGGGATGCAATTGATGAAAATAGGCTGTTGGAGGTGAACATCCTTACGGGCGGACAAGAAGCGGAAGTTTCTTTTGTCGCAGACCGCCCCTTCGATCGGATTAAGATTCTTTATGGCGGCGTTGCATCCGTGTTGTCGTCGTTGGAAGTGCTCGAAATATCAAGGACATTACCGACACCGGAACTTGGACCGGGGAATGATAACAAGTTTGTGATCTGTGAAGGCGAAGATATCGATCTTACGGGACCTGATGATTGTACGATTTACCGACTATATGACGCCCCGACGGACGGTAACGTCGTTGATGTTACTAATTTGACAAGTGCTGGTTCGCCTTATACATATTATGTGCAGGCGATCCGGTTCGGCTCATGCGAAGTCGGCGAACGTACTCCAGTTGAGATTACGGTGAACGCACTTCCCGGTTTACCGGTTGCGAATAATTTGGAGGTCTGCGAGACACCTCTTGCTGGAGAGGTATTTTATGACGTGTCGGTTGTAGATGCTGATCATGAGCTTAGGTATTATGAAAGCGCAACGGCTTCAACTCCGTTGACGGATGTTCCGGTTGTAAACAGCGCAACAGTGGGGCTTTATACGGTGTATGTAAGCCAAGTAAATACGGTTACCGGTTGTGAAGGGCCGCGTGTAGCGGTAACTATCGAAGTGGTAGGAACCTTGCCTCCTGCATTGACGAACCGCGATCAGGTATTCTGTGAGATCGACGGGCCTACGGTTGCCGACCTGAACGATGACGGTGCTACGGGTGATGTGGTTTGGTACACTGTTGCTACAGGCGGTACGCCATTGGCGGCTGACGCTGCACTGACCACGGGCACATACTATGCTGCGCAGATCGGCGATAATTGCGAGAGCGTTGAGCGCACTGAGGTTGAGGTGACCATCACCGAGACACCTGCGCCTGACCTGACGAACCGCGATCAGGTGTTCTGTGAGATCGAACTGCCTACGGTTGCCGACCTGATTCCGGACGGTGCTACGGGTGATGTGGTTTGGTACACTGTTGCTACAGGCGGTACGCCATTGGCGGCTGACGCTGCACTGACCACGGGGACATACTATGCTGCGCAGATCGGCGATAACTGCGAGAGCGTTGACCGCACGGAAGTTGAGGTGACCATCACCGAGACACCTGCGCCTGACCTGACGAACCGCGATCAGGTTTTCTGCGAGATCGACGGGCCTACGGTTGCCGACCTGATTACGGACGGTGCTACGGGTGATGTGGTTTGGTACACAACAGCCACGGGCGGCACGCCATTGGCGGCTGATGCTGCACTGACCACGGGT
>NZ_JAMXAY010000059.1 GCF_025460835.1 Parapedobacter soli | reverse complement strand
TGATTGATAAACAAATAAATGATTTAAACATATTCTGATGAAAAACAAGTTGACCAAAATTGGATTGCTAGTCGGTATAGGAATCCTTTCGACCGCGTCGCTGAAGGCCCAGACCCTGATTAACGAGGTAAAGCCTTTTGCGCCAGACTCCGAATACCGTACATGGTCGATTGGTGCCCATTTAGGTTTGTTAAACCAGTCGAACCTCATCGGCTTACGCCGTAGCTTCGATAAAGTGGAGCAAAGCCTGGGCTATGGCCTATACGTAAAAAGGCAAATCTTGCCAGGCTTCGGCATCCAAGCCGAGTATATCGGCGGGAAAGTTACTGGCGGATATGAAGGCAACGACAACCGTTTTGATACCAAGTTGCCGTGGTCAATCGCTGTTTCCGGCAACGTTACTTTGGCCAATATCAACTGGCGTCATCGTGAGGGCATCATCAAACCTTATTTGAACTTCGGATTGGGCGCACTCGGTTTTGAGCCTACAACAAAAATCAATGGAACGACCACCACATACGAGCAAACCACCAAACTGTTTGTTCCCGGTGGCGTCGGATTGAAGTTTGCCGTCAGCCCTGACGTGGCTATCGACCTCGGGTATCGGCTCAATCTGGTACAATCGGCAAACTTTGACGGTGCGGGAAGCAGTGGCAGCAAAGACATGTTCTCATACACCCATCTAGGTGTTGAGTTTGCACTAGGCAACAAGAGTAAGCCTTTCTTGGCAAACAGCAACCCCGTATCGGCCATGCAAAAAGATTATCAAGCACAGTATGACGAGATACTCGCACAAAAAGCAGCATTGGATGCCCAACGGACCGAAAACGAAAAGCTCCAAGCACAGATTGAACGGCTGTATGCCGACCTAGCCGATGACGACGGCGATGGTGTTGCCAACCGCTACGACAAATGCCCCGACACCCCAGAGAAAACGAAAGTAGACGGTGCCGGATGCCCGCTCCCCGAGCCCAAAGCTCCGGTTGTGCAGAAAGTCATTGTGACCGATGAAGACCGGCGGGTAGTTGATGAAGCCATCCAGAACCTCGAATTCGATTTGGGAAAATCCACAATCCGGCCAACTTCGCACGCGAGCCTCAACAAAGTGGCCGCCCTGCTTATCGAGAAGAACTTCAGCCTGAAATTAGCAGGCCACACCGATAATACCGGTTCGATGCAGACAAATATGCGGCTCTCTAAGGAGCGGGCCGAGGCCGTGAAGGCATACCTCGTGAGCAAGGGGGCCAACCCATCGCGCATTGAAGCCACTGGATATGGGCCTACCCAACCGATTGCGAGCAACAATACCGCTGCGGGAAGGCAAGAAAACCGTCGCGTAGAGTTCACACTCTATTAAACAGAAAATTATTATCCCATTGAAAAATGCCGTCTATTTTACTTGGACGGCATTTTTATTTTTTATTCTTATCTTTGAATTCCAATCAATTAACCGTACCTTTGCACCGCCTTAGGCAATAGTGCCTATTGTATATAAAATATTCATGAACCCATTTATTGAATTGGGGATCCGTCATGATATTGTTAATGCCATCACAGAGCTAGGGTTTGAAGCCCCTACTCCTATCCAGGAACAAGCCGTTCCCGTATTACTTGCAGGCAGCAACGATTTTGTCGGATTAGCCCAGACTGGTACCGGCAAGACCGCAGCATTTGGCCTGCCATTATTAGAATTATTGGATTTCTCCCAAAAGTACCCGCAGGCACTTATTCTGTGCCCTACGCGTGAGTTGTGTCTGCAGATTTCCAAAGACATTGAGAAGTACGCAAAAAACCTCCCAGATGTACATGTTGTGGCCGTTTATGGCGGCGCGAGCATCGGTGACCAATTGCGTCAGATTCGCCGTGGTGTACAAATTGTTGTAGCCACCCCAGGTCGTATGCTCGATATCATTGGCCGTAAAGCCATTGATTTTTCTAATGTACGTTACGTCGTATTGGATGAAGCGGATGAAATGCTCAACATGGGCTTTCAGGAAGACATCAACAATATCTTGTCTACTACTCCCGACGAGAAAAAAACATGGCTTTTTTCAGCCACCATGCCTGCAGAAGTACGCCGGATCGCAAAGAACTACATGACCGATCCGTTTGAGCTCACCATGGGCACGAAAAACACCGGTAACGCCAACATCGACCACCATTACTATGTGATCCGGGCACGCGACAAATACGCCGCATTCAAACGCATCGTCGATTCCAATCCTGAAATCTTCGGCATCGTATTTTGCCGCACTAAGATCGAGACCCAGGAAATTGCGGAATCGTTGATAAAGGATGGCTACAATGCTGATGCATTGCATGGCG
The DNA here is from genome assembly GCF_025460835.1 of Parapedobacter soli. GTDB lineage: Bacteria > Bacteroidota > Bacteroidia > Sphingobacteriales > Sphingobacteriaceae > Parapedobacter > Parapedobacter soli. The sequence continues at coordinate 22,970 of NZ_JAMXAY010000059.1, read as the reverse complement.
ACCTTTCACAACAACAGCGAGATAAAGTGATGAAGCGCTACCGCGAACGCAGTTTGCAATTGCTTATCGCTACCGATGTAGCTGCACGTGGTATTGACGTAAACGATGTGACCCACGTAATCAACTACTCACTGCCCGATGAGCTGGAGAACTACACCCACCGCAGTGGCCGTACCGCTCGCGCTGGAAAAACCGGGATCTCCATTTCACTGGTCAACCTGAAAGAGTTGGGTAAAATCCGGCAAATCGAAAAGGTCATCGGCAAACCATTCGTTAAAATGGAAGTGCCGAGGGGTGAGGCTGTGGTCGAAAAGCAGCTTTTCGCCATGATCAATAAGGTCAATGAGGTCGAAGTCAACGACAATCAAATCGATGCCTACCTACCGAAGATTATGGAGAGCTTCAGCGAATTGAGTAAAGAAGAAATCGTCAAACGGTTTGCCGCGCTCGAGTTCAACCGTTTTCTGGAATATTATGAAAACGCACCGGACCTCAACGTCGATCCCAGCGAAGGACGTGGGGGCTCCGACCGGCGGGGTAAATCGGAGCGGTTCGGTCGTGACGGATACAAGTCAGACTATACGCGGTTATTTATCAACCTCGGCTCGGTCGATGATTTCAGTCGCGGGGATATCCTCGGTTATATCTGCAACAATACGCGGATTAGTGGCAAAGCCATCGGGAAAATTGATCTTAAGGGGGTGTACACCTTCTTTGAAGTGGAAAATGCTGCTGTAGACAAAGTTTTCAGCGGATTCCAAAACGTCGATTTCAACGGGCGTACTGTACGGGTAGAAAATGCGGGCGAAGGCCGTGGCGGGGAGCGGCGGAGCCGCTCATTCCGCAACGGAGGTGAAAGTGGAAGCCGCCGCAAGCGCGAGCATGGCGGTGGGTTCCGTGACTTTTCAGGCAAACGCCGCGAAAAAAGCCGCTGGTAAGCGCTGCTCCTATTCCCAAAGGATATGATATAAAAAAACCTTTAGCTACTCTTGCTAAAGGTTTTTTTATATTCCTTATTACCAACAACGTATCAATCGATATCGGTAATTGGCGCGTAGTGTGGAACCAAAGATTTCATTATGACCCACCCAATCAGATAGGATACCGCACAAATCGAGAAGATGATGAAATATCCGGATTCGATACCTTCGAAACCCATGAACTTCAAATTCGTATCGACTGAATAGTCAAATAACACCCCAGAACCTTTGTTAATCAAAAATGCACCAACGCCGCCAGCCATACCACCTATACCGGTGATTGTTGCCACGCTGGACCGTGGGAACATATCGCCGATAGTAGAGAAAATATTCGCCGACCAAGCTTGATGTGCCGCCCCCGCAATACCAATGATAACTACAGGGATCCACACAGAAATATGGCCAAGTGGCTGTGCGAATAACGTTAGCAACGGAAAAAATGCGAAGATAAGCATCGCCTTCATCCTACCTGCATAAGGATTCATCCCCTGCTTATCTACGAAGTATGTGGGTAACCACCCACCAATGATGGACAGCAGCGTAAGGGCGTAGAGGAAGAATATATGCCAAGCACTTTCTGTAGAATCCAGGTTATATACCGAACTGAGGTAAGCAGGTGTCCAAAACAGGAAAAACCACCACACACCATCAGTCATGAACTTTCCAACCGCAAACGCCCATGTCTGCCTGTAGCGGAACGCTCCTGCGAAAGACATTTTCTTACGTTGTACCGCACCCCCCGGATTGGTAGTTACCTGCTCGCTATCGGTGACATCATCTTGCTGGATATAAGCCAGCTCTGCTGCGTTCACTCGAGGGTGCTCGTGCGGCTTCTTATACATGAATATCCAGAAACCCATCCATACAAAACCCAAAGCACCAATAATCACAAAAGACGCCTCCCAGCCATAGGCCGCTGCGATAAACGGAATGGTAAGTGGTGCTGCCAGTGCGCCCACGGTGGCTCCAGCGTTGAAAATACTCGTTGCAAAACCACGGTCCTTCTTCGGGAAATACTCCGCCGTAGCTTTTATCGCCGCCGGGAAGTTACCTGCCTCCCCTATTGCCAATACAATACGCGCAAAAATAAACAAGGTTACACTTACGGACACCACTTGGGCGATATCACCTACCGTAGCGATATGCTCCTTAGCCTCTTCAAACCCAACGAACCAATTACCTGTTAAGATGCCCGACGTTGCAATCCCGCAGTATGCATGGATACATGCGCCGACTGACCAGATGCCGATCGACCATAAATAGCCCCGCTTTGTATCCATCCAATCAACCAAGCGCCCAGCAAACAACATGGACCCGGCATAAACGATAGAAAATATACCGGTAATATTACCATAATCGTTGTTTCGCCAATGGAATTCGGGTACGATGAAATCCTTCCAGGTAAGTGACAGTACTTGCCGGTCCAGATAGTTAATGGTGGTTGCAAAAAACAACAGTGCACAGATACTCCATCGATAGTTACTTAACGGTTGGGATGTCATGATATTAGCATCAAAATGATTAGATTTATTTACGCGTAAACGTTTACGCCTCCCCAAATATAGAAAGACTTGTTGAATAGCCCAGCTTTCCGGGTAGAAATTCTTCGAAATCGTTTTCGCTACTATCCGGTTTACTGCTGCGTCTCTTCCCAGCCGAAGTATCGGTTGGCATTGTTATAACAGATGTCCTGCACTACCTGTCCGATCCATTGTAGATCATTGGGCAATTCACCGTTTTCGACTTCCGTTCCAAACAAATCACACAGCAGCCTCCGGAAATACTCGTGCCTGGGAAATGACAAGAAACTCCGCGAATCAGTTAGCATCCCCACAAATCGGCTCAATAGTCCCATATTTGAAAGCGCATTGATTTGCTTCGTCATCCCGTCTTTCTGGTCGAGGAACCACCAGGCGGAGCCAAACTGTATTTTACCCGGCACAGAGCCATCGTTGAAGTTACCAATCATGGTGGCCATCAGCTCATTATCTGCCGGGTTGAGATTGTACAAAATCGTTTTGGTTAATTCGTTTTTACTGTCGAGCCTATCCAAGAATTTCGAAAGCGCCCGGCTTTGGTTGAAGTCTCCGATAGAATCCCACCCGGTGTCTGCTCCCAATTGCCGCATCATCCGCGAGTTGTTATTACGCAATGCACCCAAGTGGTACTGTTGTACCCATCCCTTTTCGGCATCCCATTGTGCAAATAAATACAGCATGGCCGATTTAAACTGCCGATGTTCTTCCACAGATACGTGTCCACCACCCGTGGCAGCCTTAAAAATACGTTCGATGTCCGCTTCTGTATACCCATCGGCATAAATTTCCTCCAACCCATGATCAGACACACTGCAGCCCATCGTTGCAAAAAAGTCGTGCCGCTCTTTCAGCGCATGGACAAAATCCGAAAATTGGCCTATCGGTCGGTTCGTCGCTACCTCCAGCCGCGAAACATAGGTGCTGAACCTCGCCGTATCGCTCAAATCCATCGCCGCATCAGGCCTGAACGCCGGGTATACCGGCAGTCCATGGCCTTCTTCGGCCAACGCCCGGTGGTGTTCCAACGTATCCAACGGATCGTCGGTAGTGCAGATTACCCTCACATTCATCCGCTCCAGAAGTCCGCGCACGCGGTATTCGGGCGACTGCAACTTCTCCTTAGTTTCGTCAAATATCCGGTCGGCCGTATCCGGCCCTAACAGCTCAGAAATACCGAAATAGCGGCGTAGCTCCAAATGCGTCCAATGGTATAATGGATTCCGTAACGTATAGGGGACGGTCTCCGCCCACTTCCGGAACTTTTCACGATCAGGTTTATCGCCTGTGATATAACTTTCATCCACACCATTGGTACGCATGGCGCGCCATTTGTAATGGTCGCCATTGAGCCACACTTGGGTAATATTTTCAAATTGCGTGTTTTCAGCAATCTGCTGCGGCGGGAGGTGGCAATGGTAGTCTATGATTGGCATAACAGCCGCATAATCGTGGTATAGCAACTGGGCCGTTTTCGTATTCAACAGGAATAATTGGTCATCCAGAAAATTCTTCATCTCTTATAAATCGTAAATTTAAACTCTTCAATTTTACCCCTAAGCCATAATCCTAAATAGGCAAACCTTACAACGAGACCCCCCGTTTCCAAGGGATAAAGTCGTCCTGGTTGAGCTGTACTGCTTTGGGTATAACCTCTCCCGATGCTGCCCGAATGCAATACTCTAAAATCTCCTCTCCCATCTGCTCGATGGTGCTATCACCGGTCACTATCCGGCCGCAATCGATATCGATAATGTCTTCCATCCGGCGGGCCAACTGGCTGTTGGTAGCCACCTTGATGACCGGACAAACAGGATTGCCTGTTGGCGTACCCAAGCCGGTGGTAAACAGGATTAAAGTCGCCCCACTTGCCGCTTTGCCCGTGGTCGCTTCCACATCATTACCCGGTGTACATACGAGGTTCAGCCCTTTCTTAGTGGCCTGCTCGGTATAATCCAACACGTCGACCACAGGTGAAGTACCGCCCTTCTTGGCGGCACCATTACTCTTTATCGCGTCGGTAATTAATCCGTCCCGGATATTGCCCGGCGAGGGGTTCATGTGGAAACCCGAACCCACCCGTTCCGCTGCATCGCTATACTCCCTCATCAATCGGATGAATTTATGTGCTGCGGCTTCGTCTATTGTCCGGTCAATCAGGTTTTGTTCCGCACCGCACAGTTCGGGGAATTCGGCAAGCAGTACCTTTCCACCCAGTGCCACCAGTAAGTCCGCGCAATAGCCCACTGCCGGATTTGCTGTGATACCGCTGAAGCCATCGCTGCCCCCGCACTTCACTCCTATGGTCAACTCACTCAGCGGCGCGGGCTTACGTATAATTTTGTCCGCTTCCACCAACCCGATGAATGTCTTGCGAATCGCCTCCGTGATAAGTTCTTCTTCACTCCCGATCCGTTGCTGTTCGAATACCAGTACCGGTTTATCAAATGCCGGCCTCAGCGCATCAAGCTCAGCGAGTAGATCCCTTACTTGGAGGTTTTGACACCCTAAGCTCAATATGGTTATGCCTGCCACATTGGGGTGGTTTGCATAAGCCGCCAACAGCTTTCCCAATACGGCGGCATCCTCCCGGGTACCGCCACACCCCCCTTGATGGTTAAGGAATTTAATTCCGTCCACATTTTTAAATAACCGGTCTACAGGTACCATAGCCTCATGGATAGAAAGGTCCGCCGCTTCGATATTCTTTCCTTCTTTCACCAGCTCCCGCAGCATGCGGGTCTTCATCCGGTATTTATCTGCGACCGCATACCCGAGCTCGTGGTGAAGCGCTTCGCGGATGACATCCAGGTTTCGGTTCTCACAAAAAACTGTAGGGACAAAAAGCCAATAATTTGCTGTACCCACGCGGCCATCGCTCCGATGGTATCCCATAAACGTACGCTCCTCAAACCTGGACACATCCGGTGGCGACCACCGGTATGCGGAAGGCCTAAAGAAATAGGGCTCTGCAGCATGTTTCACGTTTGTTGTGTTCATCCATTGTCCGGCCTTCACATCTTGCACCGTCCGGCCAACCAGCACACCGTACATCTTTACCTCGCTGCCCACGGATAGATCTTCGGTGAAGAACTTGTGTTTCACAGCAACGTCATCTAGCAATACAAAGGTCTCACCCGTATATACAATATGCTCACCGGCTTTCAAATCCTGTAAAGCCACCAACACATTGTCGTTCGGATGGATCCGCAAAACGCACGCATCCGCCATCGCCTTAATGCCCTCCTTCATCGTGGTTCGAGTTCAACGCTTCCAGCACCTCTGATACCGATTTTTGCTGGAGCTGATTCAAATAATTCTTAACCGTCGGCAGGAAGTCACCTAATGAAATAAGATCTTTCTCCCAATCTGCCAGCAACTGGAAGGGTTCACCCCTTCCCATTGCCATTAAATAGCCCGCAAATCCCAAAGCCATATAGTTAGCGCCGTTGCTTCTCCCTCCTTTAAAATGTCTTTCGAGCGTTGCAAAATTGCGCATCCGCATCTTTGATGTATAGTTTGTGCTAATACTTTCCCACTTATGTTCGAGGTAAGGATTGGCGAACCGATCGATGACCTGATCCGCAAACATTTCCGCTTCCTGTTTATCGATACCGATTCCCACCAAGGTCGGGATGATTTCGTTATGCATCACCCGTTTCACATAGGTTGAAAACGATTGATTTGCCATGGCTACCTTTACCGTATCAAACCCAGCCTGCATAGCCAAGCCACATGCGAATGTATGGCTGCCATTAAGCAAGCGCAGCTTCAGCTCTTTGAACTTGTCGATATCAGATGCAATAACGACCCTGTTATCGGCCCCTGCAAAAGTGAGTGCTTCAGTCACCCGCGGGTGTGAGGTTTCGATGGCCCAAAGGCAAAACGGTTCCGCCATTATGGCCAGTTCGTCTCTATAGCCCAACCGGTGCTCCGCCTGCTGCCGCACAGCCGCCTCCAGACTGCCCGGCACAATCCGGTCCACCAGCGTATTGCAGAAATAGTTATGGTTTTTCACCCAGTCAACAAACCCCTCTCCCAACTGGTGGCGCTCCGCCAATGCGATTACGATATCCAAAAGCCGTTCGCCATTTTTATCGATGAGTTCGGTCGGGAGGACAACCAAACCTTTATCTTCTGCTCCCTTAAATACCCAGAACCGTTTTAATAATACGGCCGTCAACTTACCCGGGAAAGAACGCGGTGGCGTAGCGAACACGTCATCGGCTTCATCAAGCACAATCCCCACCTCGGTGGTGTTAGAGACAACAATTGCTAACTCAGGTGCACTGGCAACATCTAAAACGGATGGCCAGTCTGTAATAGCGGTGATAACGCGATTAATCGCCGACACCAGCAATGTATCCTGCACATCATGTCCGTTCTCAAGTCCCTTGATATGAATGGTATACAGGTTGTCCTGCTGTTTAAACGGATCGGCGTCCCCCTTTTCCGTCGACTTCACCACGGCAATGCTCCCACCAAACATGTCTGCCCGATTGGCCTTTTCTATGAAATAGTCCGGCAATCCGCGGAGTAGCACACCCGTACCGAACTGGAGCACTTTCTCCGGATAATCACGCGGCTCCACAAACTGCCTATTCAATAACTTCATTTAATAAAACCCTTAAAATCCTAATTACTCTTTGAGTTAGTAAGCATACTACTGTCCTTTACCACTGCAATGTTACAGTTTGGCAATTAACGAATGAAACAAGTTGTCAACTATAATTGCGCAATCGTTACCGGCAACGATTGCGCAAAAACGAAAAGCTGGAAGTCGACTATTGGTTGGCAAATTCCGTAAACCGATTATTGATTTCGGCGGCATCCAGTTTGCTTCCTGCATGGATAAGCACCTTATATCTGAAACGGGTAGTGTCACCTTTATCCAATTTGAAATTCAGTTCGTCCTTACCATCGCTGAGCGCCTTTTGTCCCAGTGGGTTGGCGGCAAACAAACCATATCCACGGGCATGCCAGTAGGTAGGATATCCTGGGTTCCCTTCGTGGTCAAGTATAACAAGCGACACGTCCTCCCCTTCAATGGTACCGTTGAGCGCTACCCACTTCGCACGGGTGCCCCACACATCGTCACCTTCAACACCTTCACTACTGATGTAATGCCCCGTTACGCCGTCGTTGTTGGCTTGGGCCACCTCGGTGACGATACCGTTGGCATCGGTAAATTTAGCCGGTTCGTTGGAAGGGTGTTCGAGTTGGCGGGCCAACCGTATGCCCAATACACCCTCTTTATTGTCGTTGAGCGATACGTCGGTCAACGCGGTCAATTTGATTTCGAGCGCAATCGATGTGTTATCCCCATCGTCCACCTGAAAAACGTATCGCGTATCCTCTTTCAGGAGACTATCTCCCTGCGGCCCTTTCCAATACTTGGTAACGTCGAGCACGCCGGAGCTTCCATCGGTTTCCATCGCGTTCACCGTTGCGTGGAGGATGCTTCCATATCCCATTCGTTTCTCGACCGGAATAGCTGTCGAGTTATTCCAGAAGTCGAGCCCATTCACGTCACCGTAGTTGAACCATAACCCTATGTGGTGGGGGTGGTCCGTACGTTCGTTCGCACGGGGCTGCACCGGCCACCCGCGGGTAATGAAATGCCCATCTTTGGTACGGAGGGGAAACAGTACGGGCTTTTTCAGGCTATCGGCATAGCAATACGCGGTATACGGTTGCCCATCCAACAGGATGGATATGCTGTTGCTCTCCGGCTGCTCCACGAAAGAAAACCGGTCGTTCTGCGTGGATTGCTCCTGTACCTTTTGCGACTGTCCGCAGCCCGTAACGGCTATGGCAAGCACCAGGGCACCAAGCATATTTTTTGTTTGTGTCATTTGCTATCCCTTGTTTAAGAAATCACTACTTCTTGTTTTTCATCATCAAACGTCACCCGTTTTCCGGTTACATAAGCGGTATGTCCCATAATATTGGCTACGGAATGATTATAACCGGCCACGACATCCGCATTCGGTTGCTTACGGCTACGCACACATTCCATCCAATTGAGCATGTGGAGTGAGGTCATCGGGTCACTCCCCGTATTTGCTGATGTTTCGATTTTTGCCGCGTTTGACAGGGTGAACGGATCGAGCAAGTTTGCCTTCATCCCCATCTGGTCGGCCATGCGTTGTGTCAGCCCTCCCTCAGATGTCACCTCATTAGTATCGAGGTTTAAGGAACCGCCATTCGAGAAGTACAGTTCCTTCACCCCACCGGCCGAGTTGGTGAACCGTGATGAATACTGCACCTGGAATCCTTTGCTAGGGTCGTCTGCGGGACCGTAATCCATCACTGCGGTGAGTGTATCGGGGTTAGTGCGGCCATCGTTCCAGAGGTATATCCCTCCGTTGGCTACCACGCTGCGCGGGTGCGGCAAATCTGTAAACCAATGTACGGTATCAATCTGGTGTGCCATCCACTGCCCGAAAATACCGGAAGAGTAGGGCCAGAACAATCGATATTCGAGGTAATAACGTGGGTTCCATGCCACTTTGGGACGGTTCATCAAAAAGCGGTTCCAGTCAGTATCCTGTTCGCGTATTTCCTTGGTCAGTTGGGGCAAGCGCCAACGGCCGGGCTGGTTCACGTTCCAGGTCATCTCTACCATCTTTATATCGCCAAACTTACCTGAGCGGATATACTCGTTGGCTGCAATGTAGTTGGGTGCACTCCGGCGCTGCGACCCCACCTGCAGGATTTTGCCAGTTTCCTCCACGGCCTTCCGCACGATTTTCGCGTCCTCCAATGTTTCGGCCAATGGCTTTTCCACGTATACGTCTTTGCCGTGGCGTACGGCCTCGGCTGCAATCAACGCATGCTGGAAGTCGGCCGTGCTGATGATTACCGCATCCACATCGGTTCGCGGGAAGAGCTCATCGTTGTTCCGGTACTTCGCGAGTTCGATACCCGCTTTTTCCTTCGCATAGGCATAAGCCTCATCACGGCGTCTGTTCCACAGATCCGAAACGGCCACAAACTCAAAATTCTGGGCCTTTGCATGGTTCATAAATGCGGGGAACAACGAACTTTTAAACCGGTTGGAAAACCCGACAATCCCCACCCTTACACGGTCGTTGGCACCGATAATCTTGCCGTAACTCTTTGCGCTGAACCCCAGGGCGGACAATCCAACGACACCGGCACCTAAAGAGGCCTTTTTGATAAATTCTCGACGTGAATTTGTTGTTTTCATTTTGTATTTGATTTTATAATGTTGACTTTATAAACTATATAACGTTAAAAAAGCATGATTCGTTCATTTGCCCGTCTTACCCAATAACCAGCGCACCCATGCTTGGGCAGCTGGGTAATTGTCAAAGTCGGGAGTAAGCTTCCTGCCGTCTATGTATTCGTTATAAATCCACGGGTCTCCAAGGGCAAAAACAGTACCCTTACCATATGTGGCAGTTGCCACCAAGTCCATATTTTCGTGTTGTACCTGTACTTTTGCCGGTGGCATTACTGTCAGTGTGCTCACCTCTTTCAGAAAGAGCCGAAAGGGTTTCCTGAAAACCTTATTTCTTTTTTCCAAAGTTACAGCACCTTGTCGGAAATCATTTTGCTTCACCAGCAACGCATGATCTTCATTGAAATGAATACCAAAGCGGCCGGCCAACATGTTGAAATGTTTAAATTCTGCATTCCCTTTATCATTTCCCAAAAGGACCAGTACACCGCCCTTCTTTACCCAGTTGGCAATAACGTCGATTTCGGCCGTTTCCAACCAATGGGGCGAGGGGGTCTCTTTCTGGGTATCGGGGTCGACGATGATATAGATATCGGTATTTCGTAGTGCCTCCGCTGTAGGCTTTGCAGCCAGCGATGTGGTCTTCGCCCCGTGCATCTGGAAGATGTGGTTCAGGAACGAATAGCCTCCATTTGACTGTTCCTGCCACACATAATGGTAGCGCACTTCACGGCCTGTGGCATCGGCACGGTGCTCGTTATTGTAGTAGTTATCTAGTGTCACTACCGTACCCTCACCGTATTTCAGGGTAGGTAACATTTCCATTTCCGTAGCGCATTTGATAAACGCACCGATTCCTTTCGGATCGTTTTGGATAACGGGTTCACTCATGTAATAGTCGAAGGTGCCGTCGCGATAGTTACCCGACCCACCAAGTCCCGATACCTTTACCGTACCTTCCAAATTGACACCACCGCCATCCCTTGGCGTAATAAATTCCTTTAAGATACCACGGTATCCTTTTTTCGCCGCCCGCAGGTACGTATCGGGGAGGTAACCCAGCCGTACGCCTTTTGCCAGTGTATACACCAGCATAGACGATGCCGATGCTTCGAAATAATTTTCAGGCCGGTACCCCATATCAACTACGTCGTACCATAAGCCCGATTTTTTATCCTGGAAATCAACCACAGCCTTCGCTAGGCGCTGCAAAATCCCGGTAAGTGAGTCTACACCCGGGTGCCCTTCGGGAAAATAGGGAAGCGCATCTACTAAGGCCATACCGTACCACCCCAGCGAGCGCCCCCAGAAATTGGGCGATTGCCCGGTTGTATCGTTGGCCCAGGCTTGTTCGCGCGACTCGTCCCACCCGTGGTAGAGCAAACCGGTTTCCTCATCGCGGCTGTGTTTCTCCATCAATACAAATTGATTGGTGATGTCGTCAAATGCTTCCGGCTCGTTGAAGAGTTTGGCATATTCGGCATAAAACGGCTGCCCCATATACAACCCATCCAACCACATCTGGTGCGGGTAGACCTTTTTATGCCAGAACCCGCCTTCAGACGTACGCGGATGCGTTTTTAGCTGGTCGCGCAAAATAGAGGCCGCCTTGAAATACTTTGTTTTCCCCGTTACCTGATACAAAAACAACAAGATTTTCCCGTTGTTCACAAAATCGATGTTGTAGTCGTTTAACCGGTACATATTAATAGTACCGTCCGGCTGCACATAATGGTCCATCTGCTTTTGGATGTAGTTGAACCACCGCACATCTCCTGAGGCTTTCCATACCGCTTCCATCCCTTTCAGGATAACGCCTAGGTCATAACTCCATTTAGCCGGTGTGCCCGGCTTACCTAAGCTAAACGAATCGGGCCACAATTTCACTGCGGTCTCCGACATGAGTTCACTATACTTCGTGGTTTGCCCCTGTCCGATTTGCGCTGATAAGCCCAGCAATGCAATGATCATTAGCTTCTTTATCATATTTGTGTTTTTAGCGATAACGATGTTAATGGATGTTAACGGATGCCGCCTGTGCACCCTGATCTACCTGTAGTTTATTGTTGATATACGGGATATCGATGTTTTTAACCACGATTTTCGCCGAACGCTCCCCCTGCACATGCAACAGGGTTTCTACGGGCACATCCGACGAGACGCCATCTAGCGCTATCTCTTGGCTATTAAGCACATAGACTAGCGGATTTGTGTCTTTAGCAACGATCACCGAGTTGGAGATACGGATATCCGTTCCTTCCTGTATATCGATGCCCTCGGTCGTACTCATTGCCAACCCAGAAAAGTGGATACCATGGATCGGCATTTCCGGCAGCCCACGGACGAAAATAGCCTTCTTAGCGCCATCACAATGAATGTTACTGATATGGAAATTGCGGAACTGCGGTGTTTCTTCTGTAACGGGTTTCTTCTCCACGTTCGGCGGCCGGCGTTCTTCGCCTGCCGCAGGGACGGGGTCTTTTGCCTCATAATACATATCGAATAAGATAGCCTCGCCAGGAATGTCTTTCATATAAACATCCTTGATGAACACATCTTCTACCACTCCACCACGCCCCCGCGTCGTCTTGAAGCGGAGCCCGATATCCGTTCCGATAAATGTGAGGTCCGAGACGTAGAGGTTGCGTGCGCCACCGCTCATTTCACTACCTACCACAAAGCCCCCGTGGGCATGGTAAACCACGCAATCGCGTACCCACAGGTTCTCAGTGGGCATCGCTACCGCTCTTCCGTAGGCATTCTTTCCGCTTTTAATGCAAATCGCATCGTCGCCCACATCGAATGAGCTGTCTTCGACCAATACATTGGTGCACGACTCGATATCCAGTCCGTCGCCATTCTGTGAATACCACGGGTTGCGCACGGTAATGTCTCGTACGGTAATGTCTTTGCTCATGAGCTGGTGAATATTCCAGGCACCCGAATTTTGGAACGTCACCCCCTCCAGCAAAATCCGTTCGCATTTTTCAAAGACAACGAGGTTTGGCCGTAGAAAATCCTTAATTTCCTCATAAAATGCCGGGGTTTTATCTGCGGTGATTTCACCCGGATCTTTGTAATTGCGCCCCTTGAGCGCTCCTTCCGAGGGGTACCATTCTTTACCGTCGGGTGTCAGCACGCCACCGGACGCCACGAGTTTTTTCCATTGCGAATCGGTCATCTTCCCCTTTTTGACGAAGCGCCAGGCATCGCCGTTGCCATCGATGACACCGTGTCCGGTAATGGCTATGTTGGCCTGCCCTTCTGCGCGGATCGGCGAGTGGCGGCGCATTTGACGGAGCCCCTCCCATCCGGTTTCCACCAGTGGGTATTGATCGAAATCCGCTGTAAACAACAGTACGGATTGGCGCTTCAGATGTAGGTTTACCCCACTAAGCAAATCCAGTGGCCCGGATATCCAAACCCCTTTAGGCACAACCACCACACCGCCGCCATTTTCATGGCAGGCAGCAATGGCCGACTGGATCGCTTCGGTGTTGATGGCGCCGGGCATATCGGAAGCGCCAAACTCGCGGATATCAAAGGTATCTGCTTTAAATACAGGTAATGGTACCGCCGGTGTTGGCCATGCCCGTTCGGCTGCCGTTGCTGCCGTACACACCGCACAAACCAGCCATAGCGCCATCCATCTACTACCCCGCACCACTAAATTCGTCATTTCCATTAGCCATTATATGATTCCCAACTTCCCTACGGTTTAAAATGCCCAGCCAATTCGGGCAACTCACGTTTCATTTCGGCCACGGCGAGATCGCACAATTTAAATGCACCCGTTCCGGAGAGATGCGTATCATCTGCGGCCCCCTCAGGCTTAGCCTCGTATTGGCCGGGCACGAAATGGAGGAATAAGGCCTTAGACCGTTCGGGGCCCCACTCCAAAAGCAATTCGCGGGTACGCGCATGCATGTCTAGCAACGGTACGTTTTCTTGTTGCGCTACCTTCCTCACCGCATCCGGATACTGCCCATGTGTTTCCACGAGGTAGCCCCGCTCATCAAATTTCCGCCGCACGATAGGCGTTGCAAGCACAGGTATGCCACCTTTCTCCCTCGTCTCGGCCACATACTGCCGCAACTGCGACGGAAATCCGACTTCGGGATCGGCGTACCGATCGGGACTTTTCACCTTTTGGTCGTTATGGCCGAACTCAATGATCACGTAGTCGCCCGGCTTGATACGGGCACGCACTTTTTCCCAATGCCCTTCGTCGCGGAAGCTTTTGGTGCTTCGGCCGTTCAGCGCGTGGTTTTCAACGGCGATGGACTCATCCACGTAAAGCTGCAGCACCTGCCCCCACCCCCTTTCCGGATTGCTGACACGGTAGGGCTTGTTGGCTACCGTAGAATCACCAATCAAAAAAATCGTTACTTGTTGTTGGGTACCCCAAGTGAAGGCACCACATAACACCACCAATACCATTCCCCATACTGTCTTACGCTTATTCATCTGAAAACCATCAATTGTGTATATCTTGCTTTGGGTTCCATCCCCCTAAAATGTAATCCACGGTGTACCGCGCACGCGCATCAGCCGTGAGGACTTCCGACCAACCTACCCGGTTGTCCGTGTTCGCACCTGGACCGGTGTTTCCGTACTCCACATAGCTGGCCGTATATTCGTTGCTTGGCCGCCCCCAATTGTGCCACCCTGCCGGGTGAACCAAGGCATCATAATCACAATCGATAAAAGCGGTCTTCGCATAGGGCCGCCACGGCCGTCCGAGGTATACCGACGCGTCGTCGGCATCGCCACGCAACGTACAATCCAGAAAGACGAAACCGAAGGCACAGGTATCTGGCGTCGACGCCGCGGTGATGTAAGAAGCACCTGCTTTACTGAATATTGTGCAGTTATCAAACACGGCCGTTGCCGCACCGAAGATAAAATCGGTGGTTCCCTCGATATAGCAATCGTAGTAGTACTGTTTGGTCCCGGCACCCTGCGGATACAAGGTATCCTGATTCCCCAAGAACCGGCACCCTCGGAAAGCCACCTGGGTGGCAGCCACCCGCACGGCAACAGCTTGCCCCACCGGCCCCGCGCTATTTTCAAAGGTGATGTTCTCCGCTTGGAAACCGTCGCCGAAAATAAAAAAGGAGGAAGATCCAGAGGTACCTATCTCTTCGCCAAACCCATTTTTCTTACGGGCATAGTCATCGTAGGTAATCACTGTATTTGCTGCATCTTCACCGATCAGGGATACGTTTGTTTTCGAGTCGGGAAGCACCAATTTTTCCTTGTAAATACCGGGTTTTATCCGGATGACGGTGCGGGCCCTTCTGAGATTGGGCACCGCGTCTATCGCTTCCTGCACCTGTTCAAAATCACCAGAACCATCTTGCGCAACCACCCATTCCATAGGCTGCCCGTTTGCCGTTTGCCAAAAGAACAATACCGCACATAGAAACACCTGATACCTCAAACACACCTGCATATACTAATTATTAGGACCAATTAATTAGCCACCCGCATATCCATAACCTATCGAAATGCGCTGCCCAACAATTATAAGTGCATTTGTCCAAGCGTCCAATATTCTGGAACGATAAATTTACGCAAACGATACCGGTATCGTTTACGGAACCGATTTCCTACACGATGACAGCACCTAGTCGTATAAGTCGGTCACCAAACTATTCATATATACTTCCAGGTTGGTATAGCCGGCTTTGCTAAGCGTGGCAACATTTCCGTCTTTTACATTATGGGGATTCAACTCATGGGCCGTTTCCCAAAGGTCGGGTATACCGTCGCCATCACTGTCGCGCAATTCATCATACGTCACCCCTCCGTCGCTAAGCGGACACCAGGGTGAGGTAGCCCCCACCGGCATCACATCGTATGGGGTATCAATCAATCCGGGATAGTTGTCCGCATCTTCCGACACACTGCCGTGGTGGCTTGCTGTACCACTTTCTGTTTCAAAGACAATACGTTTGTCTATGATGTCGCGTACCTTGGAGCATCCCGCATATTGCAGTACCAAACGGTAGGCTTCTTCGGCACTATGGGTGGTCACCGTATCGGCATATAGCGGCTGATCGAGGCGCATCGCTTGCTTCACCTGTTCGGTAAAGGTGTAATCGGAAGTGGCGTTGTTTATCTGCTCGTATATCCCTTTCGTCCAGTTGTCCGCCGTTACATCGGGGTGTCCTTCCACCACGTTACCGTCTACATAATACGTTCCCCAAACATGCTCCATGGGTGCCCACACGTTGGGGGCGCCATTGGCACGGTGGACATACGCAGTGGTGCGCACCCCCAGCCCCGCAATGCGGTAGCCTATGGCACTTGCTTTCGGTGTGGCCGGTCCGGGTTTGTAGTAGTTATTTACGATGTTTACCTTCATGCCTTCCCCGCCGTAACAACCACCACCTGCCCAATTGTAAATGACATTATTCCGCATATCCACCCATTCCCGTGTTTGGGTGGAAGGACGCGGGCCAAGGCGGGGCGTTCGGCTTTCGTGGTGTGCCAGCAAATTGTGGTGGAAAGACGCCCGGGCACCTCCTACGATAGCACCGTAACCATGTTTACCCTTGGCGTGCCCCGCTGTACGTAGGCTTTCGGAAATGATACACCACTGCACGGTGGTATTTTCATTACCGTAGACGGTACAGGCTTCATCCACCGACCAACTGATGGAACAGTGATCAACAATGATATTCCGCTGTTCCGTTCCGCCCAACCCATCGGGCTCCCCTTTCCCTTCGTTGCCCACCCGAAAACGCAAATAACGAATGATGACATTGTCGGCCCTGATGGATACCGGGTAGCGCGCAATGCAGACACCTTCGCCGGGGGCCGTCTGTCCGGAAAGGGTCAGGTCTCCGTTGGTTATCCGCAAGGGGGCGTCTAGGAAAATGGTGCCCGCTACATCAAAAACAACCGTGCGGGGGCCGCGCTGTGAGAGTGCATAACGGAGTGTGCCCGGCTGCATACCATCAGCCAATACCGTAACATGGTACACCTTGCCACCTCGTCCACCCGTTGTATAGCGTCCAAAGCCTTCTGCACCGGGGAAAGCGACCTGTGCATCCACATGCATCACGCCCGATAAAAATAAAAGCAAGCAAAAAGCACCTATAAAATAACGAATCCTAATTTTCATCGCAGCATCTATTTCAATTTCTATTATCAATGGGATTCCTAAACCGGCATAGGGTAAAAATAGGTGGCTTTTCGATGGGTTGGTCGTATGCAGGCACAAAATAAATGCGCAATCGATACCGGTATCGATTGCGTACTTATAATCCGTTCGATGTTTCATTTTCTTCGGCAAACTCACTAATCTTGTGAAGTTAGGCCCCTTTACTTAATAAGGTTTGGGGGATTAAACTGATTGTTGAAACTTTTTATCGAAGATAACTATGATGAAGCATGTAACGACGGCATTCGCTTTCGCGACTATTTGTATTGGTGGTACTGCAACCGCCCAAACCGGCACCCCTTCCAGTGTATCGGCGGTATGGGTTGCCGACAATGGCGACGGCACCTACAAAAACCCTATCCTCTATGCCGATTACTCCGACCCGGATGTTGTGCGCGTTGGCGACGATTATTTCATGACGGCCTCCAGCTTCGATGCCGTACCGGGCTTGCCCATCCTTCACTCGAAAGACCTAGTTAATTGGACCATTATAGGGCACGCCCTGCGTCGCCAACCACCGTATGACCACTTCAGCAAAACGCAGCATGGCAACGGCGTATGGGCTCCGTCCATCCGGTACCACGATGGCACCTATTACATTTTCTGGGGAGACCCTGATTTCGGTATCTATCAGGTAAAAACCACCGACCCTTACGGCGAGTGGGAAGCCCCGGTATTGCTTGAAAGTACGAAGGGCGTTATCGACGTATGCCCACTTTGGGACGACGATGGCCAAGTTTACATCGCCTATGCATATGCAGGCAGCCGTGCAGGCATCAAAAGTGTGCTTGCTGTGAAGCGTATCAACGCCGAGGCCACACACACACTGGATGAGGGTGTCATCGTGTATGATGGCCATGGAATCGACCCGACCATTGAAGGGGCAAAATTCTACAAACGAAATGGCTACTATTACATCTTCGCCCCCGCAGGGGGTGTTGCTACCGGTTGGCAAACGGTATTGCGTGCAAAAAACATCTACGGCCCTTATGAACGCCGCAATGTGCTCCACCAAGGCACCACAACCATAAACGGCCCCCACCAAGGTGGCTGGGTAACTACCCAAACCGGTGAAGACTGGTTCATCCATTTTCAAGACGCGGGTGTGTACGGACGTATTACGCACCTGCAACCCGTCACATGGGAAAACGATTGGCCGATTATTGGTGTAGACCCCGATGGCGACGGGACCGGTGAGCCCGTATCGAGCTACCGGAAACCCAATGTCGGAAAAGCGCACCCCATAACCACTCCTGCTGAGAGCGACGAATTCGATGGTATTGCCCTGGGCAAACAATGGCAATGGCAAGCCAACCCACAGGCCACGTGGTCCTTCCTCTATCCCGAAAAAGGGGTGCTCCGGTTATACACGCAGCAAATCCCCGAGGTCAGTCGCAACCTCTATGAAACACCCAACGTACTCATGCAGAAGTTTCCGGCCCCTGCGTTTGTGGCTACGGCTAAAGTAGCGTTTACACCGCATCCCGAAAAACTGTTGGGCGAAAAAGCCGGGCTCGTGGTGATGGGTCGGAGCTACGCCACGTTGTCCATACGCAAAGACGCCGATGGCCTCGCGCTGATAAGGGGAACCGCCCTCAAGGCGCAGGATGGCATCACTGAAGAAGAATCGGTCATTGCCCGGCTAGACCAAGGTGCGCTATACCTCCGCGTGGAAGTACGGGACGGGGGAGAATGCTACTTCCAGTACAGCTTGGACGGCCGTACTTACCAAGCTGCCGGCGAACCGTTCCAGGCCGTTGAAGGCCATTGGATCGGTGCAAAAATGGGACTCTTTGCCACCCGTACCACAACCATTAACGACACCGGTTGGCTGGATGTCGACTGGTTCAGGGTTTCAGCCATCGATTAAACAACACGCTCATGAAAAAGCTGATTTTCACCTGTTTCGTTGCCCTCAGTGCCTGTATTGCCCTACACGCACAGCCAGGAACCATCGATACTATCGCCGAAAAAATGCTGTTACTCCAGCGCTCCAACGGCGGTTGGTCCAAAACGTTCATGGACAAAGCGGTCAACTACAAACAGCCATTCGGCAAAAAGGAAAGGCAGACGGCAAGGAAGGAACGCGGCAACGATGATACGACCATCGATAATAGAGCGACCACCCGGGAGATCACCTACCTGTTGGAAGCCTACGGAAACACACATAATATCCGGTACAAGGAAGCAGCCATACGCGGGGTGGATTACCTGCTTGCTGCCCAGTACGACAACGGCGGCTGGCCGCAGTATTACCCCGACAACCGGATCTACCGTTCGCAGGTTACCTACAATGACGATGCAATGATTAATGTGTTAAAGGTACTGGACGGTATTTCGCGCAGTCTGGGAGATTACGCAATCTTAACCGATGCCCGCGGAAGTGCAGCAGAAAAGGCGGTGCAGAATGGTGTTCAGTGCATCCTGGCCACACAGGTGGTCCTCCATGGCAAAAAAACGATATGGGCTGCGCAATATGATAAGGACACGTTAGTGCCCGCCACCGCACGCACCTATGAGCTCCCTTCACTGGCGTCTTCAGAATCGGCCAATATTTTGCTATTCC
This sequence comes from Parapedobacter soli, assembly GCF_025460835.1. Classification (GTDB taxonomy): domain Bacteria; phylum Bacteroidota; class Bacteroidia; order Sphingobacteriales; family Sphingobacteriaceae; genus Parapedobacter; species Parapedobacter soli. The sequence continues at coordinate 3,511 of NZ_JAMXAY010000059.1, read as the reverse complement.
TCATGGCACGGGAAAATCCGACGGAAGACGAGAAAGCGGCTATTCGAAACGGCGTGGAGTGGTTTGCAAATCACGTTATCGAGGGCTATACTATGAAAATTGTGGCTGCACCCAACGAGCCGACAAAGAAAGACCGTATATTGGTTAAAGCACCGGACAAACACGTGTGGGCACGATTTTATGATCTCGACGAACAAAAACCCTTATTCGCTGGGCGCGACGGCCAGCCCCACCGGCGTCTCGACGAAGTTGAGAATGAGCGCCGTGTTGGATATAGCTGGTATGGCGAATGGGGAGATAAGGTTATCCGCCAGTATGCAAAGTGGCAACAGAAACACTAAAATACCGCATCCAGAAAATCGGTGATCATCGCTGACATCGGCGTAAACCACGGTTCGAACAGACAGAATGAATGCGGTGCATCGGCAAACGTTTTCGTTTCGTGGTAAATCCCGAACTGATCGAGCACACGGATAAAATCTTCCCGTCCCGCGCGCATCCGGTCGACCGAGCTATTGACAAACAGCGTAGGTGGTGTCGTTCGTGACACGTACCTCAATGCGGAAGCCTCTTGCCAAAGGTCGGGCCGCTCGGTCTTGCTGTAGCCAAACCAGTAAGTAGCAGCGGACTTCGATTGGGTATCGTTGCCTTCGCCCGATTCGGGGTGGATAAATGCGAGGATGCCATCGATATCCACGATGGCTTGTACCTCGCTCTTACCTTTCTTGGCGCCTATCAGTGCGGCAAGCTGGCCTCCGGCCGAAAACCCCAGCACGGCAATCTTCGTTGGGTCAATCCCCAAGGTATCCGCGTTTGTTTTCATCCATTGCAGTGCCGCCTCCACATCGTGCACGGCGGCGGGATACAGTGCTTGTGTGGAGAGCCGGTAATTGATGGCGAAGCAAGCATATCCTACTGATGCCAATTGATAGGCCAGACCACCCAACTGCGCTTTATCACCACTCCGCCATCCGCCGCCGTGAATGACAAGCACACCGGGTACCGGTCCGTCGCGCTCCTCGGCACGGTAAATATCACCGGCCAACGGTATACCATCAACCTCTCGATACACGGCATTTCGGCTGATAAGGGAGCTAACCTCCGGCTCGGTTACCAATCGGATATCGGGATATTGTTTCTTCATCCGCAGCAGTTCACCTTCCCGGGTGAAACTCGAATCGCGCACGCCCGTGATGCCACTGGTGTCCGGACATACGGTATGATTTACGATCGCCCGTATGCCAGCCCTCCGGATGAATCCGTGCTCCAGTGTATAATCCGCTACCGTAGAATCGCCGATTGAGTAAATGGTCGTCACATCTTGCTGGTTAAAAAAAGCCAGCAAAAGCAATAAACAAACACTAACGTAATGAATCATAATGATTTTCTATCGTAAAAAATCAATTGTTGGGGAGCCCGTAACCATTGGTTACTTTCCCTTTCGATTGATCGATGACAGTAAGCGGAATCGCATGGAAGTAGCGGGGTGCGAGGTTTTCACGGCCCACCACACCATCCAAGATAGCTGCCCTGTACATATCGGGGTTTGTACCTTCCCCAATTTTAATTCCCCAGTCCGTTTTCTGATACCCATCCGCTTCCAATGCGGCTGCCTCGGCACCATCCGGATCGATGTAGCTGTATAGCCCTTTTATGGCCAAGTTCTTGGCTTCGATGTTGGCATGTGCGGCAGCATTCCAATTAAAGATACCACGCCATCCCGGAAAGAGCGCCGGGTTGCTCTCATCGCCTTCCTGCGTCACAACAGCTTCCGAGCTACCCGGATTTACCTGCACATACTTGGTCCAAATGTAATTGGAGATGGTCCGGCCACTCTCAAACGTATAGTATCCGTTGTTTTTCAAACCAGCCATCATTTCGTCCATATCCTGGCGTACCTGCACAGCCCTTTCGTTGAATTTACCCGATCGTATCATATCCCACCGTAAATCTCCTTCACCCAACAACTCCAACTTACGCTCGGCGTAAACGGCATCTAGCAATGCCTCACCAGATAAACCGGATAGGTTATGGCTAGCGTTGCCAAAGGCCCGTGTACGGATTTGATTAACTAACTCTATAGCTCCTCCGTCATCGTTTCCTAAGATCGCTTTCGCCTCGGCCAGCATCAGCATGGCGTCAGCCATTCGCAGTACCGTATAGTTCATCCCCGACGCTCGGTTAGCATTATTCGGGATCAACGGATTGTCCCCACGGTTCTGATCCCATTTGTTGATGGACGGTCCACCACCACCGATCCGCGTACCTGCGCCGAGCGGTATCAAGGCTTCCCGCCCGGTTGCGGCATCGCTACCGGTTACCACCATGCTCACATCGCGGCGTTTGTCGCCCGGCTCATAACCGTTGTAGAAGAAAGAGGGGATGATTCGGATAGCCGCAAAGGTGTTTAACACCGACACGGCACCATTGTTAGACCCTGCGCGCCCCTGCGAATACGGATGCTCACCGCCATTTCCCGGGGAGCAGGCTATTTCAAAAAAGGATTCGGGGCTTGATCGCCTAGAATTGATTTCCTGCCAGTGTACCTGAAAAGGATTGTTGGCTGGACGGTCGTCTGACGTAATCAATCGCACACTTCCGTTATGCATATTTACAGCCAAGTCAAGGTATTGTTCAGCTATACGGATGTAATCCATGTAGTCGGTGCGGCGAGCATATACACACATACCATCGTCGGTACCCTTATATTCGAACTGTACATCACCATACAGACCGGGCATATCGGTACGGATGGTTTGCCACCCGCCGGCATGCAGGGCGATTTCGCCGATCAGCGCGTTGACATACGAACGGTTCAGCCGTTCGGCTGTAATGCCGCCTTCCCCAACCTTGTACATACGGCCCTCTACCGCCTGGAGTTCGGCGATGAGTTCATCCATGATCGCAAAGCGCGAAGTGAGTTCATACTCCGTTACGTATTGGTTTTCATATCCGAAAGGGACATCCCCGTAGTGGCGTACCAATTCCCATCCGCAGAGCGCTCGCATAGCCTTGGCTTCGCCGTATAATTGCGACCATATATCTGTTGTTCCCTCCTGGAGCACCCCTTTCTCTTCAATAGCTCCGGCCACCCGCGCAGCGCGGGCCAAAATGATATTAAGGCTATTATATTGGGTTGCCTGCGCGTTTACCCCGGTAGCTTCCGGCTGGAGCCGTGCAATCACGTTATTAGCCGTAGGGTACTCGCTCATGTATTCGGCATCGGATCCCAGTACATCCTGCCAATTGTAGTTACCACCTGCAACCACATTGGTCCGGTATTCGCCATACGCCCAAGACAATGTTTTATAAGTCTCTTCCGGACTAGACGTCACAAATTCATTGTCGCTTTGCCCGGGGTTTGTGGTTTCTAAGTAATCGCTGCATTGGACTAACAGAAAGGGTGTCAGTGCCAAGCAAATATAACGTGCTATTTTTTTCATCGTTTTTATTCTTTAATAGTATCTAACCCGTTGTGCATTTTAAATAATGCTTATTTTTAGATTGTTAA
>NZ_JAMXAY010000058.1 GCF_025460835.1 Parapedobacter soli | reverse complement strand
ATTGTTAAACTTATTTGATGCAAAAAGTTAACGCATCAGTACTAAACTTTATACTAAAATGTGGTAAAGCCGTGGCCCCTACTGCATTTTAACGTAACAAGCACACGCAAACCTTCGTCGAAGATGGCATGGCGCTTGTACCGATCGAGAAACCCACCCAGATTGGTTTCCGCAAAGTGCCGATTGCCTGGGACGTAAGCGACCAATTTTTAACATATTTTTTGTTGTGTTGTCATATTACTTAACCTGTTTAAGGTTACTTTTCTAATCGTAAGTGTTAGATTGAGTCGTAACTAATTCAAATCAATCGCACAAATACGAAATTATTGCGCGCATCATAGTCGGCTTTGGAACATAGCGAGACCAAACGATACGCCTCGATTTGGTCTCGCTAAATATTTAGCTCAGTTGACAGGTATTACGCTCCCGATAAACGCTTGACTAATATTGGCTCAGTCTTCATCTGAGACTGCATCAGCTTTAAAATAAGCCTATTTTTCAAATCCTCGGATGCTTCATCATGCCACAGATTTTTCAATTCGTTTGGGTCATTTTTCAGATCGAACAGTTCACCGAATTCATCATTCATGTAGATGGTTAATTTATAGCGTTCTGTAACGAGTTGCTTTTGATATAATGAATAAGGCTGCTGATGATTCTCAACGATTACAAAATCACGCACCGATTCTTTCTGCCCTTTCCACACATCGCTTTGTACGGTACCGGTCATGGTCCCGGGAACCGCGATCCCCGCTAAATTTAAAAACGTAGGCGCTATGTCGATAAGCGACTGTAGCGAACTGCTGCGCTTTCTCTCCGGAACCAAACCCGGGCAGGAGACGACCATAGGCACTTTCACTAAATCTTCATACATAAATGGACCCTTCTGAGTCAACCCATGCTGGCCATATAAATGTCCATGATCTGTCGTAAAAACGATCACGGTATTTTGGGCTATTCCCAGCGCTTCGACTTTATCAAGTATCTTCCCTATATAGTAATCCATCATGGAAACCATACCGAAATATATCGCCATGTCTTTCTTCATATCAAGCTCACTCTTACTTCTATGATATCCTAATCCGGCGCTCCAGAGTTCAGAATCCTTATACTTTGAGAAATCAGCTCCTTTAACTTGTGTCTTTTGATAAATCTCCGGCATATCGTCCAATTCACCTGCTACAAGCCCAGGTAATTCCATATCTTCAGGATTGTACATCTTGGCCCATTTACCCGAAACTAAATAGGGAGGATGCGGATCAAAGAAGCTGGCCCAAAGCAAAAACGGTTTATTACTTCGTGAATAATCTTCAAGCAACGCATTGGTACGTTCGGCAATCCAATAATTCATGTGATATTCTTCTGGAAGATTCCATTCCTGATATTGACTCCCAGCGCTTCCTGTTGGCGCTCTAAACCACTTTCGCCAAGTTTTAGGATCTTTTCCTTCACCCTTGAGCTTTTCTTCCATCCAGATGACATAATGTTGTCCTACATGTGGTTCATCACCATGATTACGTGTTAACTCAACATGAGTAAAACCGTAAAATGGTTCCTTGTAATTCTTCCAAAAAGCTAAGTTCTGTAAAATGGGATATGCTTCTAGGGAAGGAAACGCTGCATTGCCGCCCGTAGGTTGAAAATGTGCTTTCCCGACTAATGCCGTTTCGTAACCATTCATGCTAAGCTCAGCACCAACCGTGCGGGCCGCTTCGGGTAGTTTAGTGCCCAGCACATAAGCCCCATGCTGACTTGGCAACTGGCCTGTGATAAGCGAGGCCCGGGCTGGCGTACAGGTAGGGTTAGGACAGTATGCCCGATCGAAAATAACGCCGCGCTTGGCTAGCCGATCTAAATTTGGCGTCTTTATGTTCGGATCATTATAGCCCATAGCCATCCAGTGTTGCTGGTCACTTGTTATCAGCAGAAAGTTTAAGCCGCTGAGCTCATTCCCTGCAGTTGGATCGAATTTTCCATAAACTTTTTCAAATTCTTTCTCCGTCAGACTTTGTGCTTGACCGTATCCAGCGATACCCGCGGTCAATAACATGGTGAACAAATAGAATATTCCCTGTTCCGCTCTTTTTTTGGTATTCATATGCTATTTTACTTTGATAAGTTGTGCAAATATAGTATCTGCTTCCGTACAGAAATTGGGCTTTAGTGAGCCCGCTTTCATACTAGTTTGTAACAACAAACGGAAAGTCTTCGTTATGTACATGTTCCTTTTCCATAATGGCTAACACCTCTTTTACCAGTTCGGGCTGTTCTTTCGAAAGATCTTTTGTCTCTGCCGGATCTTCTTCTAAGTTATACAGTTCGACCGTCGTCTTTGACGGCTCAAAGCGCCGGAGTCCAACCCCCATTTCCCAAAAGCGCCTGTAGCATAGCCTGCTTTACCCAGCATTTCGGCAATTGTTAACGCGTCGCCGCTCATCGGGAACTGGCCTTCAGGTATAAATTCCTTGTTCGCTCTGATCGGCGTATGCCCAGTATGCTGCCCCGTCATCAAAACCGATCGCGAAGGCGCACACACGGTGCTTCCTGAGTAATGCTGTGTAAACAACATGCCTTCTGCTGCCATTTTATCCAAATGAGGCGTTTCCATTTTTGCCTATCCATAGCATCCCAAGTCATCATACCCCAGGTCGTCGGCCAGGATATAAATGATGTTGGGTTTCTGAATATGCGCCTGTTGCTTTTTTTCAGTGTTACAGGCCATCGTTGCTATAAGCAGCAGAACTGCAGGTATAACGTTGTGTATCATTTTCATTTTCTGTTCGGTTTCAATGGTTCAAGGTTAATATACGCTGCCGCAAACCGTTTGCCCAATCCCAGCATCCCCTCAGTATTGAAATGTATACCTTCGTAAGTTGCCAAGTCATCACATTTAATAATTTTGACCCTGCCATCTTCTTTGGCTACTTTTTCCAACATCGCTTGCTGAACCACTTTATTTGGTCTTGAAATATGGGCGTCCATGATCAAAAAAGGCAACTCCGGAAGGCCCAGATCTTCCCGGATATTCTTCATCAATGCTTTCAACCGGGGCTCGTACTTGTGGACCGTCTCCAGCTTTCTTCCATCCCTTTCTGTTTGCAGCCAAAGCATTCCGCAGACTTCCACATCTTTCACCTCAGCTCTTTTCTTCAAAAGCTCAATCCCGTTTCGTGAGTCAGCAATTAACCTGTCATATAAAAGCAGGGAGGCCTTTTCCTCATTATTAACTTCTCGCAGGTCATCCAGCCAGTCAGCCCGCAGGTAATCCTTGTCCCAAGCAACAATGGAAGTTCCGCCCGAAATAGCCACTTTAGCTATAGCGATAATGTGATTGGGGTAGCGTTTCTTCATTTCTGAAGCAAAAGCGAGCTCCGCACCAAAAGTGGCTTCTGTTATACTAAATTTTTCTGTCGCCCTGTTACGAGGTCCCATAGGGCGCCAGGCACCTCTCTCAAACATTAAAACTTCATCGTCAATCTGTCGGTATTCCTGAGGTAATAAAAACGCATTGCCTGCGCCTCCGGCATTTGACTGCCCCGACAGGATAAATAGTTTTACATCTTTGGGCGGCTCGCTGGCTTCATGGTTCAGGATGAAATTATCAAACCAGTAGGTATTGTCTTCAGCGCCATGTTGTACCACAAAACGCAGTTTAACTACATCATTCTTGACCACCTTAATGGTCACGCTCTGCTCAGCAAAACTTGTATGCATCATACCCCAACTCTGGACCCCTCCGTCGTCCATTGCTTCAATGCTTGATTTTACAATATTGTTATCGCCATCATAAGCATATACTGTCAGCCAGAACGGGCGACCGCCGGGTTCATTCTGTGATTTAGCATCAAACCTTAACGTATAAGTACCTTCTCCATAGCTACTTATGTTTATATCATCCATTAATAAAGTAGGATAAGAAGACTTTCCTGATGTATTGGCTGTCGTTATTTTGAAAGCTTGACTACCGCCCACACCCTCGCCAGGTGCTAGGCCGCTTAAGGCAGGTTGAAAAACATCTGCCGTATTGTCATCGACAAAAAAACCTGTAATCTGCCACCTATCATTAGGGCCTTTCGACATGGGAGCAGTGTTTTCCATATCCCCGTTTGAAATAGGAATCGTCGTCTGCGCCTGCATTAAGGGCAAGCAAGAGATAAAAAAAATAATAGTTAATAATTTTTTCATTTCGTAAGAGTTTATGTTTAAAATTGTCTGCAAAAGTTACAAATCTTGCATTAATGATATTATAGGGTTATCCATTTAGTCGCGATGACTTTTAGCTCCATAAGTTGCGGACGGACGATTTACGCGCCGCTCGATGATTTTATCGAGTATCGTTCCCCTGTGATTCCTTCTATTGAACCGGAAGAAGTACTCGTCAATATATCTTTGAAGGTACCCGCTATTACAATTAAGAATGTGCCCCGCGGAACCAGTTCTTGAAGTTCGGGATCTGCATGTGCAGCAGGGGAAAGTTCTTCCCTTTGTCCGATAACACCTGTGTGAGGAACCTTGTAGTCCTGTTTGATCGGCACCTAGTTACCTTTACCGCAGTCGTTTTCTCTCCATTAACTACCCTGACCATTGAAACTACTATTTTGTCAGTGTGCGCTCCCGCTTCCAGAACAAAGTCAAAACCGTGGTCCATGCTATTAGGCTTTAATCCCGAAATAAAAAAGGTTACCGTTTTCAGCTTGCCGTCTCCGATAAGGTTTTGCGTTTTGCTGGTCTGTACTACAGCTGTGTTATAGGTCAAATCCAATGTCCCGGAATAATTATCAAAATAGGTCACTTTTACAGCCAAGGTATGATTCGCGCCCGCCCATCTGTCATCCAGATCAAATCCGATTTTCTTTCCTGAGCGGGCGATATAGTCGTAATACTTGTCGGGCTGCGCCATCCACATTTTAATGGCATGCTGAATTTTAACAGCCGGCTCTGTTTCGTAACCCGCAGCATCTCGTTGGTAAAGCCAGCGCTCGAAGTTTTTCATCTCGATACCTTGTGTCTGTTCAGCTGAAGTGATTATTCTTTCTTTGGTGTCGTTATTCTGATAGTAGGAAGCCCGGATATAACTGGTGTTCAGGAATGTCCATACATCAGGGGCATCGTCAACAGTCCGGCCCAGTTCTTGGCATAAAAAGGGCAACATTTTTGGCACTAAATGTCCCGTTGTATGAATATAGGTACAACGCATTTGCAATGCTCTGAGCGTGCTGGCAAAGTACCGGTAAGGATAAGAGTTGGTCGTGTTTCCAAATCTGAAACCCCTTTCAGCAGTAGCCCATGCGTCTTCGTATTCTTCGTTTACCTCACCATTAAAACACTGGTATTTAATAATAGGTGCTTTTTCATCCACATACAGGTACCCGTTCTCGTCGATATACTGTCCCATATCATCATTAGGAACATTATACAGGTACATTTCAACAAATCCCCGCCTTACGCCAAAGCCTTTCTGAAATCCGTACGCAGAGGCCCCTCCCATAAATACCTTGTGCTCCATCCCGGTAAAGGCGTCAGACCAAGCATCAAGTCTTTCTCTCACATGTTTAACAGTATCATTTGCTGCGCTATTACGTTCACCGTATGGACCGATGCCTTCGTCACCGAAACTATCAGATGCATAACCCACATAAGCCGCTTTTATCAGGGAAGGGATACCACTTTCCTTTAAAGCATTGATCAGCTTCAAATAGCGCTTATGAAATTCGGGATGGGCAGGATTAAAGTTAGAATTACGGTTGGGGTTTTCCTGAGGCAGTAAATCTACCCCGTAGCTTTCCAGCCATAGCGGTGCTTCACCGTTATTAATTGCGTCACTTCCTGTCCCTCGCGATCTTGAACAGGTAAGGATTCGAAGGGTTATATCAGAGCCAACATCATTGGCCTGTGTTATCCTTTCGATTATCGGTGTAAAGTTATAGGTTCCCTCTACCGGTTCAATATCCCTCCATTTTACCCATAAGATCCCGATGCGGTTAGCCTTGAATTTCAGATCAAGCGGTGCAAATTCCATATTTACACCGATATTCCGCTGTAAGCCTACCAACGAACGCGGCGAGGGGGTTACAAAATCCGGTAATGACCAGTCCCACCCGTCGATTATATGATCGGTATCTATCCATTTCTGAGCCTCAATGGTGTCCAAATCTGAAACTTCCAAATGGTTATAGGATGGCCAGTATGGATAGTCACTTTCTGGTAAAGCGTTCGGGTTTTGGGCAGATGTGAGCGTCGTAACCAATAAAGCGCCAATTATTAATGCGTATCTTTTCATAAAACTTATTTGGTGTATCTTAAAAACACGACGCCATTCGCGTTTATCCTAATATCTCCTCGTTCTAGCGCTGTCCCCCTCCAAATGTCATATAGCTGATAATCGTTTATATTCTCCCCTTTTAAATCAAGAACCGCTCTTGAAATCACTTTCTGATAATCGCTTCTGTTAAAAATTCCAATCCAGCCATTTAATGAATCCTTTTGTGGGGTATCCCATATTTCAACGCTATCCCTTTCATAAATCAATTTGCCCATTACCCCATTTTGATTACATTCAAGCATATCTTTATTGGTAATCAGCTTCAATGAAAAATTATCTAATGTTGGTAAATCTCCGCCCATCATCAAAGGAGAAGCACAGAGCGCCCGAAGGGTAATAAAGGTATACATCTGATCTTGGCTAAATTTGCTCCACCGTGTCCAGCCTTTACCTGCTAACAGCTCGACATTGCTCAATTCGCCCGACTTGATTTTCGCTTTGATTTCCGCATGGGATTCAGACTCGTCGACACTTTCTGGCTTCGGCGACATTAATTGCAGTTTTCCAAAAGGAATCATATCCATGTCAATCCAGAAACCAGGCTCTTCTTTACCCTGCCATTTGCGCCAAGCTGCAAAGCATTGATCTAACCCTTTCTGATCATCCCAGATATCTGGAGTAACACGCAGCATATTGGCCAGCTTAAAAAAGTCCAACGCATTTTCATCCACAGCACCACCCGGACTAAGACTTAAAATCATTGGTCTGCCACATTGAGCTATTGCTTTAGCAATGCCCTCCACTTCCTTTGGGAATGGCACCAGATCGTCGTATTTCACAAAATCCACCCCCCAATCAGCAAGCTGATTCATTAACGAATTATAGAATTCCTGGGATCCGCGTTTATCCATATCCACACCATAATTCTGATCATTCCACACACAGATACTGGTTGTATCAGCAATATCCCGAGCAAAATATTTGGTTCCTTTTATCGGTGTATTCGCTTGAAAAGCGGACTTCGGGATTCCTCTCATAAGATGGATGCCAAACTTAAGCCCTAATTCATGGCAACGGTCTATGATAGGCTGAAGCCCATTAGGAAAATATGTTTTAGAAGGCTGCAGCAACCCAAACTCATTGAAATGGAGTACTTGGGCATGTTTCTCTGCCGGATACATTGTTCCCTCCCGGCGTTTAAATTCGCCAAAACAGCCTGCATCAATCACAAAATACTCGTATCCGTACGGCTTTAGTTTTTCTGCAAAAGCTTCTAAATTGGCCATGGCTGCCTCTTCATGAAGGTAAACGCCATAACTAATAAAACTATTCCAACCTATAGGCGGGACTTGGGCTAGGGCATTGGTTTTTTTTTGTGTAATCGAATCTTGTCTAGGCCGGATTTTACAACTCGTCACCAACATGATGCATACGGCACCCACTAAAAAGTGGTTTATGATTTTCATTATCCTTTTTTATTTTATTTTGTTGGTTGCAGACTGCTTCAAACTTTATTATTCATTTTGGTGCACCGTACCTCGGCTCATTTAATTTTCGTGAAATAAGGCAGACGTGCTAATGGAGCATCCACTTCTACTGTTTTACCCCCTTCAATAATTTTTCCATCATCTCCTTTCCATTTTCCTTCCGGGAAAACAACTTTCCTGGAACGGGCTCCTTTTTCAATTACCGGCGATACCAGTATATCGTCACCAAGCATGAATTGGTCTTTTATCGTCTCATATCCCGATTCCGGATAAGCCAAAGCCATGGGTTTAACAATCGGTTCTCCTGTTTCCGAAGCCGTCTTTGCCAGTCCCAGCATATAATCGCCCACCTTTGTATGTAATAATGCGGCTTGACGGCACAGCGCTGCATTTTCTTTAGAGAGCACTCTCCAGGGTGCTACGGAGTATTGCATCATAGGCATCAGTGCATGTACCTGGGCAGAGCGGACAATCAGCTCTTCATCCATCGTTGATAGTGTGCGGAATGAGCCATGTTCACCTCCTCCAATCATATCGGGACACGTGTAGGCATATCCCATGATGCTTTGCGACATCTGGTCAGCGATCAACTTTTGCAAATCCTCCCAATCGTGCTTTTTATCTCTCAGGCGCTGTGCTAAGGGCAAACCGGCCATTTTCCAAGAGGCTCTGTATTCATTGAGCGGATAATGCAATCCGAGTTCTGCAAAATAAGTGGTATGATCGTTAGGAGTTCCTGAGTGGAACGAAACTACGCCGTCGGTATAGAAGCGAGCATCTCCTGCATCGAATTTAAACCCGTCAACGCCATACGCATTGACCAGATGATCGAGCTGATCTTTGAACCATTTTTGTGTACGGGGATTGCTTAAGTCAAGACACGCACTGGCGCCATTCCACCAGCGGATAATAGCGGCCTTGTTCTTGGTGTTGGCCCAGAGAATATCCTGCGACTTTTGCGGATCAAGCAGTAACATACCTTCTTCCGCTAATTTCCTGAACACCTCCGAATCGGGGCTGACAAATGGACATATCCACAGCATTACCTTAAACCCCATATCGTGAAGCTTCTTGATCATCCCTTTGGGGTCTTTAAAACGACGGGGGGCAAATTCCCAGGTGCCGTAGTTTTCCTGCCAGGTATCATCAATCATCAGAACCCCGGGAGGATATCCATTATCGATTAGGGATTGTGCATATGCTAAAATGCCCTGCTCATTTTGATTGTAATTCAACTCAATCCAGGTATTATACTGCGGACGAGTAAACAACATTTCTTCGGGAATCTTTCCGTTTGAAGGAAAGAAGTTTTTAGCTACATACGCATATGCTGTCCGTAAATTATTACCCGAACGGCCCGAGATTATCTTGCCTTGACGGGTGGTAACACGTATTTTTCCTTTTTCGAATTCATATTTGATGGGTTCTTCGCTCCATACGTATCTTCCTTTACTGGACAACAGCAGGGGTTGTGCCTGGTTGCCTTTATTGTCTCCCCACAAATCTTGAACGGTGACGCTTTCCGTGTCATATGGGGTTTGATGCCCCAACGAACTTAAGCCACCCCACCAATATTCATCTTCGAGGATTTGAAGATCTACCCGGTCGGCTTCCTGAGCGAATAGCTGAATAGCCAGCAATACAACCCCTATTGTTGACAATAGTTTTAGCATAGTATTATTCCAAAATCGATAATGATGATCTGATGATGGTAACCTAATTTGCGATAACCACCTCAGAAGGTGCGATAGGTAAACCACCCTGGTTTTTTCTGTTGTATTCAAATGGTGGCGCTACGGCTCAATGATCTCAATTTCTACGCTCTTCACTACCCGGTTATAACCATATTCGCTGGCTGATGAAGTCCTGTCCTGAATATAACCGGAACCTGAATATTTTTTATCGCCAACATTCGTAGCAACTAAAGTAACGGTATACTTTCCCGGCTGGCTATAAGCGTAGGAAAAGCTTCGATGATAGCGATCTATTGCCACACCTGTAGAAAAGCCACCTTCCGGGGTCAGGTAAGTACTATGGTCTTCAAAATAGTTATCGACTATCTCGAGGGCAGCGCTTCTCATGATTGGCATGAGCTTTGTAAGCTCAAATCTAGGTATTTCTTTATTAGAATAGACTTTCCCAACCATTCTACTGAGTGCTGCCAAGACGGCAGCTTCATCTACGGGTTCTTCTCCTTCTTGTAGAATTGCGTTACGATTATTAATTCTTAATGCTAACCATGGTGTTAGAATTTCCAGGCTGTCCTGCGAAAGCACTACTTTTTCAAGATCAGGATTTGAACCATTGACGACAGCGAGGTAGCTTTTAGCGAATTCATGATCGGTATCCCCTGTGTAAATAACATACGTTTCCGCATTACCGGTAATTTTAAAATGAACCATAGAATCCACCATATGGGTCGTTCCTACTACTTCTAGGTTTACTTTTGGCGCTATGGCAACTTTCTCACAACCTGCAAAAAGAATAGGGGCCAAAATGACTAACGATAAAATGGGTTTTACGATATATCTCATCTTATGAATATTTGCGTTTACTTAATATCCTTTATTTTGTGTAACTAAAGCGTTTGCATGTATTTCAGACGTGGGAATTGGCATTAAGACGTGTTTATCCTGAATGTTATCGGCGATTATGGCCCAATTCCGCTCCGGGGCCCTTCGCCCTTCAGGCTTGAAATTTTTAAGAAGTTTCACATATTCTACCAATTTCCCCCATCTAACCAAATCAAACCATCTCTTGCATTCTCCCCCTAATTCGCGAGCGCGTTCGTAAATTATATATTGTTTTACACTTGCGTAATCAGGATAATCATGCTCCGTTATATCAGGTAAAATTTGGTCATTATACGTGAGCTCTCGGGGCAATAAATCCTGGTGAATAGTTCCTTTATTGGTGTATCTGGCTCTTTCACGCAACTTGTTTAATGCCATATAAATTTCAGAAGGAGGGGCTAAATCTTTGTTTGCCTCATTTAGTGCTTCCGCATAAATAAGGTAAACTTCTGCAAGCCTAAAAATCGGAAAATGGATATCATAGTCATTGGGAACGTAATCAGCTTTACGAACGGGAAAACGTCTAAATTTACCTATTTTCCAAGGCTGGGCATGATCTTCCGGAAAATCAGTTTTAAGAGTTCCATCACCCTCAACCCTCACATGTGGTGTAGTCCATTCTTTACGAACCAAATCCGTGTTCTCGTATATGGTATGAAAGTATTCTGTGGCGTGAATGCCACCAAAACTTCCGCCTAATAGATTAGGCCCCATTAGTCCCATATTAATCCCGAGGTTGCTTCCTTCATTAAACCCGCCACTTTTGTATTGGACGTCGAATATAATCTCGTCATTATTTTTGTTTTCAGGAATAAAAGCATCTGGAAAGTATTGACACAAAGAATAATGATTAGTTGTAATTACGTCCTTAGCCAGCTGGGCAGCTTTCTGAAAATCAGTTAGGCCATCACCCACTCCGTCACGTTTAGCCATGCTGCCTCTTGTCAGATATACATTAGCCAAAAGTGTTTTAGCGGCACCTACGGTTGCTCGACCGGCTTGGGTTTCTCCTTTGACATCCAGGTGTTCAATGCCGAATTCTAGATCATGTATAATACCATTGTATATGGTATCTATTGGTGTTCTAGGCACATGTAGATTATTTAACGAATTGGTCTGTGATACTTTGTAAGGAACGTCTCCCCATATACGAATCAAATTAAAATATAATAGAGATCTCAGAAACTTAGCCTCCGCCACAAGGGTATTTTTACGCTTCTCAGCCATCTTAATACTGGGAATACAGTCAATAGCTGTATTAGCGTCATTTATACCTCGATAGTGGTTGGTCCATATAAGTAGCAGCACTTCTGTATTATCTGCTGTAATTGTATAATTTCCAATCCCTCCAAAAGTATTAGTTGCTGCCGTCCTGACTATATCCGACACAAAAATCTGCATCGTAGGACCTCCACCATACACACCGTTGCGCTGCAGTGCGTTATAAGCCCCTATCACTGCTGCTTCTGCGTCTGCGGCAGTGGTGTAATAGTTTTCGGGAGAAATTTGTGATTTTGGTACTTCCGTTAGAAACTTCTCACAGGAGGTGAATGTAACGATAGCAACCAAAAAGCTCGATACTACTATTAGTTTATACATTTTTAATATTTTTAGTTTAAAAATTAACTGAAACCCCGAGAGTGTAAGTAGTTGATCGTGGGTAAGTTCCTACATCTGCGCCGAATCCTACTTTAGCGACTGTTCCAATACCCGTACTTACTTCAGGGTCAAACCAACTATAACGAGTAAGCATGAAAGGATTACTAACCCTGGCGTACACTCGGAATTTGCTGATTTTTACTTTATCAATTATTGCTTTCGGCAAGGTATAGCCAAGCGTAACATAGTCAAGTTTCAAAAATGAGCCATCTTCCACGTAATTGCTTCGCATATAATTAGAATAGGTGTCTAGAACATTGCCATGAAACGTTCCGTTAGTATTAGTAGGGCCAAAAGCAATTGACGACATGGAACGTAAGGTGTTCCAATTTCCTCGTCCTACGGTTGATAAATAGGAAATATTACCATTGATAATATCATTGCCATAGGTCCATCTCATAAAGAAGCTTAAGTCAAAGTGCTTATAAATAAACTCATTATTTAGGCCTCCTATAAAATCAGGAGCAGTTTTAGCTAAAGGAACTTTATCGCCTGCATTTATTAATCCATCACCATTTACGTCATGAAACTTTACCTGCCCGATTACATTTTCTAAGATCTCACTTACAGGACTGTTAGCAATTTCGGTAGCGCTATTAAAAATCTCATCTTCAATATAGCCGTAATATATCCCAATAGGATCGCCCACGCGGACGATTATATCGTCTTTAACAGTGTGAAAGAAATTTCGGGTAAAAAACATTTCGGGCCTGTCGCCAAGGTCTAAAACCTTACTCCTATTTGCCGATAACGTTAAGTTGCTAGTCCATTTAAAATTAGCTTTATCCATATTCACAGTATTTATGGAAAATTCTAATCCTTTGTTGCTAATAGAACCTACATTTTGTAGGGCAGTCGTAAACCCACTCGATAACGGGAGTTGGACATCCAAAAGCAGGTCTGTTGTTTTCTTATAATAAGCGTCCGCTGTAAATAACAGACGACTTTTAAAAAATCCCAAATCAACCCCTACGTTATACTGATTTGTTTTCTCCCATTTTAAATTTGGATTTGCAACACTATTCGGGACCATCCCAGCGTACAATCCATCGTTGAAAACATATTTTTCAGTATTTAGTTGTGCCAGCGACTGGTATGCTGGTATTTGGTTATTTCCCGTTACGCCGTAAGATGTTCTTAGTTTGAGTAAATCAAAAGTGTTGAGATTCTTAATGAATTTTTCTTCGGAAATTAACCAGCCAAATGCCAAGGAAGGAAAATAACCCCACTTATTCTCAGCTCCAAACTTAGAAGAACCATCTGCTCTTAAAGATGCCGTAACTAGGTATTTGTTTTTAAAGCTATAAGCCAAACGACCCAAATAAGAGGCCATCGTCTGATTTGTCTGGTTGTTAGTAGGAATTAAGGCCACTGAAGCCGACGATAAATTATAAATCCCCAGCAATTCGTTTTCAAAACCTTGCACTACTGCCCTATAAGTCAAGTCGTCATCATTCCTCGTTTCAAAAACCGCGATCACATTAAAATTATGCTTTCCAATACTCTTTAGGTAAGTTAACCTGGATTGAAAGACCGCATTAGACGAATTGCGTTTAATAAAGGTTGCTTTCCCGCCAATCTCCCTCCCTTGTTGGGTGGAGGAAGGTAAAAATCTTTGATCGTTGCTGTTGTGGCGATTTATCCCGTAACTAGTAAAGAAATTTAAATCTTTAAAAATTTCATATTGGAAAAATATATTACCAATTATTCTTGACGTTTTTAGTTGGTTATCAACTTTATTTATATAAGTTAAGACGTTCTCGTTGGTATGTGAATAGGTGTCGTGTTCTTCATCAACATCATCCAAGCTAAAATCTTTGGGTAAAAAAGGATTTGTTTGTAGCGCTTTTTTTATAATCGCCGATTCGTTCCAGATATTAGTCATTCCGGTGTTCTTCGTTATGGATAACTTAATATTGGTTCCAATTTTTATTTTCTTGCCAAGGCCTTGTTCTAGATTACTGCTTAGGGTCATTCTATCGAATCCAGAATTGTTAACAACACCTTCTTGATTTAAATAATCTCCAGAGACCATATACTTCATTCCTCCTGATCCACCACTAAAAGCCAAATTTGCATTTTGTGTGTGGGCACTTCTAGTAATATCGTCAATCCAGATTGTACCTTTTTCCTCAGATTCTTTCATACTTTGCCAATACGCCAAAGAGGTTTGATCATCACTGAAGAAAAATAACTCTTCATTTCTTTTGATCATATGATCCACAAAATCGCCGGGCGAAAGGATATCTGGATAACCAGCCATTTTTGAGACACCAGTACCGATGGTTGCTTGAATTTGTGGTTGATTAACCTGGCCTAATTTTGTAGTGATAATGATTACGCCATTGGAACCCTGAGCCCCATAAATAGCTGTTGCCGATGCATCCTTCAATACCTCGATAGATTCGATCTGGCTTGGGCTTAGGTCTGCTAACGGGTTCGACATGGGATCGTCATCAGGAATGATGGGAAAGCCGTCGATCACATACAATGGCTGATTTCCACTAGTTAGCGAACTGCCTCCACGTATTTTGACATTTATTCCTGCTCCGGGACCATTATCTGCCTGCGTAACTTCTACACCTGCCATTCGCCCCGCTATGGCACTTTGAAAAGAGATGGGATCTCCTTTTTCAATACTCGACCCTTTAACAGAGGCCACCGCCCCGGTGAGATCACGCCTTTTCATACTTCCATATCCCACTGCAACTACTTCATCCAGCTCGGAAAAAGAATGAGCTAAAAGCACATCAATCTCGGTTTTATTTCCCACCGGGATAACCTGGCTTTCATAACCGACTGAGCTGTACTTGAGGTCTACATTTACATCCACCCTGATCGTATATTTACCATCCGTATCAGTGAAAGTTCCAATATTAGTTCCTTCAACGACTACACTCACACCTGGGACAGGCTCTCTTGTCTCTTTATCTTTAATTATCCCCGTTATGGTTTTGTATTGTGCCATCGTTGCTGAACTCAGTAAAAGAAAGGCTGATACTAAAAGAAGAGCTCGATGAAAATACCTCTCGTTTCTTCGAACATTTGGCGTTGTTAATTTTGAAATCATATTTATAAGGTTAGTTTTATGATACATTATAATAGCTAAACTTAGGAACCTCTGTTTCAGTTTACTTAATATATGCTCTGAAGTGTATAAGTCGGCCCATTGGATTGGACGTTCCCATTGTCGTCAAACCATATGGGATCGATTACTAGAAGAGGGGGGCGTTCTTTAGCAACTCCATGGCAGGACAGCCAGTACCGACCGTCGGGACCTTTAAATATTTGATTATGGCCAACCCCTCTAAATGGATTCTCAGGATTGCCCTGCCACTCAAAACCGTTCTCTTTACAAGTAGTCTTGTTTTGAGCCCCATAAAAAGGATTACCCTCATTTTTTTCCCATGGCCCGGTTATGGATTTGGCTGTCGCGTAGCCAATTTCATATCCTCTGCTCCAACTGGAATAGAACAGATAATACGTATCCTTCTCTTTGATGACACAGGCTCCCTCTATACCGATAGCATCCCAGTCACGATACCTGGCTACTTTAGGTACCAGCCGGCCGTTGCGATCTGAAACTTTTAGCAGGTTCCCATTTTGGTCATATGCATAATCTACTCGCCCAGACTGGATAGCAGTTGTTGGTTGGGTTAAAAAAGTGCCGGTACTTAGATCGATTTGCGCATAGCCAATACCAAACGTCCGCCCTGCATTCCAAAAGGCCCAGACTTTACCATCCGTATCCGCAAAGAAAGTAAGGTCATTGCCTCCAGACAAAGGTTTTTCTTTGGTAACTATCGAATAGGGCCCTTCGATGTGGTCGGCTACAGCATACCCCGTATGTTGACCAAGATAACCTAGGTTTGGATTGTTACAGTTAAATGTAGCATAATATTTCTTACCTATTTTATGAATTTCCGGAGCCCAAAATCGACGATGGTACCAAGTGTCTGGACCGCCGGCTTCAACGATATATTTTACAAATTCCCAATTTAGAATATCTTTTGAACGATACAAGGGTACGCCTCTATTATAGTTCCCGTCGGTTTCCTGTCTTTCCCAATGTGGATACGCTGTACCAGTCATATACCAGTAATCGCCATCTTTTACTATCTGACAATCTCTCAATCCATGTTTATCGATACCAGAACTTATCGGGTTCTGATATTGAAAAATAAGATTTCCTTTCTTGGGTCGTTTTGTTTCGGATCTGACCGTGCTCTGTGCAATAGCATCTGAGTTTAACAGCATGACAAACAACACTAACATCCCTAGAATAGAACTATTATAAAAGCACCTGTCTTTTTGTGAATTTGTATTTTTATACATTGGACTTAGTTTAATTGGTTTTTTGTTAAGTTTATTTTTTAATTTGATAAGCGTTCTGAATTAACTCCTTTTCTTTTCTCAGATTAGCCGAAGCAAAACTGCGTATCCTGCTATCAGTTCATGGGTATATTTTATATCAAAAAGGTTAAATTATATTCCATAGTGCAACAAACGTTTCATTTAGGGACAAAAGAATGTTAACCTTGTCTAATTTTAACATTTAATAGGTCTGGGCTAAACGGTTGAATTTATTTGGTGTAATCGAACAATACAACAAGTTGATTCATGTCCGGATTCGATGATGATTTCAATATCCGTTATGGCTGCAAAAACACTCATTTTTCTTATCATGCTGCTGACAAGCATAAAGGCGCTGCCACAGACACAACGCTTCAAACATATCACCTCAGATAACGGGATTTCACAAAGTGAAATCTATGTCTTTCTGGAAGACAGTAAAGGGTTTATGTGGTTTGGAACAGTGGACGGACTAAATAAATATGATGGCTATAACATCGAGATTTTCAATACCGAAAGGAATAACCCAAATTCTCTAAGCCACAATACCATTAGAAGCTTAGCAGAAGATCATCTTGGGCATATTTGGATCGGCACCGATAACGGCCTTAACGTATACAATCCAAAAACCGAGCGCATTCATCAAATAGAAAATAAAGAAGTTGGAAATTCCTTATTAAAAATTAACGCACTTTATTGCGGGGATAGCAAAATCCTGGCTGGCACTTCGATGGGACTGATGAAAATTGATATTGAAAGCAACAGTATCGAAAAAATGGCCAACAGCTTTAGCTTAGTCAACACAAAATCTAATCGTACTATCACCAATGTCTTATCTATTATCAGTAGTAAAGAGGGAGGTGTGTGGGTTATGAATCCCAATTCCATTGTCAAGGTAGTTATTCAACCGAACAATGACGCCTTTATTATAGAAGAGCCTAAAATTACCCCAAATGCTGGTTATAAAGCCATAGTAGAAGACAGCAATGGCAATTTATGGGTTGCTAATCAAAAACTTGGGCTTTTACGATACAATGTTAAAACCGGGGAGACAAATCATATTTCTAAATCAGGCAATCGACATGGTCTTTCTTCCGATAAATGTTCTTCGCTTACATTCGACAAGGATGGAAACCTTTGGATAGGTACCACGGACAAAGGACTTAACTTTATAAAAAAGGAGGATCTAAATAAAAGGGAGATTCATTTTGAGCATATACAAAATGATCCCTTGAATCAAAACAGCTTAAACTCGAATTTAATCTATTCTATTTACAGTTCTAAAGACAATTTGTTATGGGTAGGCACCATAGGATCAGGAGTAAATATATTTGATCCGCAGCAAAAAAAGTTTGTGCATTATCGGCTTCATCAATCAACCAACACCTCTGCGCAATCCAGCTTTATAAGATCTCTTTATGCAGATATAAATAATAATATATGGGCAGGAACACATAACAACGGATTATTCTTGGTTAACCGGGAAAATATGACTTTTCGTAAACTAGGATTTGGAACAGAATCCGTCTTTTCTATTTCGCAATATCAAAAAGACAAGGTATTTATATGCAGTAGCAATGGCGTTTCATTGGTCCAGTATACGGGCAATAAATTAAAGCTGTTGAGTACCTTTCGAACTTCCGCTACATTTGATATTGTTCAATCGGATGAGACGGTATACTGGCTGGCATCCATCAATGGTTTATCCCGTTTGACGGTTATCAATGATCAGATCGTGCATGATAAAACATATTCTACACGCACAAAACCGGATATCTCTTTTAATAACTGCAGAGTCCTGCTTTATAATAAAATTGACAATGAGCTTCTGGTAGGGACAGAAGGCGGCGGTTTAAATATTGTTCACCTCAATGATGCGCATCATCCAAAGATGATATCCGTATATAAAAAAAGTAATGATACACGCTCGATAAGCAATAATTACATCCGCTCAATCATCAAAGATTCAAAAGGAAATATCTGGATTGGTACCTATGAAGGAATAAACAAAATTATCAGAAATAAGAGTACAGGAACAATAGATTTCCAATCTTATTCCCGTCTGGATGGATTGCCAAATAATATGATTGAGTCAATGGTAGAAGATAAACAGGGGTATTTATGGGTGGGTACTAATGGAGGTTTATGTAAGTTTGATACGGAAAGCAACCACTTTACCCTATTTTCTACGAGCGATGGTATACAAAGTAACGAATTTTCGGAAAATGTAGTTTTTAAGAAACCGGATGGCGAGATTATTATGGGGGGGATCAACGGCATCAATTCTTTTTATCCTCAGGAGATAGTGAACAGTACGCTGGTACCCAAAACAACGATTACTGGCTTTTATCTTTTCAATCAAAAGATAAAAGCGAGACAAAAAGTGGGGAAGCATGTTCCGCTTAAACAAAGCATTGCATATACGGACACGATTAAGCTGTTACCGAAGCAAAATAATATCGGCTTCGACTTCTCAGCTATGCTGCCTTCTAACCCTGAGAAAATAAAATACGCTTATAAACTCGAGGGATTCGAAACGGACTGGAATACCACCACTGCACGCAATCGAAATGCGAACTACACCAACTTAAAACATGGGAAATATGTATTCAAAATAAAATCCACAAACGAAGATGGTATTTGGGAAGATAAACCAAAAGAAATTTTTATTCATATCAAAACGCCTTTCGTTTACAGTTGGCTTGCTTATCTGCTGTATCTATTGGCTGCAGTTCTCATATTTCTTTTCTTCTCCTATTATTCGATTATACGCTATGCAACCAAGAACCAAATTATCCTTCAAAATGAGCATAACCAAAAACTGCACGAGCTTGATCTGTTAAGGACAAAATTCTTTATCAATATCTCTCATGATCTTCGCACCCCGCTTTCGCTGATCAGCGGACCCCTGGAGAGCGTTATAAAAAGTCCCAGTTTAAGTACGGAAATTAAAGAAAAATTGAGTCTGATCAAAAGAAATGTTAAGCGCTTAAACAATCTGATTGAACAGCTCTTAGACGTTAATAAGGCGGAAAACGGAAAATTAATACCCAAACTGGTATTAAAAGACATGGTGAATTATACGAAAGCGGAAGTTTCCCACTTTACTTATGCAGCTTCTAAAAAAGGGCTCAGCTTAAACGTGAGCAGCAACCCCAAGGAGATAAAAGCGAACTTCGATCCCGTTATGCTTTCGAAAGTTTATTTTAATTTAATGTCAAATGCACTTAAATATACCGATCAGGGAAGAATTTCTGTCCATATAGAAAGAACAGATAATACACCAAAAGGAATACCACATGATGCTGAACACCATTCATTTATAAAAGTTGAGGTTAAAGATACAGGGAAAGGTATTTCGAAGGAGGACCTGGAAAGGATTTTTGATCGTTTTTATCAGGATAAGAAAAATTTAGGCGATGGATACGGTATTGGATTATCGCATTGCATGGATTTAATTCGTGCGCACGAAGGATATATGGAAGCCATTAGTACCATAGGCGAAGGGACTACGGTGCGCTTTTTCATTCCCGATCATGCGGATGACATCACAAGGGAATTCAGTACCGAAGATTTATACATTGATTCCGGAATAAAAGACAGTGTTTCGCCGGCACAGACTGAGGAACGACGGGTTGAAACGATATTAATTATTGAAGATAACGTGGATATGCGCACTTTTATTAAGAAAGAACTGGAAAGCGACTACAAAATAGTAGAGTCTTATGACGGCATCGATGGCCTAAAAAAAGCAAACCTTAATCTTCCGGATTTAATAATTAGTGACGTAATGATGCCCCATATGGATGGTATAACGTTCTGCAGACAGATCAAGTCTAATGTCAATACCAGTCATATCCCGATTATATTGTTAACAGCGAAAGCCGAAACAAAAACAAAATATGAGGGAATTGAGACAGGAGCTGATGATTATATCCTGAAACCGTTTGAAATGGATTATTTAATTATCAAAATAAAAAACCTACTGCAAAACAGAGAACGCCTGAGAAAACAGTTTCAGAATAATTTAGCGTTTGAACCTTCGGCAATAACGGTCAACTCCGTTGATGAAAAGTTCTTGTCATCATTATTCGCTGCGCTGGAAAAAAACATCCCCGATTCAGAATTTACGATTAGTTCCTTAGAAGCAGAAATGGGGATGAGCCATGCCAACTTCTATCGAAAAATCAAAAGCTTAACCGGCCAATCTGGCAAAGAATTAATACAGGAGATGCGACTGAAAAGGGCACATCAGATATTGAAAGACAATAAGGATATCCGTATCGCAGAAGTTGCATATTTGGTCGGCTTCACCAACCCGAAATACTTTAGCCAATGCTTTAAAAAAAGGTTCGGAGATCTACCAAGTAATATAAACCAGGGATAAATTGTAATGGCGATGAACCACGATATTCGTAACGATTTCGCGAAGCGCCGGTATCGGGTATTTGTAAATCGGCGCCGTCACTTCATTAAACGCTAGTGCCGATGCATGAAGATTTTTGAACTCTTGCGGATGGATTCCTTTGCTTGTGCCTATTTCACTGCCACCAATTCAATTACTAGGTTTTCGTTTTGCCCAACGGGCAAGAAATGAAAACTCAGTTGAACCAAACCGAGTACCATCGGTTCTGGCTTCATGTTTTTTCCTTTTTAAAAGGATAGTTGATAGGGTGCGCTGCCGGATGGAATGAAATACAGATAACCGGATTACTTGGCGTCCCGATGGATATGTTTATATATAGTTCGCTTTTCTTATGTTTTGCCAAACACCCACATGTTGGCTATGCCATATAGCCTGTCGTCCAACGGACCTTCGCTATAATCGGCCATGTATGCTATACAATTGAAGAGGCAACTCGAAAAAAAATTCAGGCCAAAAGATGTACTGATCCGGGGCTGGAACAAAACGAAAATTTCTGCGCTTGGTCTAATAACTGCATATTTGATGTTGCATATTTTCCATTTGGCAAAGTCAATGTGTCTTCAAATCCGATTCTCGTTTCGTAATTTTCTCTAATTGCCAGCGCTAATAAATCCCAACATGTTTTATTGAACCCGTGTAGCAGAATAGGTGATTTGATTTTGGAATGATCAATATGGTTTCTAATTTGGTGGGCTGTTTCGATCGCCGATTCCAGCAGTTGTTCGGGTGGTTCAATTAAAACCCTTAAAAAATCGCCATTCAGATTGCTTTCCGTAAAGTTTTTGGCAGACTCCAAACTACTTAATCCTATTTCGATTTTTATTCCTTTTCTGGAAATCAGGTCAGTTACTTTTTCAAATCCGATTTCGTGGTAATTTATGGAAACGAAATCAGGAAGATTTTTCCACGAACCGATTTGTTCAAGCCTTTTGTCCAAATTCGGCTCTATCCATTCTCCCGTGCTGATTCCTATGGCTACATTTTTTAATTTTGCTCTTAACTGGCCAATTTGGTTATCGACAAATTCTCCTTTTAAGGTTTCGGCTCCTTTATCATCTCTGGGATGGAAATGGACACTACTTGCGCCTTTTTCAACGGATAAAATCGAGGATTCAAGAATAGATTCCGTTGTTTTTGGAACAATTCGGTCATTTCTGTTTCCATTTATTGCAATCTGTATCTTCATTTTTCCGGATCACCTTTTTCATCCAGGGATTCGATACGGGGTTTGCCGGCTTTGTCCACATAAATTTTGATTCGGGGATTCCCGTTTTTGTCGCGGATGAAAAGTCCTACCTCGTTGTCAAAAGTCTTGCCTACAAAAAGGCGGTCTTGCGCTAGAAGGCTATCAGCTTTCATTTGGGTGAGAGCCCCCTGACGCGCTTCGTCTCCCTCCAGCTTTTGTAGTTCTTGATAGCGCCGGTACAGCTCACCAAAAGCATCTTCTTTGGGTATCCGCCCTACGAAGTACATGTTTGATTACGGAGTAATATTCTTATAGTTCTGTGGGAAGAGGTTTTTCAAGTTTTTGTGGTTTATTGTCATAATATTCTGCAGCGTATATTTCAACCACTGAAAGGGATTTACATCATGCTTCTTGCAGATGGCGAAGAAGGAGTAGATCATAGCTGCTCGCTGTGCGGCTTGGTGTGATCCGGCGAAGAGGTAATTCTTGCGACCCAAACAGCATGGGCGGAGTGCATTCTCACATTGATTCGTGTCAATCTGCAGATTTCCATCATATAAGTATGCGGACAGCGCATCCCATCTGGCATATGCATAAGCCATCGCTTTGCCGATCTGACTTTTAGGTAACGTGTTCTTTATCTCTTTAAAGATCCACTTCCCCAGTTCGTTGATCACCGGCAGCGATTTTTCCAGGCGCAGTGTTTTTCTCTGTTCCGGTGTGAGCTTCTCTTGTTTAGCCTGTCTTTCCACAGCATATAGCTGCTGGATCATAAGAAGCACTTTTTCTGCCCGTGGGCGGTCACTGTCCAAAGCCCGTTCCATCTCCCTTCTTGTATGCGCCCAGCAGGCTAAATGGGTAACCTCTTTCTTTTTGCCATATTTTTCGTACACGCCATATCCGTCACTCTGGAGATATCCCTTGAAGTTCCCCAGCATGGGTAATGGCGCGCTGCTGCCGCGGGTAGGGCTATAATCAAACAATACCGTTCCATCCAAAGGAGCATGGTATACCCAATACCAACCGGTGTGGGCAGCCCCTTTCTTATCACTGTCCAGTACTTTAATTCTTGTTTCATCGACCTGCAGGTAGCCTTTGGTCTTGGTATGGTAAACAAGCTGTTCGTATAGGGGTTCCAACTTTTCCAGCGCCTGTTTTGTCCAGCCTTCGATCGTGGAGGAAGGTATCTGTATGTTTTCCCTGGCGAAGATCTGCTTCTGGCGGTATAGTGGAAGATGATCCTGGTATTTACCGGTTAATATCATTGCCAGTAATCCAGCTCCGGGGATTCCTTTGTCGATCACCCGCTCGGGAAGCTCCGCGATCTTTACCCCTTCACCGTTTTTAGCGGCATATTTATATCGGATATACCGTTTGATATAGAATCTGGCAGGTTCGCATTCCAGTTCCTCGGTGATTTCTTTGCCGATGCAGACCATATCCGACAGATCACCCTCAGGGTGGATCTCGATTTCTTCTACTGGTAAGTGCTCAGGCAGTTTCGCCCGCCCGTGGTGGTTCGGGCGTTTGCGAACATATTCGATCTTTTGCTTTATCTCTTCCTGCTGCTGCTCCACCACGGCGGGTTCGGCATCGAAAGGCAGGGATGTCTGGTTAGGGTCGCCTTCGAAGCGCTCGCGCTTCTGGCCGAACTGCATCCGGCGGAGCATTTCAACCTGATGTTTTAAGCGGTCCCGTTCCTGGGTGAGATAATCTATTTTTTCATCGCGCTCGGCCAAGGCTTCATCACGGCTGGAAATGACCTTCAGGAGGTCTTCTTTCGATAGGTTTTCCAGTGCCGTTTGCATGGCATAAAAATACAAATAACCAGCGGGTTACGCAAGCAAAAAACGATGTTTTTGATTGCTTCAGACTACTTTTTTCAGTGAAAACCGATGCTGCCTANTTCCAGTGCCGTTTGCATGGCATAAAAATACAAATAACCAGCGGGTTACGCAAGCAAAAAACGATGTTTTTGATTGCTTCAGACTACTTTTTTCAGTGAAAACCGATGCTGCCTACGGCTCTTCTCCACCACGATCCCCTCCACCATCAGCACCAGCTCGCTCCAGTCGATCTCACCGCCCGGCGCACTGCTTTTGGGCAGCGGGAAGGTGCCGCCCTCCAGTCTTTTGTAATACAGCACGAACCCGCCGTGCTCCCAGTGCAAAAGCTTCATGTGCGTACGGCGCCGGTTCAGGAACACGAACACATCACCGCCTGTTGCCCCACGGCCCAAACCCGAGGACACCAGCCCGCAAAGCCCGTCAAAACTTTTCCGCATATCACAATGGCCGCCGTACAAGTAATAACGGTGCGAAGATCCCAGGCTGAACATCAGGCGAGGGCAATCAGCCGGGACAATAATCCCAGATCGGCCGAAGGCACTTCCAGACGCACACCGTTGGGATAGATAACCGATAAGACAGAATGGCCTGCCATCTTGGGGGAACCCATCGGAATAAAGCCGTTATCCCCGCCGAATTGATCCTCTTTCCAGCGACTGATCCAATAACCGAACTTGGACAGGGTAATGCCGTGTTGCAAACAGAACTCCTGCCGGGTCAAACCACTCTCACGCCACTGGCGGACAAGGGTAAACATGTACTCTCTACGCTCTCTCATATCAATAATATTTGGGCGTAAAGCTAAAGACGATCATTTAAACCGAAAATATGCAGTTGGTCGGGCGGATACTTCATAACCTTATTATTTTGGGCGTAAAACTACAGCCGATCAATTAATCAGAAAATATGCAGTTGGTCGGGCGGATACGATAAACCGGACATTAACAAAATAATAACGAATACGCGGCCGGAGCGATGCCGAAACGGCACTGGTAACCACCCGTTTTAACTTACGGGAAACCGTATGGGACCGTGGCTGGGTTTGGCTAGTTTTGGCAGGCAGGAAGGGAGAATTATCCGAAATGCGCAGTGCGCATATTGGATAACCAAAGAGGCAGCGCATGAAAAACTAATACGGAATGCGCAGTATGGGAGCGAAACGTAAATTGCTGATTTAAATACGAATAACAAACAATTGATTAAAAACCTTAAATAAAGGCAATTGCGCATATTAAAGAGTTAGCGGTCATTGTGAAAAGACTACCATATAAATAGACAAAAACAACTTTAAAAATGGAAATATGAAAAATTTCAAAGACACGGTAGAAGAATTTTATTCTTTAATTCAAAATAACAAGTTCATTGAAGCGGTTGACAAATTTTACGACCAAAACATCATTTCAACAGACAACAGTAGTGAGCCAACAAAAGGTATAGAAAATTTTAGAAAATCGGTTGAAAATTTTATTGCTAATTCAGAAGTTGAAAAACTCGAATTACTTTCGACAATTGTTGAAGAAAATTTATCGGTTGCTCATTGGCACTACATCTTTACTAATAAAATGTTTGGGAAACTTGACTACAAACAAATATCGGTTCAGAGATGGACGGAAGGTAAAATCATTCAGGAAAATCACTTTTATAACTTAGGATAATGAAAGTTCATACCACAAATTATTTTGACACTTTTATTGAAGTGGCAGAAGACACCAAAGCAAAGAGCGGAATAAAGCCCCCTGCAAAAGATAGAAAGACTGTTGCAGAAATGCAGTACGAACTGATTGCTCAAAATCCGTACAAGTATACTTCTGACGATATACTGTTTCAGATATTTGCCGACCGAAACAATCTGACCAAAGCAGAATACAAACAAGCAAGAGAACGATTCTTTTCAAAGGGACAAGCTTGTTTACGAACATCGCCCTTGGCGAAAACCTATGGATTTGGTATTCATAGTAACAGTGTTGGGAAAGTAGCCATTTTCGGAATGGAAATATAATTCCCCCCAATCGTTGGACAGATTTTTCATAAACTAA